>DETM01000023.1:81596-92769 GCA_002361655.1 Prevotella sp. UBA3288 | reverse complement strand
CGGTGCCTTACACCTTCCGCAACCCCCTGTACCACTGGACTCACCTGGAACTGAAGACCGCCTTCGGCATTGAGAAGTTGCTCAGTCCGAAGACCGCCCGCGAGATTTTCGACGAATGTAACGACAAACTGGCCAACGACCCCAACTTCACCGCCCGCGGTCTGATGCGCCACTACAACGTGGAGTGTGTCTGCACCACCGACGATCCCGTTGACGACCTGCACAACCATATCGAGTATGCCAAGACCCGTGGCGCGAAAGATCCTCTGATGATTCCCGCCTGGCGTCCCGACAAGGCCATGAACATCGAGAAGCCCGAGTTTGCCAAGTATGTGGAGCAACTCGCTGAGGTGAGCGGTGTGAACATCGTGAAGTTTGCCGATATGGTTGATGCCCTGAAGAAGCGTCACGAGTTCTTCGAGCAGATGGGCTCGAAACTCTCCGACCACGGCATCGAGGAGTTCTACGACGAGGAGTACACCGACTCGCAGATTGAGACCATCTTCGAGAAGGCCATGCGCGGACAGCAACTCTCCAACTTCGAGATTCGCCAGTTCAAGCACTGCTTCCTCACCGTCATGGCCGAGATGGATGCCGATGCCGGCTGGACACAGCAGTTCCACTATGGTGCCATCCGCGACAACAACACCGCCATGTACAACCAACTGGGTCCCGACACCGGCTTCGACTCCATCGGTGAGTTCAACACCGCCAAGGCTATGTCGAAGTTCCTCAACAAACTCAACATGGAGGGCAAACTCACGCGTACCATATTATATACGCTGAACCCCTGTGCCAACGAGGTCATTGCCACCATGCTGGGCAACTTCCAGGGCGGTGAGCCCGGCAAGATACAGTTCGGCAGTGGCTGGTGGTTCAACGACCAGATGGATGGCATGATTCGCCAGATGAACGCTCTCTCGGTGCTCGGTCTGCTGAGCCGATTCGTGGGTATGCTCACCGACTCGCGCTCGTTCCTCTCTTATCCGCGCCACGAGTATTTCCGCCGCATCCTCTGCAACCTACTCGGCAATGACGTAGAGAAAGGTCTGCTGCCCGACGACCGCGAGACGCTGGCACGCATGGTGGAGGACATCTCCTACAACAATGCCCGTCGCTACTTCAAATTCTACTAAGTTAATAAAATGGAGGTGTTTCGTAAAAAACGCCTCCATTTTTTGTATATCTCGAAAATAAGCATTAAATTTGCACCCGACATTTTGAATACACAAACACAAACGATCAATAACGCTTTATGTGTGGAATCGTAGGATATTTAGGTAAACGCGAGGCATTCCCTGTGCTTATCAAGGGATTGCGCCGCTTGGAGTATCGTGGCTATGACAGTGCCGGCGTGGCATTGCTCAATGGCGACAGTCAGTTGAACGTCTATAAGACGAAAGGCAAGGTGGATAATCTGGTGGAGTTCTGCTCTGACAAGGATGTGTCAGGCACGGTAGGTATCGCCCATACCCGTTGGGCCACCCATGGTGAGCCGTCCTCCCGCAATGCCCACCCGCATTATTCCACTTCGAAGAATCTGGCCATCATCCACAATGGTATTATCGAGAACTATGCCGACATTAAGAAGAACCTTCAGGCCAAGGGCGTGCAGTTTGTGTCGGATACCGATACGGAAGTACTGGTCCAATTGGTAGAATATGTGATGGAACGTAAAAACCTTGATCTGCTGACTGCCGTTCAGGTGGCTCTGCATCAGGTGTTCGGTGCCTATGCCATTGCCATCATTGACAAGCGCAACCCCACCCAGATTATTGCTGCCCGTAAGCAGAGTCCGTTGGTGGTGGGCATCGGCGATGGAGAGTTCTTCCTCGGGTCGGATGCCAGTCCTATCATCGAGTATACGGATAAAGTGGTCTACCTGGAGGATGAAAATATCGCAGTACTGCGATTGGGCGAAGATCTCAAGGTGGTCAGCATTCTGGGCAAGGAACAGGCGTTGGCCGTGAAGACGGTAGACATCGACTTAGGCCAGATAGAGAAGGGAGGCTATCCCCATTTCATGCTGAAAGAGATTTTCGAACAGCCTGAGTGTTTGACCAACTGCATGCGTGGTCGTGTCAATGTGGAAGCCAATCATGTGACACTCTCTGCCCTTATCGACTATCGTCGTCCGCTGCTCTCTGCCAAGCGAGTGGTTATTGTGGCCTGTGGTACCTCGTGGCATGCAGGACTCATCGGCAAGCAGATCATTGAGACCCTTTGCCGCATCCCTGTGGAGGTGGAGTATGCCTCTGAGTTCCGTTATCGTAATCCCGTGGTGGGTGAAGACGATGTCGTCGTGGCTGTTTCGCAGAGTGGCGAGACTGCCGACACCTTGGCCGCCGTACAGTTGGCCAAGGAGAGAGGGGCCTTCATCTATGGTGTGTGCAACGCTGTCGGATCGTCAATCCCTCGGGCAACAGATACAGGCACCTATATTCACGTCGGTCCGGAGATTGGCGTAGCCTCGACGAAAGCCTTCACCGGTCAGGTCACTGTACTGACGATGATGGCGTTGGCCATGGCAGAGGCTAAGGGGACTGTAGCACGTGAGGAGTATCTGAAGATTGTCAAGGGCTTGAGCGAAATTCCTGCTAAGATAGAGGAAGTGCTTAAGACTAACGACAAAGTGGCCGACCTGGCGCGTACCTTTACCTACGCTCACAATTTCCTTTATTTAGGTCGCGGGTTCAGTTACCCTGTTGCCCTTGAGGGCGCTTTGAAACTGAAGGAGATCAGTTATATCCATGCCGAGGGTTATCCTGCTGCCGAGATGAAGCATGGCCCTATAGCCTTGATAGATTCCGATATGCCTGTGGTAGTCATCGCCACCCATAATGCGATGTACGAGAAGGTACTCTCCAATATTCAGGAGATTAAGGCCAGGCAGGGTAGGGTGATTGCCCTTGTGACCAAGGGCGACAATACGATATCGAAGATAGCCGACGAAGTCATTGAGTTGCCTGAAGTGATGGAATGTCTCGAACCGCTTGTGGCCACCATTCCACTCCAGTTGTTGGCCTACCATGTCGCCGTCTGCAAAGGCAAGGATGTCGACCAGCCAAGAAACCTCGCGAAATCAGTAACTGTAGAATAAATCCAAAGGCGATTCGTCTTATCGACGTTTCGCCTTTTTGATGAATGTAAGACAATTATGAGAGATGTAACATTAGTCCTGCAAGACGGGACGACATTTCATGGACGCTCATTCGGCTACGAGGGAAACGTAGCCGGTGAGGTAGTGTTCAACACAGCCATGATGGGCTATCCAGAGGCCCTGACCGATCCCAGTTATGCCGGTCAAATCATGGTGCTCACCTATCCGCTGGTGGGCAACTATGGTGTGCCGCCATTTTCCTTTGAGGACAACGGTCTGCCCACGTTCATGGAGAGCGATCGCATTTATGCCACGGCCATTATCGTGGCCGACTATTCCGAGCAGTATAGTCATTGGAACGCCCACGAGAGCCTGTCAGACTGGCTGAAGCGAGAAAAGGTGCCTGGTGTGACTGGCATCGACACGCGTGCGCTGACCAAGATTCTCCGTGAGCGAGGGGTGATGATGGGGCGCTTGTTGTTTGCTGAGGGCAATGGGGCCAATGAGCATAATGTGGCTAACAGGCCCAATGAGCCCAATATGCCCGACGAGGATTATGCTGCAGTCAACTGGGTGGCGCGGGTGTCGTGTACCGATATTATCCACTACAACGAAGGAGCCGGCAAGAAGGTAGTACTTGTCGACTGCGGTGTCAAAGCCAATATCCTTCGCTGCCTTATCAATCGTGGTGTCGAGGTGGTTCGCGTGCCATGGAACTACGACTACACGTCGATGGACTTCGACGGCCTCTTTCTGGCCAACGGCCCCGGAGATCCCGATATGTGCGTCGACGCCGTCGATATACTCAAGAAACAGATGTCGTTGAGCAGAAAGCCTATCTGTGGTATCTGCATGGGCAACCAACTGCTGGCAAAGGCCGGTGGTGCTACTATCTATAAACTGAAATACGGCCACCGCTCGCACAACCAGCCGGTGCGTGAGGTGGGCACCAGTCGCTGTTACATCACCAGCCAGAATCACGGCTATGCCGTAGATGCCTCTACCTTGGGCAAGGACTGGCGCGAACTCTTTGTCAATCTGAACGATGGCTCCAACGAGGGCATTGTCCACTTTTCTAATCCTTGGTTTTCCAGCCAATTCCATCCGGAGGCCTGCGCAGGCCCCGTGGATACAGAATTTATGTTCGACAGATTTGTGAAGACGCTATGAAAGAGAAGAATATTAAGAAGGTGCTGCTTCTGGGAAGTGGCGCATTGAAGATTGGCGAAGCCGGTGAGTTTGACTATTCCGGCTCCCAGGCCCTGAAAGCCTTGAAGGAAGAGGGCATTGAGACCGTGTTAATCAACCCCAATATCGCTACGGTGCAGACCTCCGAGGGCGTGGCCGACCAGGTTTATTTTCTGCCTGTGCAGCCCTATTTCGTGGAGCGTGTCATCGAGAAGGAACGTCCTGACGGCATCCTGCTGGCTTTTGGCGGCCAGACGGCCCTCAACTGTGGCGTCGAACTATATCAGAGCGGTGTGCTCGAGAAATATGGTGTCAAGGTGCTTGGCACACCTGTTCAGGCAATCATTGATACGGAAGACCGCGAACTCTTTGTCAAGAAACTCGACGAAATAGGCGTGAAGACCATAAAGAGCCATGCCTGCGCCACTGTCGACGAGGCTCGTCAGGCTGCCGCCTCACTGGGCTACCCAGTCATCCTGCGTGCTGCCTATGCCTTGGGTGGTCTGGGCTCCGGTTTCTGCGACAATGAGGACGAACTGGATCGTCTGGCAGAAAAAGCCTTCGCCTTCTCGCCACAGTTATTGGTGGAGAAAAGTCTGCGTGGCTGGAAAGAGATAGAGTACGAGGTGGTGCGCGATCGGTATGACAACTGTATTACCGTCTGTAACATGGAGAATTTCGATCCGCTGGGCATTCATACCGGTGAATCGATCGTCATTGCTCCCTCGCAGACACTTACCAATGCCGAGTATCATAAACTGCGTGCTTTGGCCATCAAGATCATCCGTCATATCGGTATCGTCGGCGAGTGTAACGTGCAGTATGCCTTCGACCCGGAGTCAGAAGACTATCGTGTCATCGAAGTCAATGCCCGTTTGAGTCGTTCGTCGGCACTGGCCTCTAAGGCAACAGGCTATCCGCTGGCATTCGTCGCCGCCAAACTGGGACTGGGCTATGGGCTCTTTGAACTGAAGAACTCTGTGACGAAGACCACCTCAGCCTTTTTCGAGCCGGCTCTCGACTATGTCGTGGTGAAGATTCCACGGTGGGACCTATCCAAATTTCATGGCGTTGACAAGGAACTGGGATCCAGCATGAAGTCCGTGGGCGAGGTGATGGCCATCGGCCGTACCTTCGAGGAGGCTATTCAGAAGGGTCTGCGTATGATCGGGCAGGGCATGCATGGCTTTGTAGAGAACAAGGAACTGCGTATCCCCGATATCGATGCTGCTCTGCGTGAGCCCACTGACAAGCGTATTTTCGTCATCTCGAAGGCGATGCATCTGCCGGGATACACCATCGACCGCATCCACGACCTTACAAGGATCGACAAGTGGTTTCTCCAGAAACTCAAGCACATCATTGATATCGACGAGCACCTGAAGCAAGTGGGCCTTCGTCAGGCAAGTGAAGAGGGAGTGGCATCAGGTATTCCTGCCGACCTCTTTCTCGAGGCCAAGGTCTATGGTTTCACCGATTTTCAAATTGCCCGTGCCATCGGACTTGAAGAAATGGTAGGCAACATGCACCAGGCCATGCTTCTGGTTCGTAAAGCCCGCAAGCACCAGGGCATTGTCCCTGCCGTTAAGCAGATTGATACCCTTGCTGCCGAATATCCCGCCCGGACCAACTATCTATACCTGACCTACGGCGGTTCCGCAAGTTGCGATACTATATCGACCCTCACTTCAGACATCGCTTATGAGCACGATGGGCGGAGTGTCATCGTCTTGGGTAGTGGTGCCTATCGCATTGGCTCCAGCGTAGAGTTCGACTGGTGTGGCGTACAGGCTCTCACCACCATCCGTAACAACGGGTGGCGTTCAGTGATGATCAACTACAACCCCGAGACCGTCTCTACCGATTACGACATGTGTGACCGTCTCTATTTCGACGAACTTACCTTCGAGCGTGTCATGGATATCATCGACATGGAGGCCCCACATGGCGTCATCGTTTCTACAGGTGGTCAGATTCCCAACAACCTGGCCATGTATCTTGACGAGCAGCATGTGCCAATTCTCGGCACACAAGCCCTGGACATCGATGGTGCGGAAGACCGGGCTAAATTCTCGCAGATGCTCAGTGAACTGGGTGTCAATCAGCCGGAGTGGAGCGCCCTGACCTCGATGGCCGACATCAACCGGTTCGTGGGGCGGGTAGGGTTCCCCGTTCTAGTCCGTCCTTCCTATGTGCTTAGTGGTGCCGCTATGAATGTATGCTCCAATATGGACGAACTGGAGAAATTTCTGCAACTGGCTGCTAACGTCTCGGAGGATCACCCTGTGGTTGTCTCTAAATTTATCGAGCATGCTAAGGAAATAGAGATGGATGCTGTAGCCCGTGACGGCGAGATTATAGCCTATGCCATCAGTGAGCATATCGAGTTTGCCGGTGTGCACTCCGGTGATGCCACCATCCAGTTCCCTCCACAAAAACTCTATGTAGAGACCGTTCGTCGTATCAAGCGCATCTCGCGCCAGATAGCCAAGGCCCTTCATATCAATGGCCCGTTCAACATACAGTATATGGCTCGCGACAACGACATCCTCGTCATCGAGTGCAACCTGCGCGCATCGCGTTCCTTCCCCTTTGTCAGTAAGGTACTGAAGATTAATCTCATCGACCTCGCTACGAAGGTCATGCTCGGCTTGCCGGTAGAGCGACCGGCGAAGAATCTCTTCGATCTCGACTATGTGGGTATCAAGGCCAGTCAGTTCTCTTTTAACCGTCTGCAAAAGGCCGACCCGGTGCTCGGTGTTGACATGGCTTCGACTGGCGAGGTGGGCTGTATTGGTGATAATACGAACACGGCTCTGCTCAAAGCCATGCTCTCTGTCGGACATCGCATCCCCCGGAAAACGGTACTGCTTAGTACCGGTGGTGCGAAACAGAAAGCCGAGATGCTGGATGCTGCCCGTATGTTGGTCGACCATGGGTATAACCTTTATGCCACCGGCGGCACTTCGAAGTATCTCTCGGACAATGGCATCGCCAATACCCTTGTCCACTGGCCCAGTGAGATTGGTCAGCAGCCTCAGGCCCTTGACCTGCTCCATAGTCATCAGATTGATATGGTGGTCAATATCCCCAAGGATCTGACCACCCATGAACTGACTAACGGCTACAAGATACGACGTGCCGCCATCGATCTCAATGTGCCGCTGATCACCAATGCTCGTCTGGCTGCCGCCTTCATCAATGCCTTCTGCACCGTACCGGTGGAAAAGATAGGCATTAAGGCATGGAGCGAGTACAAATAATGTGGTAATGAAAAATAAACTTAATTCTTTGTTTATTACTTTATTTATTTGTACCTTTGCATCGTTAAACAGATAAACGCAAGAAATGATTAGTTTCGTAGTGAGCCTTTTGGCTCTTGTTCTCGGCTATTTCCTTTATGGCCGTTTTGTGGAGAAAGTTTTTGGGCCTGATGACAGACCGACACCTGCCGTTGCCAAGGCTGATGGGGTAGACTTCATGGTGCTGCCGAGTTGGAAGATTTTCATGATTCAGTTTCTGAACATTGCTGGCACGGGCCCCATCTTCGGTGCCATCATGGGGGCGCAGTTTGGTCCCGTCGCTTATCTGTGGATTGTCTTCGGGTGTATCTTTGCCGGAGCAACCCACGACTATCTGTCAGGTATGCTGTCGATAAGGCACGGTGGTGCTAATCTTCCTGAGATTATCGGTCATTATTTGGGTAACGCCACCAAGCAGGTGATGCTGGTCTTCTCGGTGTTTCTGCTGATGATGGTCGGTGCCGTGTTCGTGTTCAGTCCGGCCAAGATTCTTGGCGGCATATGGGAGCCGGCCTTCTTCGTGGAGAATGTAGGTCCCTATGTGTTCTGGGTAGTGGTGGTGTTCATCTATTACCTGATAGCCACGATGATGCCTATCGACAAGATTATTGGCAAGGTCTATCCGCTCTTCGCTTTCTCGTTGCTGTTCATGGCAGGTGCCCTGCTGGTGATGCTGTTGGTGAAGCAGCCCAGCATTCCTGAGTTGTGGACCGGTGTGAGCGGCGAGTTGCTGACCACCGACAACGTGTTCCCCTGTCTGTTCATCACTATCGCCTGTGGAGCCATCAGTGGTTTCCACGCTACGCAGACCCCGCTGATGGCTCGCTGCGTGAAGAGCGAGAAGATGGCTCGCCCGATGTTCTACGGAGCCATGATAACGGAAGGCGTTGTAGCCCTGATCTGGGCAACGGTGGCCATGTATTTCTTCTACGACAGTCCGGAGCCCGGCTATGCGTCGATGGAGGGTGGAGCGGCTATCGTGAATGATGCCCCCTCGATTGTTAATATGATTTGTAACAATTGGTTGGGAGCCTTCGGCGGCATCTTGGCCTTGCTGGGTGTTGTGGCTGCCCCCATCACCAGCGGCGATACCGCTCTGCGTTCGGCCCGTCTGATTATTGCCGACTTCCTGAAACTGAAGCAGAAGAGCATCCGTAGCCGTCTGTATGTGTGCATCCCCCTGTTTGCCGTCACGATGGGTATCCTTATCTGGCAGATGTCCGACCCCAAGGGCTTTAAGATTATCTGGAGTTGGTTCGGCTGGAGCAACCAGGCCCTGTCGGTCTTCACGCTCTGGGCCATTACCGTCTATCTGGTGCGTGCCGGCAAGAACTACTTCATCACGCTCATTCCCGCTCTGTTTATGACGGTAGTCTGCACCACCTACTTCTTCACCGAAAAAGTCTTCACGCTGGCTCCCGTGTGGACGTGGGTCATCGCTGGTAGCGCTCTGGTGGTAGCCTTGGCGTGGTTCTACGTGTGGTATATGAAATTCAATAAAACCTCTAAATAACGATTCGTTTATGAAGAAAATCTTTCTGACACTGCTCTTCGGTCTGATGACGACCGTTGCAGCCAACGCTCAGTTTGAGCAGGGGAAACTTTATGCCAATGCCGGCCTTTCCGGTCTTGACCTGAATTATAACGCCAATTCCAAGTGGAATCTGGGTCTCAGTGCCAAGGTGGGCTATATGTTTGTCGATGACTGGATGGTGCTGGCCGATGCCGTGTGGAACGTGCGCCACGAGGTTCCCAACGACTTCCGCCTGGGTGCCGGCGTGCGCTACTACATCGAGCAGAACGGTCTGTATCTCGGTGCCGGTGCTCGCTATAAGCATGAGCACGAGTATGATGACTTCATGCCCAATGTCAACATCGGCTATGCCTTCTTCCTCAGCCGCACCGTGACAATTGAACCAGAACTTTACTATGACTTCAGTATGAAGGACTTCAAGGAGTATTCAGGTTTCGGACTCCGTGTGGGTGTAGGTATCTATCTTGATGAACTGTTCTAAATCGCCATTGCTATGCTGTCAGTAGAAGAACTCGTTGACAGGCTTATCGACCTGTCGTTTGCAGAAGACATCGGCGATGGTGACCACACTACGCTCTGCTGCATCCCTGAGGATGCTATGGGCAAGTCGCACTTGCTGATCAAGGAAGACGGCATCCTGGCAGGTGTCGAGGTGGCCAAGGAGGTATTCCGTCGCTTTGACCCCGAGATGCAGGTGGAGGTGCTGATGGGCGACGGCTCTGAGGTGAAGAAGGGCGACATTGCCATGGTTGTCAGCGGACGGGTGCGCTCGCTGCTTCAGACGGAGCGCCTCATGCTGAACATCATGCAGCGCATGAGCGGCATCGCCACCATGACCCGTCGCTACGTGAAACGCTTGGAGGGCACCGGCACCCGTGTGCTGGACACCCGCAAAACTACGCCCGGCATGCGTATGCTGGAGAAACAGGCCGTGAAGATTGGCGGCGGCTGCAACCACCGCATCGGACTCTTCGACATGATTCTGCTGAAGGACAACCATGTGGACTTTGCCGGCGGCATCACCAATGCCATCGACCGCTGCCACAAGTATCTGGAAGAGAAGGGACTGAACCTGAAGATTGAGATAGAGGTCAGAAACTTCGACGAACTGCAGCAGGTGCTCACTCACGGCGGCGTGGACCGCATCATGCTCGACAACTTCTCCGTGGCTGACACGAAGAAGGCTGTCGAGATGATCAATCATCGCTTCGAGACAGAGTCGAGTGGAGGCATTACCTTCGATACTATCCGTGATTATGCTGAGCAGGGTGTCGACTTCATCAGTGTGGGTGCACTGACGCACTCGGTGAAGGGACTCGATATGTCGTTCAAGGCTTGCTAAAGAATAGGTGGACAAGCCGGGTACGCATCGATATCAATAGACATAAAAATCCCCGCTGTTCGTTGGAGCAGCGGGGACTTTTATGATGTTACCTTTTACTTACTTCTTGTTCAGGGCCAGGTCAATCTCCACGGCGATAGACACGGTAGCACCCACCATGGGGTTGTTGCCGATACCGAGGAAACCCATCATCTCGACGTGGGCGGGCACTGACGACGAACCGGCGAACTGAGCATCAGAGTGCATACGGCCAAGCGTGTCGGTCATGCCGTAAGAGGCGGGACCGGCAGCCATGTTGTCGGGGTGCAGCGTACGACCTGTACCACCACCGCTGGCCACTGAGAAATAGGGCTTGCCGGCGAGCACACGCTCCTTCTTGTAGGTGCCGGCAACAGGGTGCTGGAAACGGGTGGGGTTGGTAGAGTTGCCGGTGATAGAGACATCGACGTTCTCCTTCCACAGGATGGCAACACCCTCACGCACATCGTCGGCACCGTAGCACTTCACCTTGGCACGGGGACCGTCGCTGTAGGGCACTTCCTTCACCACCTTCACCTCGCCGGTGTAGTAGTCGAACTGGGTCTGCACATAGGTGAAGCCATTTATGCGCGAGATGATCATGGCGGCATCCTTGCCCAGACCGTTCAGAATGACGCGAAGGGGCTTCTTGCGCACCTTGTTAGCCTTCTCGGCAATCTTGATGGCAC
>DETM01000023.1:77945-81487 GCA_002361655.1 Prevotella sp. UBA3288 | reverse complement strand
TCGCGCAGCAGACGGGCAGCCAGGTTGCCGTGGCCAAGACCCACCTTACGGTCATCGGCCACAGAGCCGGGGATGCAGAACGACTGCAGACCGATACCGATGGCTTCGGCAGCCTCGGCAGCACTCTTCACGCCCTTCTTGATGGCGATGGCGGCACCGCAGACGTAAGCCCACTTGGCATTCTCGAAGCAGATACGCTGGGTCTCTTCACACATCTGGTAGGGGTCGACACCTGCTTTCTCGCAAATCTCATTGGCCTCTTCTATGCTATTGATACCGTTCTCTTTCAGAGCGGCCAGCACCTGGTTGATGCGACGCTCGTAACTCTCGAATGATACTTTTCTAATCATCTTTTAATGAATTTACAATTTAACAATTTACTATTTACAATTTATTTTCGATTTCCTTATTTTACAATTTTACGAGCAATAATACAATTTTTAGAACTGTACATCCATCGTAAATCGTAAATCGTAAAATCGTAAATTACTCCTTGCGTGGATCAATAGCCTTAACAATTCCCTGCTCGGCGGTGGTGCGTCCGTAAGAGCCGGTGAACTTCTTCACGGCCTCGTTTGCATCCATGCCGTCCTTGATGGCTTCCATCATCTTGCCCAGGTGAACATACTCGTAGCCGCAGACCTGATTGTCCTTGTCGAGGAACTGCTTGGTGATATAACCCTCGGTCAGTTCGAGATAGCGTGTGCCCTTGGCAACGGTGCCATAGAGCGTACCGGTCTGTGAGCGCAGACCCTTGCCCAGGTCTTCCAGACCGGCACCGATGACGAGACCTCCCTCGGAGAAAGCGCTCTGTGTGCGGCCGTAGACAATCTGGAGGAACAGTTCGCGCATGGCGGTGTTGATAGCATCGCAGACGAGGTCGGTGTTCAGAGCCTCGAGGATGGTCTTGCCGGGCAGAATCTCGCTGGCCATAGCAGCCGAGTGAGTCATGCCAGTGCAACCGATGGTTTCCACCAGTGCTTCCTGAATGACGCCGTCCTTCACGTTAAGGCTCAGTTTGCAGGCACCCTGCTGGGGAGCGCACCAACCGATACCGTGAGTATAGCCCGAAATGTCTTTAATCTCTTTGGCCTGAATCCACTTGCCCTCTTCGGGGATGGGCGCAGGACCGTGGTTGGGGCCTTTGGCCACAACGCACATGTTTTCTACTTCCTTTGAATAAATCATTGTAAAACTATTTATAAATAGAATAATTCTTCAAGGCTGCAAAATTACAAAAAATCTGTGATAATACCTAAAAATAGTGAGTTTTTTTTCCTTTGTATAGTGAAAATGGCTCCCGATTCGCATCGGAAGCCATCTCAACACAAACACAAATTCAGTTAATCAATAACTGTAGACCATTATTTACCAGACGCTATCCTTTATTTATTGGATGCCGTCTTTGTATTTATTGGATGCCGTCCTTGCGCAGTTTCTCCTGCCAGCGCCAGGCACTCCTCAGTACCTCCTCGGTGGGTGTCTCGGCTTTCCAGCCCAACACGCGGTTGGCTTTGTCCACATTGCCCCACACCTTCTCGATATCGCCTTCGCGACGGGGGGCAAACTCCCAGTTGACCTTCACGCCGGTGGCCTTTTCGAAGCCTTCGACCACTTCGAGAGTCGACAGACCGCGACCGGTGCCGATGTTAAACACTTCGACGGCATCGGTGTCAGGCTTGTCGAGCACACGTTCCATCGCTTTCACGTGGGCTTTTGCCAAATCGACCACATAGATATAGTCGCGAATGCACGTATGGTCAGGGGTGTTGTAGTCGTGGCCGAAGATCTTCAGTTGTTTGCGGATGCCGATGGCCGTCTGCGTGACGAAGGGGATGAGGTTCATTGGCACGCCGTTGGGCAGTTCACCGATGAGGGCAGAGGGGTGTGCGCCGATGGGGTTGAAATAGCGCAGGATGATGCTCTTGATGGGCGCACCGCTGTGGATGTAGTCCTGGATGATTTCTTCATTGATTTGCTTGGTGTTGCCGTAGGGCGAGAGAGCCTTCTGGATGGGTGCATTCTCGGTGACAGGCAGGTTCTCCTCGGTGGGCTGTCCGTAGACGGTGCACGAACTGGAGAAGATGATACCCTTTACATCGTATTTGGGCATCAATTCCAGCAGGTTAATCAGCGATGTCAGGTTGTTGCGATAGTAGAGCAGCGGCTTTTCTACGCTCTCGCCCACGGCCTTCGATGCGGCAAAGTGGATGATGCCTTCTATCTTGGGGTACTTTTTGAACACGCCTTCGAGGGCTTCCATGTCGCAGCAGTCCACCTTCTCGAAGGCGGGACGGATGCCGGTGATTTTCTCAATGCCGTCGACGACGGCAGCGTTAGAGTTCGACAGGTTGTCGATGATGACCACTTCATAACCTGCCTGCTGCAATTCAACGGTAGTGTGGCTACCGATGAAGCCGGTACCACCCGTCACAAGAATCGTTTGTTTCATTTGTCGTTGTATATGTCTTTATAGTTTGTTAGTTCTTAACATAACGTGTGCAAAGGTAGGCAATAAAATTGAGACTGCCAAACTTTTCCGACAGAAAAAGAGTCATAAGTTATTTGACTTCGAGCAATTCTATCTTGTAGGCAAGTGCGGAGAATGGCTTGATGTCGCCTTTCTCTTGTACGCCATAGGCCTGTCTGTAGGGGATGTAGATTTCCCATACAGACCCGGTGGTCATACGAGGCAGAGCCGACTGCCAGCCTTTGATGGCTTCGGCTAAGTTTATTTCGGTGCCTCTGCGCTTATTCCAGTTGGTATCGAAAATGGTGCCGTCGGCAAGTCTCCCTTCATAGCGTACACGAATGGTGCTTTCTGGTGTTGGCGTCAGTCCGGAACCGCTCTTTATGACCTTGTAGAGCACGCCTCCGCTACGAGGCAGTTCGTAGACGCCCTGTTCGCGACGCTTCTTGTTCAGGAAGTCCTCGCCCTGCCGCTTGTTGTCGGCATAGACTGCCTCTGCCTTGCGCTCTTGGTAAATGCCGATTAGTCGTGTAGATGTCTCTTTTGCCTGATCCATGCTCATCAAGGCCGTGCCGGGCTGGAGGGCCTGTACGAAACCGGCCATCAGTTTGTCGGTAGGAACAGTTTGGGTCGAGTCGGCAAAAACTGCATCTTGGATGGCTGGCAGCATCTGGTCTTTGATTTGCTGTCCGATTTCGATACCGATGTTGAAGGCTGTCTTCAGATGGTCTTGCTGATAGTCTTTGATGTCGGTCATGTCGACGGCATAGAGCACCCCTTCGCAGAACGGCATCATCTGGGTGGTGTCCATGTCGTATTGGTTGGCCAGATAGTCTGCCAGTCCTTCCGACTGGGCCATGCCCATACTATATGCCAGCGTGTCGAGTTCGCTGTTGAGTTTATGGTCGTTGAAAGCGGTGGTCTTCTCCTGTGAGAAGATCATCCAGGCGATACCTGCGCCAACGAGTAGGACGACTGTGAGGATGCCACCGATGACGATAAATGGCATGGCGCTGCTCTTTTTCTTCGGAGTCATGGGGTGGTAAACCGGCTTGGGCTGCGGAGCGGGTTG
>DETM01000023.1:74541-77832 GCA_002361655.1 Prevotella sp. UBA3288 | reverse complement strand
GAGCGGGTTGGGGCTTGGGAGCCGGTTCTGCCAGTTTGGTCTCTGTTGATATGGGGTTCGGTGTGACTGACTTCGGCTGTTGCTCTGTCAATTTGAACAGGACCTTCATACGGGCCATGGCTTCGTCGACACTTTGTGGACGCAAATTGCGCTTGGGCTGCATCAGCCAGTGTACGTAAGTCTGCATCTGTCGTGAACAGACGGATAGCAGTGGGGCGAAGGCGGTATCGGGATTTTCGCTGATGTCGCTCGACACGGGCGGCTTCTTGTTGGTCAGCAAGTTGAAGATAGTGGCACCGAGTGCAAAAAGGTCGGTCCACGGTCCGAACTTATCCAGATTCTGCTCCACCTGTTCGGGCGGAGCGAAACCGGGGGTATAGCAGAGCGATGTTGACGAGGTGGCACCATTACCATCGGCATTGAGTTGCTTGCTGGCTCCGAAGTCGATGAGTTTCACCTGTTCGCCACGAGTCAGCATGATGTTGGCCGGCTTTAGGTCGAGATGGTATAACTCTGCTGCATGGACCGTTTTCAGTGCATCGAGCACCTGAGGCAGCAGGTGGAGCACTTCTTGCTCACTGATGGAGCCTTGGGATTTCAGACGGGCAGCCAGCGATTCGCCATCGATGAAGTCCATGGCATAGTAGCAGGTGCCGTTCTCCTCAAACAGATCGTGCACCTGAACAATATGGTCGTTTTTCAGACGGCGCAGACGTTGAGCCTCTTTCTTGAACTTCGCCAACTGCTCGTCATACTGCACGCGGTTGGTCTCGTTGCTCACGCTGACGGTATGGTGGTCAGCCTCGCGCTCGTTGATGCCGCTGATAAAGAACTCCTTAATGGCATAGTGCTCGTTGAACTGTGTGTTCCTGGCCTTATAGGTATTTCCGAAACCGCCGGATGCCAGTTGTTCTTCAATGACATAGACGCTACGAAGCGTAGTGCCGATAGGTAGTAATGTCTCGCTCATAATCTTGCCGTCTTTTTCCAAATCCGACTGCAAAGATAAGTTTTTTCACTGAATTGAGCAAATTTTCAGGCGTAAGAATGCATACCGCCTAGGAAATAGTTCACGCCAAAATAAGTCATAAGAAGTGTGAGAAAAGCCAGCGTGACAAACACATGGTAGGGTATCGGACGGCGGAATACGGGGAAACTCTGTGCGTGGACTACGACGGCATAGACCATGAAGGTGATGAGTGCCCATGTCTCCTTGGGGTCCCAACTCCAGTAGTTGCCCCATGAGATATTGGCCCATAGTGCACCGATGAAGATGCCCAGTCCGAGAGTGGTCAGTGCCGGATAGAGAAACACGCGACTGAGCATGGCCAGTGCTTCAATGCTTTCTGTAGCCCCTTTCTTGATAATATTGATAATCAGTGCTGTAAGTCCGCAGATGAATGTAAGACTCAGCAGGGCAAAAGCCATCATGATGATGCTCACGTGGAGAGTCAGCAAGGGAGAATTGAGCACCGGCATCAGGTGGCCTATCTGCGGATCCATCTGCGAGATATGGCTCACCAGCAAGAAGAAGCCGGAGAGCAGAAAACCGAAAGTCAGCAGGATGCGGAACCGGTGATAGAGTGCCAGCGTGAGCAACTGGATGAGCCAGGCCAGCAGGAGCATCGTCTCATAGCCGTTTGACATAGGGATGCTGCCGCTGACAATCCATCGCAGGCTTAGACAGAGGGTAAGGGCGACGAAAGAGAGGGCCAAAACGGTGCAGGCTGAGCGATTCAACCATCGTTTAGTCTTGCGACCACTGACAAGTTGCCAGATGAAGAGTACCAGTGTGAGGAATCCTAAGGTGAGGCATACCATGAAGAGTATCGTCGCAAATGGCACACTGTTGTAGAGCCGTTCAGCCTGCAGACGAGTGTCGCTGGGGATGGAAGAGCCGCCGTTCTGCTGCTGATAGGCCAGCATCTTGTCCAGATAGTGGTTGACGGTCTCGTAGTTGCCGGCCGCTATCTCTTCATAGAGTAGCATGAAGCAGGTGCGCATATAGAGACGGTTTTCTGCCGGCACGCTCAGTGTGTCAATCTCATCAGTAGGCGCATACCAGGTGGTCTTGCCATGGCTTGTAAAAGGAAAGACTTTCATCGTGGTGCCTTGTAGCAGTTGAGTGACCACAATCTGTCTGTTCTCGGCCTTGCGGGCCTCCTTGGCGTCACTGCCTTTTGGTTGGAAGAGCGACTCGTCGACCCATTCGTCGGTGAAGAACAGATAACCCGTGAGCACTTGCTCGGCACTGTAGCCCTGATAAGAGCGCTTGCCATAGAGTTTCTTGGTGAAGTCGAGGGCGTATGTCTGCAATGGACATACCCTGTCGTTATAGACCATGTTTAGTCGTCCGAAGCGCTCGGCGGTCTCCTGTGGCAGCACCGTACGCGCTGTCCCGTCCGTTCCGTTTGCAGCCATACCATCGGTGCATGTCAGACTGAGTGCAAAGCAGAGCACGCCATTCCTCAGCAGGGGCGACCGCAACACCTGACGATAGGCTCCCTTGGGGTCGAGCAGTATCCACACCAGTGAGACGAAGAGTAGGGCATAGCCTGTGTAGGTGACTGGGATACCCCACGGATCACTGTTCAGTGCCAGGATGGAGCCGTGGCCATCGGCATCGTAACTGCTCTGGTAGAGACGGATGCCGCTGTGCGAACAGATGTTGTTCATCGAGACAGTCTCGTGCCATTGATGCTGACCGTCGGTGAGCGTCAGGTGAGATTCGTAGTCGGCAGCAGCCATCGTACCTTCGTGGTAGATGATACGGAACGTGTCTAGTCGCAGGGTGAAAGGCAAGTCTTGCTTCGTCTCGTCGGGCATTATATATTGACTTGTCTGCTCACCCTCACGCAGATAGATGGCTCCCTGACGGGAAGAGAGATGGGTGAGCAGGGCACCCAGCAGGATGACAACGAACGAGAGATGGAGCAGCACCACCGACAGGCGGTTGACACGCCGTTTCAGGAACCAGGCCACCGACACGGCAGCCAGAAAGGCCCACAGCACGGTGAACCACCACGCATCGTAGAGCCGCTGTCCGCTGGATTTCTCGACAAAAGTGGCAGCGGCCATGACGACCACCACCACTAGATAGAGTATAACGAGTGCTTTCTTCAGCATAGAGGATGCTTAAATAGCCTCGATGAATTTGACCACAGCGTCTCGCTCGGTCTTCGAGAGATGGTAGAACTTCTCGGCAGAGTCGTAGGCGTCTGACTCCTTCGAGTAGGCGTGCCACATGATGGCTTCGACCACGGTGCGGGCACGACAGTCGTGCAGACGGTC
>DETM01000023.1:70534-74512 GCA_002361655.1 Prevotella sp. UBA3288 | reverse complement strand
GCAGACGGTCGTCGGCACCGGTGAGTTGTTTCGACAGACCGCGGCCCCAGAGCGGTGTGGTGCGACACCAGCCAGTGCGGATGTCGTTTTTCATGAACAGACGGTGCTGTACCATGTCGGTGTAGGGCCAGATGGTCTGCCTGGGATATTTGGGCAGGTGCTTGGTGTAGTCGTAGGTGGCGGCCTGAGCCTCGCTCAGACCAAGTTTCTTGGCGATATAGGCCTTCGACGATGCATCGACCCACATGTTGTCGTCGCCCGTGGTCCACGACGGCTTGTGACACTGGGCGCAGCCCATCTGGACAAACAATTTCTTGCCTAACTTCACCTCCTCGTTGTCCAGGTTGCGGGCAGCAGGCACGGCCAGGCCGCGATGCCATACCATGAACTGGTAGTATTGTTTGTCGCTCATCTCTTCTTCACCGTTGTAGGGATGGCCATTGAGCAGATATCTCTCAAAGGTCTCTTTCTTGCCAATGTTCGTCACGCTCAGTATCTCATTGATGCGGGCAGCGATGCCCTCGGTGGTGCCGTCGGCATAGTAAGGATGCAGGATGCTCGACTCGTCAGCACCGTGCTTCTGAATGTACTCGATCACCTCACGGTCTTCGCTCTGAGCCTTGGCCCAGGCAGGGGTGGAGTAGAGGAAGTGGCGGTCGGAACGGGTCACGTTGGTAATATTCCAGATGGCGTTGGCACCGGCTCCGTCCTGTAGCGAGCCACGGGTCATGGCATAAGTGAATCGCTTCACCGGACCGTGGGAGCCACGGAAGGTGCCCAGGTCGTTGTAAGGAGCGGAGTAGTAGGCCGATGCCTTGAAGGTGTTGGCCTCCTTGTCCCACATGGCGGGATTCAGATCGACGTAGGGAGCCTCTTTACGCCATTGTGCCTCCAGATCTTCGTCGGTGATGGCATCGAGCAGGCCTGTGCCATAGACACCGATGGTCGACTCCAGACGCACCTCGTAGTTTGCGGGCTTAGGGTTGGTGTTGAAGGCCGACTGCGGGATGGTCACCTCCGGATAGATCAGGGCGTACGACTCGCCATCGGGGAAGGTCATCGGCAGACCGCTGGCCATCTCGCTGACGTCCTGCCAGTCGATCTTGATCTGCTTCTCGTCGATAGGAGCCTTGAAGGGAGCCATCACCTGTGTCTGGGGCATACCGGTCACTTCCGAGATATAGGCGTTGGTGTTCTTGTCGTAGATGACGAGCAGGTAGCCATTGCCTATCTGGTTGGCACGATACTCCGTCTGGCGCTTGCCGTGGCCGTAGGACGGGTGGCAGGCTATGCAACTGTTGCGCACCCATGCCGGGCCGAGACCTTTGCGGGGAGCCTGCTCGAAGGTGTAGAGATGCTCGAAGAAGTCTTCGCCGACATTGAAGTCCTCTTCCATGCCGTCAACATTCTCCACGGCTGGTGCCGGTGCAGAGTAACTGGCCGCCTCGGTCGTTCCCAATTCACCGCCGGGATACCATTCGGCTGCTGTAAACACGTCGTTGGCCTTGCCAACTTCACTCTCATTCTCGGTCAGGGTGCCGAGAGAAGTTTTGTTGTCGTTACTATCGGAACATGCTGACAGTATAGGAACTGCCAGCATGGTCACGATAGAGAGTCGTGATAGTGTGTGAATCATATCGATGTTTTTTTGAACAATCTTACTCTTCTACTTCCCAGTCCTCATCGTCCTCGAAGTCGATGTCCCACAGCGTGCAGCAGTACTTCACGAAGGGTGACGGCATGTTCGAAATCTTGGCGATGGCGTCGGTATAGGCCTGTTCAAGACTGGTGTTGCGGTCCTGCTGTCCGACGCTGGCGAAGAAGGTGTGGAAGGAGTAGCGGGCTGCCGTCTTGTCGGTCGAGCCGAGCCAGATGTTGCGGATGGAACGGATGTTGTCGGCAAAGTCGGTGATGGAGTTGTAACTGTAGGGCGACTCCACGTAACTCACGTCGCCGTTCTGGAAAGGGTTGGCAATCTTCATCGTGCCCACCTCGCTGCAGATGCTCACGCAGGAGCCCTCGTTGTCGCTCAGCACCTGGGCGATGGCGGCCTGCAGGGTGGGGAAGGTGCTCTTGCTGTTGCTCAGTCCGGCTGTGCACAGGTTTTCTCCATAGTTGAGACCATTCTGGGTGGTGTATTTCAGGCCGGCCTGCTTCACTTCTGCCACACGGCTGGCATTGGCTGATGTCTCTCCCTCCCAGGCTACTTGCAACTGGTAGGTACGCTGCTTCAGAAGGGTGCAGATGGTCTGGGCGTAGGCCAGTTCCTGCGCACCGCTGACATTCTCGAAGCCCTTGTAGGTGTCGTAGGCTTGAAACTCCGCTACCTTACGGGGATTGCCGTCGCGGAAGAGGATGAACTCCAGGGCGTGGAAACCCAGAATGGAGGCATCTTCGAGCATCTCGTCGTCCATGCCGCTGTGGAAATAACTTTGCAGCAGCGAGCGGTTCAAAGGCCATGAGTCGATGGTCGGGTCAATGTCGAAATCGCTGGCGGCACCCATCAAGAAAGCCTCTGAGCGTTCCCAGTACATACGGGCCTTCTTGAACTCGGCACAGGCAGTGTTGATTTGCTCCTGAGTTATGTTGTTGACGGTCAAGCCGTTCAGGGTTTTCTCAAGGGCTTCAGTCTCGTTGGCCAACTGGGTATAGGTGGGCACGATGACGTTTGACACGAGGTTCTTCAGCACTTCGCGCAGATACAATTCCTGAGGCTCGGTCAGTTTGGTCGAGCCGATGGTGTTGTTGGCGCTGGTGAGTCTTTCCTCGAGTGTGCTACAGGCATCGATGGCAGCCTCGCCGAACGAGGTGTTTTTGTAATTGGCTGCAGTTGTGTTGAGTGGATAACTGTCTTGGTCGACAATGGGTTGTGTGGTGACGATATCGAAGTTGTCGACATTCGTGTTGCCATTTCCGTTTCCCTCATCATCATCACCGCAGGCGGTGAAAGTCAGTGCGCCCGTCATCAGTGCAACGGACAGATAAAAATACTTCTTCATAAACCAAATCTTTTTATTTTATGTTACATAAACAATCCTTCATAGGCCACTCCGATGTTGAACGACGGTTCGTTGTTGAACCGGTCTTTCAAGAACCGGTTAGAGTATTCGGCCTTGACAACAATCTCGGGTATGGGACGGTAGTTCACACCCACGGCCAGTCTTTTCACCTCTGTGTAGTCGTAGGCGGTGCCTTTGGTCTTGCTGGCATAGGGGTTGTACTGTTCGTAGCGCCCGAAGAGATAGAGTTGCTGTTCTTTCTGGCGCATGGATGCAATCTGTGAAAAGATGTCGTAGCCGGCCTCAATGCCCACGGCATAGGCGTTTTTCGAGACAAAGGCCGAGTGCTTGTAAGGCGACTTCGAGTTCAGACGGTTATAGACGTATTTCAGTTGGTCGGCATCACCCAGATAACCGTAGTCTGCCTGACCGCGCACCACCCAGTTATGAGCGTTGTAGGTGAAGTCGATGGCTCCAATGACGACCTGCCCTTTGTATTCGGCATCCACGCCATTGGTGTTGTTGGGATAACTGTTGCCGATGCTATGGCCGTAGTAGCCGCTCAGACCGATGCGCAGTCCGGGCACGGAGTAGTTGTCCAGACGGGCACTGACGGCATACTTGTTGGCAACGTCGAACTCCAGCGGACTTTTGTTGCCCTTCTTGATCCAGTTGGTATTGGTAAAGTGGTCGGCATTGAGGCCCGACAAGAACTGTGCCTCGTAGCGGAACTTGCCGGCACGTCCGAAGAACGACACGCCTGTCTGGTGCCACGTGTTGGGCATGATGGTGTTTTCGCCCTCCGGACGATAGACGGTGAAGAAATTGAGAGGCTCGTGGTAGGCGTTGTTCAGACCGACGGGCACCACGATATGACCGACACGCAAGTTGGCCTTGCGTGAGAACATCTTCTGAATCCAGAACTGCTCCAGTTCCACTTCACCGCCTTTTTCCGTCTCCTGCTCCCATTCGCCGCCTT
>DETM01000023.1:67339-70491 GCA_002361655.1 Prevotella sp. UBA3288 | reverse complement strand
CCGCCTTCCTCGTCTTCTTTCTCATAGGCCAGTCCGTTGCCGCCATGTTCAAACTCAATCTCTGTACCGAAGGTCCAACCTTTGCCAAAGTCGTAGCCTAGATAGATAACGGCATGCGGCAAGTCGAAGCGTCCGTGACTGGGATCGTTCTTGTGATCTTCGGGTTGGGAGTAACGGCTCACATGGTCACTATAGAAATTGCGTGACATGCAAATCTCTCCATATCCGCCTATACTAAGACGGTTGCCCTTGGCATGGGTCATCACGCTGTCGCCTGCGCTTTCTTGTGCTTGTGTTGTCATTGAGAAAATCAATGCGCAGGCCATCATAGATAGAATTTTTTCGTACATGGTCATTGTTTTTGAATTTGGTTGCAAAGGTACGGGCTTTGTTGCGTTTGCACAATACCCAAAAATTGTGATTTTGGGATAAAACTATTGTGAGTCTCACGGAAAATGACTAATTTTGCACTCAGTTATTAATATAAATAATGTATGAAGAATCAAAAGATGTACGAGGCCGACGACAAGATGATATCACTCATCCGCGACAATTACGACCTGCTGCAGATGCTCGGCTCGTTCGGCATCAGCCTCGGATTTGGAGATAAGACGGTCAAGGAGACTTGCCAGGACAATGGTGTTGACACATATACATTTTTGGCCGTTGTCAATTTTACTATCAACGGCTTTGGCGATGCCGAAGGCGATGACCAACTATCGGTACCCACATTGATGCACTATTTGGAGGCCAGCCATGCCTACTATCTTGACTTCCAGTTGCCTTTCATTCGCCGTGAACTGGAAGAGAGCCTCAGCCCTGATGACTCACTGGGACAACTGATACTTCGGTTTTATGACGAATATGCTCGTGAAATCAATCGTCACATGAAATATGAGCAAAAGACGCTCTTCCCCTATGTCGAGGCTCTGCTTGAGGGAAAGCCCTCTGCCGACTACAATATCGAGACCTTCTCCCGTCATCATGGGGCTGCCGACAAGAAACTGCGTGAACTCAAGTTGCTCATTATCAAATATCTGCCCAGCGACGGCTTTCACAACAATAAATTGACGGCTGCCCTTCACGACATTTACGACAATGAGGAATGGCTGCGCCAGCACTCCATGGTCGAGGACTATATCTTTGTGCCGGCCATCCGACGCCTGGAGCAGATGATGCGTCAGAGCGATGTGACGAAAAATATATCGGATATGGTGTTCAAGAGCGGGATGGGACAGAACGGCGATGCCCTGAGCGAGCGTGAGAAGGACGTCATCGTGGCTCTGGTGCAGGGCATGGCCAACAAGGAGATTGCCGACCATCTGTGCATTTCAGTAAATACGGTGATTACCCATCGTCGCAACATCGCCCGCAAGTTGCAAATACATTCTCCGGCAGGACTGACAATCTATGCCATTGTCAACGGCCTGGTAGACATCAGTAGCGTGAAATTGTAGAGTCGTTAAATCTTGTTGATATCCACGTATCCGTGCATCACTGCGTAGATGGTGAGGGCACTGACGCTTTTCATGCCCAATTTGTCCATAATATTCTTGCGGTGGGTGATGACGGTCGACAAGCCGATATTCAGCCGATCAGCAATCTCTTTGTTGATATAACCCTGCACAATGAGCGACATTACTTCGATTTCGCGGTCGCTCAGAATCTTCTGTTGCAGAACGCGGGGCATCTGCGGCAGATTGCGTCCGTCACCATGGGCGTGCTGCTGGAGCATGAGCAACGAGCGAACCAGTTCGTGCTCAGGCTGGTTGATACAGATGCTGTGGAAGTCGGACAATTGGCTGCCACCATCGAGCGAGAGCATGAGTACGATGGTCTTCCTGCGATGTTCGGTGAAAAAAGCACGGTTCTCTAGTACGATGTTCACCGATACGAAAAAGTGTACGAACCGTTCCGGATGATTGGCCGTCAGTTCACTCATCGAACCGAAAGTCTCGACTGTCATGATGGGCATGACATTTTGGAGCATCTGCTTTAATCCTAACACTGCAAGTGTGTTAGGGTCGATGATAGCGATATGTGGTCTGCCTTGAAACATTTCGATGTGCAAAGTTACGCATATTTATCTAAAATAGTGTCGTTAAAAAGCAAAAAAATATTAAATATTAGGGAAAAAGGAAGTGATTTGTTGGAAGAAAAAGAAAAATACCGTAACTTTGCCGTGTGTTTTTCATGGTATTAGATTATTAAGGTTAAATTAGGAGATTGGTTGTCGCGAGACAGACACAATCTTCTTTTCAAAGTCACTTGTCTGAATTATGACAAGTAACAAAAAGAAAAAGGAGCCTGTGAAGGTTCCTTTTTTCATTCCCCATTCAGACTTTTTCCAGCGAATGTTTGGCTGTGTCGAAAAAAATATGTACCTTTGCACCGTTTTAAAACTAACACATATATTGTAAATATGGATATTAAGATTACTTTTCCGGACGGATCTGTTCGCTCGTATGAACAGGGTGTCACCGGACTTGAGATTGCAGAGAGCATTTCGCCGGCTCTTGCCCGCAGCGTGCTTTGCTGTGGTGTGAATGGCGAAACCGTAGAGTTGAACCGTCCTATCATGGATGATGCGAAGTTTGAACTTTATAAGTGGGAAGACGAACAGGGCAAGCACACGTTCTGGCATACTTCGGCTCATCTGCTGGCTGAGGCACTCAAGGAGTTGTATCCCGGCATCCAGTTTGGTTTCGGTCCTGCTGTAGAGAGCGGTTTCTTCTATGATGTGTTGCTACCTAATGGCGAGAGTATCAAAGAGAGCGACTTCCCCAAGATAGAACAGAAGATGCGTGAATTGTCGTCAAAGAAAGAACCCGTGGTTCGCCGTGAGGTGACCAAGGCCGACGCTCTGAAGGAGTTTGCCGCCGACGGTCAGACTTACAAGTGTGAACATATCGAGCAGGATCTGGAGGACGGCACCATCAGCACCTATACGCAGGGTGCGTTCACCGATTTGTGCCGTGGTCCGCACTTGGTGGATACCGGTGAGATAAAAGCCATCAAACTGACATCCGTTGCCGGTGCTTTCTGGCGTGGCGATGCCACTCGTGAGCAGATGCAGCGTCTGTATGGTATCACCTTCCCGAAGAAAAAGATGCTCGACGAGTATCTGGTGATGCTCGAGGAGGCCAAGAAGC
>DETM01000023.1:25594-67310 GCA_002361655.1 Prevotella sp. UBA3288 | reverse complement strand
AAGAAGCGCGACCACCGTAAGATTGGCAAGGAAATGGAACTCTTTATGTTCTCCGACAAGGTCGGCAAGGGCTTGCCCATCTGGTTGCCCAAGGGCACTGATATGCGTCTGCGTCTGCAAGACCATCTGCGCCGTGTGCAGAAACGCTACGGCTATCAGGAGGTCATCACTCCGCATATCGGTTCAAAGAATCTCTATGTCACCTCTGGTCACTGGGATCATTATGGAAAGGACTCGTTCCAGCCCATTCACACCCCAGAGGAGGACGAGGAATACATGCTGAAGCCGATGAACTGTCCCCACCACTGTGAAATCTTCGCGTGGAAACCCCGTTCATACAAAGACCTGCCCTTGCGCATCGCAGAGTTCGGCACGGTCTATCGCTATGAGCAGTCAGGCGAGTTGCACGGATTGACTCGTGTGCGTTCGTTCACTCAAGACGATGCCCACCTGTTTTGTCGTCCTGACCAGGTGAAGCAAGAGTTCCTCAACGTGATGGATATCATCAACGTGGTATTGTCGGCTTTCGGATTCAATTTCGAGGCCCAGATTTCGCTGCGTGATCCCAATAACCACGAGAAATACGTCGGAACTGACGAGGACTGGGCTTTGGCAGAACGTGCCATCCAGGAGGCATGTCAAGAGAAGGGCCTGCCTGCCAAGGTGGAATATGGCGAGGCTGCCTTTTATGGTCCTAAACTCGACTTCATGATCAAAGATGCCATCGGTCGTCGCTGGCAGTTGGGCACCATCCAGGTGGACTACAATCTACCGAAGCGTTTCCAACTGGAATATACCGACGAGGACAACCAAAAGAAGACACCGGTGATGATACACCGTGCCCCCTTCGGATCACTGGAGCGTTTCACTGCCGTACTCATTGAGCACACCGCAGGCCACTTCCCCTTGTGGCTCACACCCGAGCAGGTGGTTGTGCTGCCGCTGTCGGAGAAATACAACGACTATGCCAAGAAGGTGCTCGACCAGTTCAGTGAGCAGGGCGTACGTGGCTCGATAGACCTGCGCAACGAGAAATTGGGTCGTAAGATACGCGACAACGAGTTGAAGCGTATTCCCTTTATGGTTATCGTGGGTGAGAAAGAAGCCGCAGAGGGTCTTGTCTCCATGCGCCAGCAGGGTGGTGGCGAACAGCGTACCATGCCCGTTCAGGAGTTTATCGATAAGATTAACGCCGAAGTGGCTGAGCAGACTAAGGACTTTTAGAATTGAGAATTGTGAATTGAAAATTACCAATTGAGAATTCGACTATGAGACTTGACGGAAGAAGAAAGAGTACGAATGTGGAGGATCGCCGCGGTCTGAGCACAGGTGCCAAAGCCGGCATTGGCGGCATTGGCGGTATCATCATCATTGCCCTCATGACATTTATGTCAGGGGGCAATCTGGGTGATGTGGTGACAAACGTGGTGCAGAACGGAGGGCTGTCGATGCAGACGGAGACGCCTGCCGGGCAGCGCGAGTTCACAGAAGAAGAGCAGCAACTGGCAGAAGAGTGTGCTCAGATCCTGGCCAGCACCGAGGATGTCTGGACGGAGGTGTTTCGCCAGAATGGGCTGGGTGAGTATCAGCCCCCTACGCTAGTGCTCTTCACCAATAGTGTTAACTCGGCCTGTGGCTCGGCAACGGCTGCCGTTGGACCTTTCTACTGCTCGGGCGACCAGAAACTGTATGTCGACTTGTCGTTTTTTACTGAGATGAAGCGGCAACTGGGTGTACAGGGCAACACCTTTGCCTATGCATATGTCATTGCTCACGAGATAGGTCACCACGTGGAATATTCGCTTGGCATCTTGAACAAAGCCCATCAGCAGATGAGCCAGTTGGACAAGACGCGTGCCAATCAGGTGAGTGTCCGTCTGGAACTGCTGGCCGACTACTATGCCGGCGTATGGGCACACTATGAGGATGCCAAGAACCATTCGCTCGAGTATGGCGACATGGAGAAGGGTCTCGAACTGGCGAAGGCTATCGGCGACGACTGGCTGCAGAAGAAGGCTCAGGGCTATTCGCAGCCGGAGTCATTCACCCATGGCACGAGCGAACAGCGCAAGCGTTGGCTGAAGCGCGGCTTTGAGACAGGAAACATGCAGACCACAACCTTTGTGGGCAACTACGAAGACCTCTGATTACTCGTGGTGATAAGGCTCGCCCCGTATGATGGTGCAGGCTCGGTAGATCTGTTCGGTGACGATGAGGCGCACCATCTGATGTGAGAATGTCATTTTTGACAATGAGACCTGCTCGTTGGCGCGCGCATAGACGGCAGGTGAGAATCCATACGGTCCGCCGATGACAAACAACAGTCGGCGGGCCGTATTCCTTTTCTGTTCCAGCCAGTGTGCGAACTCCACACTTCGCATTTCTTTGCCGTGCTCATCGAGCAGCACCACGGTGTCGCCGGGGTGAAAGTGCTTCATGATGAGTTCTCCCTCGGCCTGTTTCTGTTGCTCTGCCGAAAGATTCTTCGTGTTTTTCAGTTCGGCTATGACGTTGATGCTGAAAGGCATATAGTGGCTTATGCGCTCGGCATAGTCTTCGATGGCCGCCAGAAAATGTTTGTCGGTGGTGCGCCCCACGAGCAGTAATTCAGTCTTCATCGTCTACGGCATAGATGCTGCGACCGTGGTGTACTGGGCAGAGAGTCTCGTTCTTGTCAATCTTGCTGTACTCGTGGCGACGGCGGGGGTTCATGGGAAACCAGCCCTTCTCCACGCGCTTCTTCTGCGAGAAGAGTTCGCCGATGCTCCAGAGCGAAGAGGCACCCAGCACCCCGATGAGTGCTGAGAGGATGTCGTTCTCGATAAACAGAGCCCCGGCAATGCAAGCCACGCCGATGATAAGGAAGAGCCACCAGAGTCTGGTGCCGGTGTGATACTCCGCCTTGATGACGATGGGATGGAAGAAGCCTATAATCAGGAAAGTACTGACGGCAATGATGATTCCAGTGAAATGCATATTCTCGATTATCAATTGTTGTACCAGAGTTTTGTTTGTGTTTTTTGAACTGGGTTGCAAAGTTACTTATTATTTTGGAGAACAGCAAATGTTTGACATCATTTCTTTTATATTTCTTTGGCTGCTTCCACTTCTTGTACTGTATTCATTTGAAATACTATTTGATACAGTGCTCGCGCAGAAATTCTTTCCATTGCCCCTCGTAGCCGTTGAAGGCATCGATGTCCACCTCCGGTGTGATGCCCGACACCCTGCCATTGTCACTCATCTGCCAGAAAGCCAGGTGGACATCAGGTTTGTATTCGCCATAGCGTGCAATCCAGAACAGGTAATCGCGTTTCAGGTCAGGGGCCAGGTCGAGCCAGGTGTTGACAAAGCGCTGGTTGACATAGAGTATGGGGCGTGCCCCTGTGCGTCGCTCAACTATGTTGAGCCATATGCGAATGTTGCGGAACATCACCTCCTGTCCGCCCATCAGCCTGATTTGTGCATCGCTTGGCTCGACGTCGAGCATCGGCGGCAAGTCGCCACGCTGGAATCGGGCATTACTGAGGAAGTGGGTGGCTTGCTCCTTGGGCGTCTGCTTGGTTGAGAAGAAATGGTAGGCCCCCACAGGGATGCCTCTGCGACGGCAGTTCTCATAGTCGGCAGGGAAGTGGCGGTTGAAGATAGATATGCCCTCTGTGGCTTTGACATAGACGAAGGATACAAGGTAGTCGACATCGCCCGTGATGCGCTCCTGGCTGATGCGCCGCCCGAGGCTGGTGATGCGCATGTCTCGCCAGTTGATGTGAAAGCGCTTGCGCCCCTTTTCGTGCTGGTAGCGCGAAATGTCGATACCATAAATGCGATCGCTGTGGTAGTTGACGCGCTCTCCTTGGAACTGGTCGTTGCGCCACACTCCGGCCTTCAAGTTGTCTTGATAGATACAAAAACCGAAGCCGTTGCGCCGGTCATTCTCCCAGTGGCCTTCGTAGAACGAGTGGTTGGGGCGTATATAGGAACCGTGTCCGTCGGCCTCCATACAGCGATTGAACTGGCCGGCATAAGTGCCGATGGAGTCAAACCGTAGTCCGCTGACGAGTGTGTCGGCATGGAATGTGCCGATGATGAAACGGTGCTGACAATCGAAGAGTATGCATTTACCCTCGCGTTTGATGTCTTTCCATTTAAAGAAGAAGCCGAAGGGCGATATGGGCCCGTGAGGTGTGTAGGCTGCCAACGACGAGTCGCCCACGGCAGCATAGCGTGCCACCATGTCGAATCCTTCGTCGAGCACATTATGGCGCTGCAGATAGTATTCGAGTTCTGCCTTTACCTGGGGCTTGAGATGGTGCTGTGCAGTGGCGCCACAGACGATAATCGCAATGAGTGATGTCAAGATGTATCGCATATTGGGTGCAAAATTACAAAATAAATTGCTCTTTTACGAAAAAATGACTATCTTTGCACCCAGAAAAGAGCAAATGTTAGAGGAAGCATGGAGCAAGAGAACAAGAATTTTCAGGTAGTACATGAAGGATTCACTACAAAGGAGGCTATTGACGAAGCGAAGCGTTGCCTGCACTGCAAGGTGCCTCAGTGCCGCAAGGGTTGTCCGATAGAGAACAATATCCCGGAGTTTGTTGCTGCCTTGTCGATGGGCAATTTTGGTGAGGCGATGTCTGTTATCAATGAGCGTAGCAACCTGCCTGCCATCTGTGGCCGTGTTTGTCCCCATGAGAAGCAGTGTCAGGGCAGTTGCGTGTTAGGCAAGAAAGGTGCCCCCATCCAGATTGGCAAGTTGGAACAGTTTGTGGCCGACTTCGATACCGACATGGAGTTGATTCGTGAGCGTCTGCCGCAGAAGAATCGTGGCACGGTGGCAGTCATCGGCAGTGGTCCTGCCGGACTGACGGTGGCCGGCGACCTGGCTCGCCAGGGGTTCAAGGTGACCATATTCGAGTCGGAGGGCGAGGCCGGTGGCGTGCTGATGTATGGTATCCCAGAGTATCGCCTGCCCAAGGCCATTGTCCGTAAGGAAATCACAAAGATAGCCGAACTGGGTGTTGACTTCCTGTTGCACACCACGGTCGGTCGCAATGGTGTGACCATCGACTCGCTGTTTGCCCAGGGCTATGATGCTATCTTTATAGGCACTGGCACTTCGATACCTCAGAATATGAATACGACGCCTGGATACGATTTGCGAGGGGTAAACCAGGCCACCTATCTGCTACATCAGGTCAATGTGTTCAACGAAGGTTTGACCACACGCGACAAGGTGCCTGTCGATGCCGGCGACCGTGTTGCTGTCATCGGTGGTGGCAATGTGGCCATGGATGCTGCGCGCACGGCTATCCGTCTGGGTGCCGATGTCACTGTGCTCTATCGCCGCACGCAGGAAGAAATGCCAGCCATCCCCAGTGAATATGAGGAAGCTGTCAGCGAGGGTGTAAAGTTTTACTGGAACACGTCGTGCACCGAGTTCATCGTCGGCGAGAATGGACGTCTTGGGCAGTTGCGCCTGATGACTCCTGAGGGCGAGCGGCTGGAGTCATTCAACCGTGTGTTCTTGGCTATTGGTTCGCGCCCCGCCAACCGCATTGTCTCGACCACAGAGGGTATCGAGGTCGACGAGAAGGGCTATGTGAAGGTGGGCAACCGTCCGGTGGGCATGACTACTCGCAAGGGCGTCTTTGCCGGAGGTGATGTGGTGCATCGTCCTCAGACTGTGGTGCTGGCCATGAAAGCGGCCAAGGAAGTGGCTCAGGGCATCGCACAGTATATTGATGCCGTGAAACTGCTGCAGGACTGACGATTAAAGATTCTTATGCGCTTGTTCCCAAGAGAGCAGCGCCTTGATGAAAGTTTCGCAAGGATTGTTGCGGAACTTTTTTTCTTTGACTGATTTAATGAGAGTGTAGATCACGTAGATGAGCAGGCAGAGCAGGAAGCCTGTGGCATATGCATAGAAAGCCATATCGTCGATTTTGACGAAAAGGCTGAACGATGCGACAGGTATGGCAAAAGCCAGTCCGAAGATGAGCAGGCGATATTTATACCACGCCTCCTTGAAGTCCTCGAATTTCTGTTTCTGCTCAAGATATGTCTCAAAAGTCTCCTCGCTGTCAATGTGGTAGTAAGACAGTTTCGGTAGTGTAGGATCGTCTTTATAGTCAGTACGTATATCCCAAATGTGACCCTGGAGTGTTTCCAGGGTCACATGGTCTATGTATGAACGGTCTATCTGAAACATGATGTCAGCAGAGTTTGCGTGAGCCATCGCTGATGACGACGTCAATGACCTCCGGCTCATGGCCGTACTTGGCGGTGAACCGCTTTTTGGCATCAGCAACAAACTTGTTGTACAGGTCGGCACGTACCAGATTGATGGTGCAGCCACCGAAGCCGCCACCCATGATGCGTGAGCCGGTGACACCGTTCTCCTTGGCGATGTCGTTCAGGAAGTCTAGTTCATCGCAACTGACCTCGTACTCCTTTGAAAGGCCGTAGTGCGTCTCGTACATCTTCTGTCCGACGGTCTCGTAGTCGCCTGCCAACAGAGCGTCGCAGACAGCCAGCACACGGTCTTTCTCGCCAAGTACGAAGTGGGCACGTGAGTAGTCCTCTTCACCGACCTCAGGGCGAACCTCTTCGAGTTGCTCCCATGTGCAGTCGCGCAGAGTCTCGAATGTTGCCTCTGGGTGCTTGGCCTGAATGTGCTTCACTACGTTCTCGCACGACTTGCGACGGTCGTTATAGGGTGAGCCGGCCAGTTCATGCTTCACCTTGCTGTTGAGTAACACGAGGCGATAGCCATCGGGCTTAAAGGGGAAGTACTGGAACTCGCGGCTGCGGCAGTCGAGTCGCATCAGGCAGCCTGCCTTGCCGAAGACAGAGGCAAACTGATCCATGATACCACAGTTCACGCCACAGTAGTTGTGCTCTGTAGCCTGTCCGGCGAGCACCATGTCCCACTGGCTCACTTTGTTACTTCCGAAGATGTCGTTCAGACCACAGGCGAAGCAACTCTCCATGGCGGCACTTGACGACATACCAGCACCGAGAGGGACATCGCCTGCGAAAGCAATGTTAAACCCCTTCACGGGTACGCCCAATTTCTGAAATTCCTTGGCTATGCCATAGATATAGCGGGCCCATGAGGCACGAGGTCCGGCGGGATCGCTCAACTTGAAGTCCAGACGGTCTTTTAGGTCGATGGAATAGGCCATCACCGTATCCTCTGTTCCGTTGGCGCGTATCTCAGCGACAATGCCCTTGTCGACAGCACCGGGGAACACGAACCCACCATTATAGTCGGTGTGCTCACCAATCAGATTGATGCGCCCTGGCGATGCATACACATGACCAGTCTTGCCATCAAAATGTTTGATAAAGCGACTTCTTACATATTCGATATCCATAATCCTTGAGTGTGATGTTTAATTACTTGCAACGCCAAACTTGTAGATGGTCTTCTGCTTGTAGCGTTCGCCGGGATTGAGCACCACACTGGGGAAGTAAGGCCGGTTGGGCGTGTCGGGGAAGTGCTGACACTCCAGACAGAGCGCTGAACGGCGTGGGAAAGTGGCTCCATTTGCTCCTTTGAAGTTGCCGGTCAGGTAGTTGCCTGTATAGAGTTGTACGCCGGGCTCTGTGGTATAGCACTCCATGGTGCGACCGCTCTTGGGCTCAGTGACACGTGCTGCAAAACTCAGTTCGCCCTCTTCTTTCTTGTTAAGCACATAATTATGGTCGAAGCCGTTACCGAACTTAATCTGTTCGTGGTCGGCGTTGATGTCCTTGCCGATGGCCTTTGGCGTGCGGAAGTCAAACGGTGTGCCCTCGACTTTCAGAATCTCACCCGTAGGAATGGCCGTTGCATCGGTGGGGATGTAGAAGTCGGCATTGATTTCGAGGATCTGGTCGTCGATGGCCGGTGTGGGATCGGCGGTGCCAGCGAGAGAGAAGAAGGCGTGATGCGTCAGGTTGACAATAGTCTTCTTGTTGGTCGTGGCTAGATATTCGAGCACCAGTTCGTTTTGGTCGGTGAAGGTAAACTCGACGGTGACATCCAGTTCGCCGGTGAAGCCCTCCTCACCATAGGACGATATGCGATGCAGGGCCAGGGCGCGTGGTCCCATCTGCCGTGCGTCCCACACTTTCGAGTGGAAGCCGGTAGGACCTCCATGCAGGTGGTTCTCGCCGTTGTTGACGGCCAGTTGGTACTCCTTGCCGTTCAGCGTGAACATTCCCTTGCAGATGCGGTTGCCGAAACGACCGATGAGAGTAGAGAGGAAAGGCTCGGGGGCATTGATGAGTGACTGGATATTGTTATATCCTTGAATGACGTTGCCTACATTCCCGTCTTTATCGGGTACCATGATGGCACAAATAGCGCCGCCAAAATTGGTGATTGCTACTTCGTAGCCTTTACGGTTACGCAGGATGTACAAATCGGTTTTCTTTCCGTTGATAGTGGTCTGGAAGTCTTCACGCTTCAGGCCACACAAATTCGCATTTTCTGATGTATTTGCCATAACAAAATGTTTTTAGTTACGTTTACTGTTTGCAAAGTAACAAAAAAATGCCGACTTGTGCAAGCAAATCGGCAAAAAGTTGGTGTTAAAGATAACTAAATGCGTGTTTTCAGGAAGTCTGCCACCACATAAGCACTACCTCCGACGAAAATGAAGTCACCGCTCGATGCCTCTTGCAGTGCTGCCTGATAGGCCTCTTCGACAGTGGAATAGGTGGTGCTGTTCAGTCCGAACTGGTCGGCGAAGGCTTTGATGGAAGTTTCCGACAGGGCGCGGGTATTGTTGCTCTTGGTGAAGAAGTAGGTGGCTTTCTTGGGCAGTTTCTCCAATATGCTGTATACATCTTTGTCTTCAGAGATGCCGAAAACGATGCGTAACTCGTGGCATTCGACCTTCTCCAGTTGGTGGCTCAGATAGTTCCAAGCCCCCGGGTTGTGCCCCATGTCGCAGACCACGGTGGGGTTTTCTCTCACTTTCTGCCAGCGTGCCATCAGTCCGGTAATCTTCTTCACATTCTGGAAGGCGTTGTTCAGTTCCTCTGTAAGATTGGCGCGCGTGACATCGTTGATATGAGCCAGATAGCCCAGGTCGGCCAGTTGTCGCATGGCGCAGATAGTCGTATTCATATTCTTGGGTTGGAACTCGCCTGTCAGTTCGCAGGAGAACTTCGCTTGGTCTTTCTGAGTGTAGTGAATCATACCTTCGTCGTCGTCGTTGACCTCTACGATTTCTCTGTTTTCCTCGTCTTCGGCAAAGACAATTTTTGAGTTGTGCTCCATGGCCAGCGTGTCGAAGACAATGCGCGTCTCAGGTGTCGCCTCGCCGATGACCACTGGCACGCCGGGTTTGATGATGCCAGCCTTCTCGACTGCTATCTGCTCGATGCTGCTGCCGAGTAGTCGGGTGTGGTCGAGCGAGATATTGGTGATGATAGATAATATAGGTGTGATGATGTTTGTGCTATCCAGTCTGCCGCCCAGTCCCACTTCGATGATGGCGATGTCGACATCCATGTCTTTGAAATACTTGAATGCCATTGCCGTAGTGATTTCAAAGAAAGCCGGATTGAGTGGTTCGAAGAAGGAACGCTCCTGTTCGACGAAGGTTGTGACGTATTCCTTGTCGATGGGCCGTCCGTTGACCTTGATGCGCTCGCTGAAATCCAGGATGTGCGGCGATGTATATAGACCGACCCTGTAGCCGCTGATCTGCAACATGGCAGCCAGCAGATGGCATACAGACCCCTTGCCGTTGGTACCGGCCACATGGATAGTACGGAAGTGCTGGTGGGGATGTCCGAAGTGTTCATCGAGGGTCTGCATTGTGTCGAGGCCCTCTTTGTAGCCACTGAGACCTTGGTTCTCGAAGTTGGCTGTTTTGTTGAACAGGTATTGAGTGGTCTCTTCGTAGGTCATTGGAAATAGTTCTTGAAGCGTTGGAAGATGGATTCTTTTGTCTGGCTGTCGCCCTTGAAGTTGTCGCTGTCCTTAAAGGCCTCGATGGCTTTCTTCTCGTCGCGTGAGAGCGTCTTAGGCACATAGACACTGATGTTGACCACAAGGTCGCCGCGTCCGCTACCATAGCCCTGTACGACGGGTAGTCCCTTGCCTCTGAGGCGCATGGTCTTGCCTGGCTGTGTGCCGCTGTCAATTTTGACCGTTAGCGACTTGCCGTCGATGGTGGGGATGCTGACATCGCCTCCGAGTGCTGCCGTAGGGAAGTCGAGCAGCAGGTTGTAAATTAAATCGTTGCCGTCGCGTACAAAGGTCTTGTGGTCCTCCTCCTGAATCATCACTAGTATGTCGCCGGGGATGCCGCCTCTCATTCCTGCACCGCCCTTGCCAGGAATCGTGACAATCATACCTTCGGCGACGCCGGCAGGTATTTTCACCTCTACTACTTCCTCGCCCTTGGTGATGCCAGTACCGCCACACTCCTTACATTTGTTCTTGATAATCTGACCCTCGCCATGGCAGGTGGGACAGACACCCTGCGTCTGCATCATGCCGAAGATGCTCTGTGTGGTGTGTGTGATAACGCCTGCTCCATGGCAAGTGGGACAGGTCTCGCGTTCGCTGCCGCCCTCAGCACCGGTACCGTGGCAATGGGAGCAAGTCATGTCTTTGCGCACCTTGAACTTCTTAGTGATGCCCTGGTTGATCTCTTCGAGAGTCAGCGACACACGCAGTCTGAGGTCGTTGCCTTTGTGCTGCTGGCGTGCACCCCTGGCTCCGAAACCTCCGAACCCGGCTCTGCCTCCGAAGATGTCGCCGAACATCGAGAAGATGTCGTCCATGTTCATTGATGCACCGAAGCCGTCAAAGCCGCCACCACTGCCCATCGGGCCGTTGAAGCCGAACTGGTCGTACTGCTGGCGTTTCTGCGGGTCGTGGAGTACGTTGTAGGCTTCAGCGGCCTCCTTGAATTTCTCCTCGGCCTGTTTGTCGCCAGGGTTACGGTCTGGGTGATATTTAATGGCTATCTTGCGATAGGCCTTCTTGATCTCGTCTTCCGAGGCGGTCTTCTCAACGCCTAGCACCTCGTAGTAGTCTCTCTTTGCCATCAATTCTCAACTCTCAATTCTTACTGTCCTACTGCTACCTTGGCGTAGCGTATCACTTTGTCGTTCAGTTTGTAGCCTGTGGCCATGCAGTCGATGACCTTGCCTTTCTTGTCATCGCCCATGCCGGGCACCAGGGCCACGGCTTCATGCAGGTTGGTGTCGAAGTCGGCATCCTGGGTGTCTATCTTATTGACACCCTGTGCTTCGAGGGTTTTCATCAGTTTCTGGTAGATCAGCGTCATTCCCTCGCGCAGTACCTCCGGATCATCAGTTTTCTGGCCGTTGGCGATGGCGCGCTCCATGTCGTCGATGACGGGTAGTAAGGCAATGATGGTTTTCTCGCCACCATTCAGTATCAGTTCAGCACGCTCTTTTAGAGTGCGTTTGCGATAGTTGTCGAACTCTGCCACCTGACGCAGGTATTTGTCCTTCAAATCGGCTATCTGTGCCTGAGCCTCTGCCAGCGGGTCTTGCTCTTCTGTAGCCTCTCCGCCATCGTGGTCTGCCACTTCGTCAGATTGTTTGTCAGACTGTTTGTCAGTATCATCAGCCACGGGTTCAGCAGCCTGCTCCTCTTTTATCTCTTCGTCTTCAATGTTTATGTCTTTTTCTGCCATATCTTTATTTATCTCTTTAATTTAATCATTTGTTGTTTTAATATAAAGAGCAAATCCCGTGCCAATATTTATGAATACATCTTTTCTTTCTGTGCCTTGATGGCCTCGTCGTAAATGTAGTCGTCGTACTGCATCAGTTTGTCGATGGTGCCTTTTGGCGTCAGTTCGATGATACGGTCGGCGACGGTCTGGATGAACTCATGGTCGTGTGAGGCAAAGAGAATGTTGCCTTTGAACTGCACGAGGTTGTTGTTGAAGGCCTGTATGCTCTCCAGGTCGAGGTGGTTGGTAGGTGTGTCGAGGATGAGACAGTTGGCATTCTTCAGTTGCATACGTGCTATCATACAGCGCATCTTCTCGCCGCCGCTTAGCACGTTGACATGTTTCAGCACGTCTTCCTCGCGGAAGAGCATACGTCCGAGGAACGACTTCATGGTCACCTCGTTGCCCGGTCCCCATTGTGAGAGCCAGTCCACCAGGTTCATCTCGCTCTGGAAGAACTCGGTGTTGTCCAGCGGCAGGTAGGCAGTGGTGATGGTAACACCCCATTTGTAGGTGCCGGCCTGTGGCTCGCGGTTGCCGTTGATAATTTCAAAGAGGGCCGTCATTGCCTTCGGGTTGTGCGAGAGAAAGACGGTTTTCTGCCCTTTCTCAATGGTGAAGTTGACGTTGTCGAAGAGCACTGTTCCGTCGGCATCGACAGCCTTCAGCCCTTCCACTTCCAGTATCTGTGTGCCCGGCTCGCGTTCCATCTGGAAGATGATGCCCGGGTATTTGCGCGTAGAAGGCGTAATCTCCTCAACATTAAGTTTTTCAAGCATCTTCTTTCGAGAAGTTGTTTGCTTCGATTTTGCCACGTTTGCCGAGAATCGGCGGATAAACTCCTCCAGTTGCTTGCGCTTCTCCTCGGCCTTCATTTTCTGGTTCTGGGCCTGACGCAGAGCCAACTGGCTCGATTCGTACCAGAACGAGTAGTTACCGGAGAACAGTGTCACCTTGCCGAAGTCGATGTCGACGGTCTGAGTAGACACGGCATCTAGGAAGTGGCGGTCGTGGCTGACCACAAGCACACACTGCTCCAGGCTACTGAGATATTCCTCCAGCCACTGCACGGTTTCGAGGTCGAGGTCGTTGGTGGGCTCGTCGAGCAGCAGGTTGTCAGGATGGCCGAACAGGGCCTTGGCCAGCATGACGCGCACCTTCTCGTTGTTCGAAATGTCGGCCATCTGTGCGTAGTGCACGTCCTCCTTGATGCCCAGGTTCTGTAGCAGTTGCGCAGCCTCACTTTCAGCCTCCCATCCGTTCATCTCTGCAAAAGCCATCTCAAGTTCGGCAGCACGCACGCCGTCCTCTTCTGACATCTCGTCCTTGGCATAGAGAGCCTCTCGCTCCTTCATATTCTGCCACAGCGGCTGGTGGCCCATCAGCACGGTGTTCATCACCGTATAGTCATCGTATTTAAAGTGGTCCTGCTCCAGCACGCTCATACGTTCGCCGGGCAGCATCTCCACCGTGCCTTTGTTGGGTTCCAGTTCGCCGCTGATGGCGCGCAGCAGTGTCGACTTGCCAGCGCCGTTGGCTCCGATGATGCCGTAGATGTTGCCACTTGTAAACTTCAGGTTCACGTCCTTGTAGAGAACTTTCTTACCGAATTGAATAGCCAGATTCGTTACTGTAATCATTTTTTTATTCTGATGTTTATTATTATCTATAATTAACTAATATATATATCATTACGACCACTATCAATGCGAGGAATATCAAAGTGAGGAGAATGAGGAATGGGATGATGGCTACGGCGATGCGCCAGACGGTGTCCCAATAACTGTAGCCGGACAATTGCTTGATGGGGATGATGGCCAGCAGCAGGATGAAGGCATCGAAAACCATTTCCGCTGTCAGACTGAAGCATAGCAGCAAAGGAATCATCGCATAGATGAGCAACAGGTTGGTGATGCTGTTTCCACTCCTTGAATTGTCTGTATCTATTTTGCAGGTTGTTCATTCGGACTGCAAAGGTACAAAAAAGTGGGCAGAATACAAAGAAAAAGCCGATTTATCTTGTTTTTCTCTCTTTTTTTCGTAACAGGTTTAAAGCGGGATTCGGAACTTTCCGAACTAATTGCGTGACAAAATGTTTGGGTATGTGGAGATAATTTCGTACCTTTGCAGTCACAAAATGGCAATAGAGCAACAGTCACTAAAAAAAACGTCATGATAGGATGAAGGTGTATGTCAATGACGAGATAGGGCGTCTGAATCTTGAGGATGGCCTGAGAAATGTCAGCCAGCAGCGGCGCGAACAGGCTTTGCGTTTTAAGTACGAGCAGGGGCGGCGTCTCAGCGTAGCCGTCTATCTGTTGCTGAAAGAGGCTCTGAGCGAACAGGCCGGTATCGACGAGAACCCCATCTTTGAGTATGGGGAGCACGGCAAGCCTTTCATTGTAGGTCATGCTGACTGGCACTTCAGTTTGAGCCATTGTCGCGAGGCTGCCGTCTGCGTGGTGAGTCGCAAACCTGTGGGCATCGACGTGGAGAGCATCGGCCGCTACAATGAGAGCGTGGCTCGCTATGCGATGAGCGACGAGGAACTGGCGCAGATTGAACGGGCCGACAGGCCTGAGGTGGCATTCACCCGTCTGTGGACGATGAAGGAGAGTCTACTGAAACTGACCGGTGAGGGTATAAATGACCGCATGAAAGAGACGCTGCGCGATGTGCCGCCATCGGCCTTTACGACCATTGAACGATTAGATAAGAACTACATTTATACCATTAGTGAACTATGAAAGTGAATACCGGATACAACCGCGAGGGTGACTATGCGCACTATACCGTGGAAGAGCCGATGCCGCTGCTGGAGTGGCTGCTGACCCATGTCAAGGAGAGCCGCACAAAAATCAAAGCGACGCTGCAGGGACGGGGCATCAAGGTTGATGGCAAGACCGTCAGCCAGTTTGACTTCCCTCTGGAACCGGGCATGAAAGTGGCCGTGTCGAAAACCAAGCGCAATCAGCAGAGTTTCAAGAGCCGCTATGTGCGTATCGTCTATGAAGACCGCTGGCTCGTGGTCGTAGAGAAGGCCATAGGCATTCTATCGATGGCAGCCGGTCACTCGTCGCTCAACGTGAAGAGTGTGCTCGACGACTATTTCAAGAAGACTCGCCAGAAATGTACGGCCCACGTGGTGCACCGCCTGGATCGCGACACCAGCGGACTGATGGTCTATGCCAAAGATATCGAAACGGAACAGATGTTTGAGCACAACTGGCACAACATTGTCTACGACCGTCGCTATGTGGCTGTGGTCAGCGGCGAGATGGAAGAGGACGAGGGTACCGTGAGCAGCTGGTTGAAGGACAACAAGGCCTACGTCACCTATTCGTCGCCAGTGGACAACGGCGGAAAACTGGCTATAACCCATTTTCACGTGTTGGACCGAACGACTGAGCACTCACTGGTGGAATACCGGCTGGAGACAGGGCGCAAGAACCAGATACGCGTACATTCGGCAGACATGGGGCATCCGGTCTGTGGCGACTTGAAATACGGCAACGGCGACGATCCGCTTCACCGGCTTTGCCTGCATGCATGGCTGCTCTGCTTCACACATCCTATTACAGGCGAAGGCATGGAGTTTGAAACACCTGTTCCTACTGCTTTTAAACAAATTTTCAGATAATGGATAACTGGGGAGTATATGCCGTAGTGCTGATGGTGGTGCTATTGGCATTCTACATGTTCAAGAAAGTGGCCGGCTGTCTGTTGAAGACCATCGTGACCCTTCTGGGGCTGGCCGCTCTGGGCGTCGGCTATTGGTTTTGGACTTCTGTCTCGTAGAAGCGGTCGAACTGCTCGCGGAGCAGTTTGGCGTCGGCAATGATGTTGCGCAGTTCGTTCAGTTTCGTCTCGTTGGGCGACCCTGGTATCCAAAGGCGGATGTAGCCGTGCTGAGAATATTTCTCGTTCATGTGTTCACGGAAGCGAAGCCACTGGTGCTCTCGGTCCAGTTCGGGATAGTTGGCCAACCCGTATTGCACCGTGCGCCGGAACACCACCTCTGGCACAATGTCGCGGTCGGCTTCTGCCACAATTTTACCGTAAAGACTGCGCGGAGCATGGGCTGCAGAGGCGCGGTGGTCTTCTATAGCCTCTTTCATTATCTTGATCTGTTCTGCTGAGAACCAGCGCTTTAGTCTGGCATCGTTCGAGAGAATTTTTCCACCGGTGATGTGATGAATAGCACGTGGTCCGGACATGCCGATGTCATGGTAGGCAGCAATGGTGTAGACCATGTTGATGTCGGCTCCGGTACGTTGGGCTAACTCCAGAGAGCGGCGTATGACACGCGTGACGTGTTCCAGATTGTGGGCACGGTCGAAGTTGGCGTATTGAGGGAGAATTTGAGTTTCTATGAACTCTACGAGGTCGAGGCTTGCGGTGTTCTTGAGCATAACTTTTTCGGGCTTTGGCTTGCAAATATACAGGAAATTATTTACTTTTGCAAGCGTTTTCAGTAAAAAGTGACAAATGGAAGTAAAGAAAGACTCTCTGAAGGCCTGGGTGCTGGCTGCGCGTCCGAAGACGCTCACGGGTGCTGCTGTGCCTGTGATGATAGGACTGGCTCTGGCGTGGGTCGATGCCAAAGCCTATGTGGATGCCCCTTTTAACTGGCTGGCGGCCGTGCTCTGCCTGCTCTTCGCCTTTATCATGCAGATCGATGCCAACTTCATCAATGACTTCGTAGACTATGCCAAGGGGGCAGACGACCGTGAGACGCGGCTGGGACCGGAACGAGCCTGTGCACAAGGTTGGGTGAGCATCGAACGGATGAAGCATGCCATCGCTCTGACCACTTGTCTGGCATGTATCGTAGGCCTGCCGCTGGCATGTATCGTAAGCCTGGATATGGTTCTCATCGGGCTGCTTTGTGTGGTGTTCTGCTTTCTTTACACCACCCATCTCTCGTATATGGGGCTGGGCGATGTGCTGGTACTCGTGTTCTTCGGACTGGTGCCGGTCTCCTTTACCTATTACGTGCAGTTGCGTACTTTCACACCTGAGGTGATCATGGCATCTCTGGCCTGTGGTCTGGTGATCGACGCCTTGCTGCTGGTCAACAATTTCCGTGACCGTGACACCGACCGTATTTCCGGTAAGAAAACCTTGGTGGTGCGCATGGGGGCAAAGGCAGCCTTGGGCTGCTATTTGTGCGTAGGTATCGTGGCCTGTCTAATGGGGCTCGTATTCGTCATGAACGGTCGATTGTGGGCCTTCGCTTTGCCTTTTGCCTATCTTGTGCTCCATGTCTTCACCTTCCTGAATATGAGGCGTATCTGGCAAGGCAGGGCTCTGAACCGCTGTCTGGGAGAAACAGCACGCAACATTTTGATTTATGGCCTGTTGGTCACTATAGGCATACTACTGTCTTAACTATCAATATGACAATGAACACACCTATTTATATAATAGAAGAGACTCGGTTGCGACGCAACCTGCAGTTGATAGCCGATGTGGCTCACAAAGCCGATGTGGAGATTATTCTGGCATTCAAGGCTTTTGCACTGTGGAAGACCTTTCCTATCTTCCGCGAGTATATCAGTAGTACAACGGCCAGTTCACTCAGCGAGGCTCGTATGGCACTGGAGGAGTTTGGTGCCAAGGCCCACACGTTTTCACCGGCCTATACTGATGCTGAGATCGACGAGATAGTGGCTTGTTCGAGCCATCTGACCTTCAACTCGTTGTCGCAGTACGAACGGCTGCACGAGCGGGTGGCCGACAAGGCGAGCATCGGTCTGCGTGTCAATCCGGAATATTCGGAAGTGGGCACTGCCCTCTATAATCCCTGTGCCCCAGGCACTCGCTTTGGAGTGACTAGCGACAAACTGCCGCTCCAACTGCCTGCCGATATCGAAGGCTTTCATTGTCATTGTCACTGTGAGAGTGGATCCGATGTACTGGAGCGCACGCTGGTACATATCGAGCAGCGGTTTGCCAGATGGTTCCCTCAACTGAAATGGCTCAATCTGGGCGGTGGTCATCTGATGACACGCAGGGATTACGATGTGGCGCGTCTTATTGGAATTCTGAAAGGGCTACACAATCGTTATCCTTGGCTGAAGATCATACTTGAGCCTGGCAGTGCCTTTGCGTGGCAGACGGGCCCGCTGGTCAGTCATGTGGTGGACATCGTCGAAGACAAGGGCATCCGCACGGCGATTCTCGACGTGAGTTTCACCTGCCACATGCCTGACTGTCTGGAGATGCCATATATGCCGGAGGTGCGAGGCGCTAAGGCACAAGAGCCCAATGAGCCTAATGGGGCTAAGGAGGCTAATGAGACCCAACCCCTCGTTCCCCATCGCTATCGCCTGGGCGGTAACAGTTGCCTGAGTGGCGACTTCATGGGCGACTGGTTGTTCGACCATGAGTTGCGAGTGGGCGAGGAGATTATCTTTGAAGATATGATCCACTACACGACAGTGAAGACCACTATGTTCAACGGCATAACACATCCGGCCATAGGCATGTTGCACACCGATGGCCGGTTGGAAGTGCTTCGTGCCTTTGGCTACGAAGACTATCGTGACCGAATGGATTAAAGTCTTGGTTACTGCAGGGCTTTCGTCTTGGTTACCGCAGGCTGTCGCGATACCAGTCAAACAGTTTCTGTACCCCTTCTTCTATCTCCACCTTGTGGGTCCATCCCAACGAGTGGAGTTTTTCGACATCAATGAGTTTGCGCATTGTGCCGTCAGGCTTTGAAGCGTCAAACTCGACAGTCCCCTCGAAACCAACGACCTTGGTCACCAGTTCAGAGAGTTGGCGGATGGTGAGTTCTTTGCCTGTGCCCACGTTGATGTGGCAGTTGCGAATCTCGCCCAGCGCGGGAATGGCTCCACCACGGCCTGTCGAATGGTTACGGTCGATGGTGCCATCGGTGGTGGCACCATAGTGTACGCTCGAATATTTTTCGATGCCAATGATGTCGCTGAAATTGACATTGAGTAGCATGTGGACAGAGGCGTCGGCCATATCTTCGCTCCACAGGAATTCACGCAATGGCGTTCCTGTGCCCCAGAGCACGACACGGTTGTCGTAGATGCCGTATTTTGCCAACACTTTCAGAATGTCTTCATGCTGCGATGAGCCGTCGACACCTTCTACCGGCCGTTTGTTCATGTCAACGGCAATCTTCTGCCAGTCGCCTTCGTGAATGAGTCTTGCCAGATAAATCTTGCGCATCATAGCCGGCATGACATGGGAGTTCTCCAAATGGAAATTGTCGTTGGGGCCATAGAGGTTTGTCGGCATCACGGCGATATAGTTGGTACCATATTGCAGATTGTACGACTCGCACATCTTCAGACCGGCAATCTTGGCAATGGCATACTCCTCGTTGGTGTACTCCAATGGCGATGTCAGCAGGCATTCCTCTTTCATGGGCTGTGGCGCATTCTTGGGATAGATGCATGTGGAACCAAGGAAGAGCAGACGTTGTACGCCGTGACGATAGGCCTCGCCGATGACATTGCATTGCATCATCATGTTCTGCATGATGAAGTCTGCACGATAGAGCGAGTTGGCCATGATACCGCCAACGAAGGCAGCAGCCAGCACAACGGCCTCCGGTTGTTCTTCGTCGAAGAAACGTCGGACAGCCGTCTGGTCGCATAGGTCGAGTTGCTGATGGGTGCGTCCCACGAGGTTGATGTAGCCTCGTTGCATGAGGTTTTTCCAAATGGCAGAACCCACAAGACCGCGATGGCCTGCTACGTAAATCTTAGCGTTCTTATTCATAATCTGTTTTCAATGTCTGCCGATGTTAGTTTTCACCGCTGAATTGTTTGATACGTTGCTCTTCCGACAGTTTGCAGATAAGCAGAGTGTCGTTGTTCTCGGCTACGATATAACCGTCGAGGCCCTGCACCACCACCTTTCTTTCCTGAGTGGTGTGGATGATGCAGTTGCGCGTCTCGAAGATGCTGATGTCGTCGCCGATACAGGCGTTGCCATAAAGGTCGTGTTTCGACAGCGTCTGAAGCGAGCCCCATGTGCCCAGGTCGCTCCATCCGAAGTCGGCAGGGCAGACGAATATCTCTTCTGCTTTTTCCATGATGGCATAGTCGACAGAGATATTCTCGCACTGAGGGAATTTCTCGTTGACAGTGGCCTGCTCCTCTGACGTGCCATAGACGGGTAGCATGGATTCGAATATCTTGGCCAGCCTGGGCTGGTAGATGCGGAAAGCATTAACGATGGTCGACACGTTCCAGATGAAGATACCGGCATTCCAGAAATAGTTGTTCTTCTTGATGTATTCCTGAGCGGTCTGCAGGTCGGGCTTCTCGCGGAACGACTCCACGCGGAAGATGTCTTTGTTGCGCAGTGACGAGGCAGACAAGTCGCCCTGTATGTAGCCGTAACCGGTCTCGGGACGTGTGGGCTTCATGCCCAGGGTGACAATGGCATCGCTGTCGGCCGTAAAGTCCATACAGTTGTTGATGACGCGCTGAAACTCTTGGATGTTCATCACAACATGGTCGCTGGGGGTCACCACGATGTTGGCCTTGGGATCTTTGGTCTTGATACGCCAGGAGACATAGGCGATGCATGGTGCCGTGTTGCGGCGGCAGGGTTCGCATAGTATGTTCTCTACAGGCATCTCAGGCAATTGCTGGCGTACGATGTCCATGTATTTCTGGTTGGTGACCACCCAGATGTTTTCAGGCTTCACCAACTTGCCGAACCGCTCAACGGTGAGTTGTAACAATGTTTTGCCCACGCCCAGTACATCGATAAACTGTTTGGGACATTCGGCTGTGCTCATGGGCCAGAAGCGGCTACCCACGCCGCCAGCCATAATGACGAGGTGATTGTTTACTTTCATAACTGACTATTTATGGTTGTTTTTTTTGAGTTTCGACTTGATGAAGAGATAGATGATGGCTATCACGACGATAGCGATGATGCCTGCAACTATGTAGTGGTTGTACTCCTGGATGGTGGCTTCCAACTGGTCCTCGGGCACGATGGTAGCAAGATACCAGCCAAGTGCTGCCAGTATGGTATGCCATAGGCCGGCACCGATGGTGGTGTAGAGCAGAAACTTCCAGTAAGTCATGCGGGCCAGTCCTGCCGGGATGGAGATGAGATGGCGGATGCCCGGGATGAGTCTGCCCGTCAGTGTGGCTGCGATGCCGTGGTCATCGAAATAACGTTCGCTCTTTTTGACTTTCTCTTCGTTGAGCAGACAAAGTTTCCCCCAGCGACTGTTTGCAAATCTGTAAATGACTGGACGTCCCACGTAGAGGGCTACGAAATAGTTGATTGATGCACCGATGTCTGCACCGACGGTGGCAGATAGCACAACGAGGACCACGTCCAGTTCGCCGCTGGCAGCATGGAAGGCAGCAGGAGCGACCACCAGTTCGGAGGGCACTGGGATGACGGTGCTCTCCAGCAGCATGAGCAGCAGGATGGTGCCATAGTTCAGGTTTCCTAATAAGGTTGATATCCAACTCATTGTTTCATTTTGTCTTTGATATAGTCATAATAATTCTCTGGTGCCAGGTCTTCCGGGAAGAGGATGGACAGCACATTGCGACACTCTGTAGGGTTGACCTCACAGGCCCGCATCAGATAGGACAAGAACTCATCATAGCGTTTCAGGTCGTAACAGCAGAGAGCCATATAGGCATAGCCGTTCTTGTTTTCATCGCCTGCCATGATGAAGAATTTGAGGAAGAGTTTATATGCGGCCTCTAAATAGTGGTTGTCGTAGAGGGAGACGATGATACGCAGAAACACTTCGTTGAAGTCGTCGCATTGAGCGATGGCCGTTCTGAAGTGCATTTCGGCCTCCGGCAACTGGTCGATGGTGAGCAGCAGATGACCCTTGAGCAGTTCCATCTGAACATGGTCGCAGTCCATCTCGTCGGTCTCATTAATCAGTGCCAGGGCTTTGTCCACCTGTTTGTCCTCGCCATAGACGAAGCCCAGTTCCTGTATGATTTCGTAGTAGTAGGGCGATTGCTTGCCACCGATTTCCATAGCCTGTTCCAGTCGGTTGATGGCATCGCCCAAACGCCCGATATTAGCCAGACAGGTTCCTTGGTAGAGGTATGAGAACTCATCGTCGGGTATCTGTTTCGAGTAGCGTTCATAGTATTTAAGTGCCTCTTCGAAATTATTCATGCGGAACAGACCGTTGGCCTTGGCGATGAGACCGTCGGGGTCGTCGGGGTCGATAGCAATAGCGTATTCGCTGCTTTGGATGGCACTGGGATAGTCTTCTGACATGAACTGTGCCGATGCCAATGCATTCCAATAGCGTTTTGAGAAGGGGTCACGGTCGATGAGTTTGTTGAAGATGCGCTCGCTGTCTTTGTATTTACCCAGTCCGAAGAGAGTGCGCCCCATCAGTTCCTGATAGTCGTCCGACTCTTCGTGTTTGGCCCGCATCATCCACTCCATGGCTTTTTCACTGTAGCCATAGTCGGTAAAGATGTGTGCTACATCGATGATGTAGTCCTGATATTCGTCGGGCACCACATTCTTGAATTCATCACGCAGATAGCGGTCAGCCTCGTCAATCCGTCCTTCGGCAATCATGATTTCAGCCCGGTTGTATATATAGTCCGGTTCCGACCGTTCTACAATCTGGTCGAGCCACTCCCAGGCCTGCTGGGTGTCGCCGTTGTAAAGTGCTTCATGGATGCGATAGGTGATGGGCGAGACAGCACCGGGCGACAGGTTGAGGGCTAGAGTGATGGCTTCCTCGGCCTGGTTTATCTGACCCGACATCTGATAATAGTCAGCGATTTCTGCCAGTTCATCAGCATCCATAAATACAGGCAGTCCTGCATTGATGGTCTCCTCATAGTTCGCGAGCAGGTCTCGGAACTCCTGACTGTCGAAATATTCGTCGCCTGTCTGTTTCAACTTCTCAGTCCTACGGTCTTGTTAAATACAGGATGTTCAGGTGTAGAGTCCGGGTCTACGTTGAAGTAGCCGATACGCTGGAACTGCAGGTAGGTGAGCGGCTGCATGGAGGCAGCAAAGGGCTCAATATAGCAGTCGGTCAGCACCGTTAGCGAGTCGGGATTGATAATCTGCTTCATGGCTGTGACAGCATCGCACTGCTGGGTTTCACGCAGGCTTGCCAGTTCATCGCGGGGATTCTCAACTTTCCACAGACGGTCGTAGAGGCGCACCTCGGCCTTCAAGGCATTATGGCACGACACCCAGTGCAGTGTTTTGCCTTTAATCTTGCGGTCGGCACCGGGCTGTCCGCTACGGGTCTCAGGGTCATAGGTACAATAGATGGTTGTCACGCGGCCTTCGCTGTCTTTGTCGCAGGGGTGTTGCTCATCACATTTGATGATATAGGCATTCTTCAGGCGTACCTCCTTTCCGGGAGCCAGTCGCATGAACTTCTTCTCTGCCACCTCCATGAAGTCGTCGCGCTCTATCCACAATTCGCGGCTGAACTCCACCTCGTGGGTGCCGTCGGCTTCGTTCTCAGGGTTGTTGACGGCAGTCAGCATCTCAGTCTGTCCCTCAGGATAGTTGGTGATGACCACCTTGACAGGATTGAGCACAGCACTGACGCGCTGGGCACGGCTGTTCAGGTCATCGCGTACGACGCTTTCGAGCAGGGCCATGTCGTTAAGGGCATCGATCTTAGTGTAGCCGATTTTGTCGATGAACTTAACAATGCTTTCTGGCGAATAGCCACGCCGACGAAAACCACAGATGGTCGGCATGCGGGGATCGTCCCATCCACTGACCAGGCCGTTTTGTACCAATGCCAGCAGATTGCGCTTCGACATCAGGGTGTAGTTCAGGTTCAGTTTGTTGAATTCCGTCTGGCGTGGACGGTTGTCATCAATATTATCTGTCTCACCCTTCCACTCCTTCATCCAGGTGACGAAGAGGTCGTAGAGTGGACGGTGCTCAACAAACTCCAGTGTGCACCATGAGTGTGTGACACCTTCCAGATAGTCGCTCTGTCCATGGGTGAAGTCATACATGGGGTAGGCATTCCACTTCGAGCCGGTTTTCACGTGGGGGATATTCAGCACACGATAGAGCAGTGGATCGCGGAACAGCATGTTAGGGTGTGCCATGTCTATCTTGGCACGCAGCACGAGCGTGCCCGGTTCGCATTTGCCACTGTTCATATATTCAAACAGACGAAGATTCTCCTCGACAGGACGGTCGCGGAAGGGCGAGTTGATGCCAGGTGAAGTAGTAGTACCTTTCTGCTGTGCTATCACCTCGGCACTCTGTTCATCGACGTAGGCACGGCCTTGGCGGATGAGCCATACGGCAAAATCCCACAACTGTTGGAAATAGTCGCTGGCATAGTAGACATTGGCCCACTGGAATCCCAGCCACTTGATGTCCTGTTCGATGCTTTGGATATATTCTGTATCTTCTTTCACAGGATTGGTGTCGTCGAAGCGCAGGTTGCAGATGCCGCCGTATTTCTTTGCCAGTCCGAAATCGATGGCAATGGCTTTGGCATGGCCTATGTGCAGGTAACCATTCGGCTCCGGTGGGAAGCGGGTCTGAATACGTCCACCATTCTTGCCTGCTTCCAGGTCGTCTTTTACAATCTGTTCTACGAAACTGATGTTTTTTTTCTCCTCGTTCTCGTTGACTGTCTTTTCTGTTGTCATAAATATAAATAGGTATATTGTGCTTGAAAGTTACTCACTTGATGCCACGCTGGTTGAGCGCCTTAGCATAGCGGTCTGCATTGCGCAGGTGCTCCTGATAGGTGACGGCAAAGTTGTGCGTACCCGAGAAGTCCTCTTTGGCACACATGTAGAGATAATTGTGGTGCTCGTGATTCAGAACAGCCTCGATGCCCTTGATGCTGGCTATTTTGATGGGTCCCGGTGGCAGACCGGCATAGCGGTAGGTGTTGTAGGGGCTTTCTGTTTCGAGATAGGCTTTGTAGATGCGGCGCAGGGCGAAGTTCTTCATGGCAAACTTCACTGTAGGGTCGGCCTGCAGGGGCATACCAATGTTCAGGCGGTTCAGGTACATACCTGCCACTGCGGGCTTCTCGGCGTTGTTGGCCGTCTCCTCGTCGATGATGCTGGCCAGTGTGCACACCTCGTTAGGCGTCATACCGGCGGCTTTCGCTTTCTGCCGACGCTCGTCGTTCCAGAAGTTGTCGTGCTCACGACCCATGCGGTCCATCAGTTTCTCAATGCTGGTGTTCCAGTAGACCTCGTAGGTGTTGGGCACAAAGATACAACCGATGGTGCAGGTGTCGTAGCCCAGACTCTGGCAAAAGGGCTGACTGGTCAGCGCCTCGGCAATAGTCGTACTGTCGATCATCAGTTTGATGGCCAGTCGTCCTGCCATCTGCTCCATCGTGCGACATTCGGGGATGGTCAGCATCATGGGCTCTTGACGACCATTGCGCAGCATACGGAATACATCGATGGTGTTCATTCCCGGTTCTACGGCGTATCGGCCAGAGCGGATATGCTCGGCGTAGTCGTAGTGACGTGCCAGAGTGCTTAGCCCCGCCATAGTGCTCTCTGAGGCACAGGGGCGCAGTTTGGCGAAAACGGAGTCGACCGTATCGTCATCGTCAATGTAGATGTATGTTTTCTCCTTCAGGACAGAGAATGAGGTGAAGAAGTAGTAGTAGCCAATGACTACAATGCCGGCCAAACAGAGTAAGGCCGGAATGAGGTAGTATTTCGCTTTCTTGAGGTTCATCATTTTGCTTATTGTCAATAATCGGGTGCAAAGTTACAAAGAAAATAAGAAAAAGAGGTGAAATTTGAAAATATTTCGTATTTTTGCATCCATGAAGCAATACGATACTTACATATTTGACCTCGACGGGACCCTGTTGGATACGCTCGACGATTTGACGGCGGCAGTCAACTATGCCCTGCGTCAGCATGGGATGCCAGAGCACTCGAAAGATGACATTCGCCGTTTTGTTGGCAATGGTGTGCGGCTGTTGATGGTACGGGCTGTGGCTGGTGGCGAGAAGAATCCGTTGTTCGATGCAGCCTTTAAGGCCTTTCGTGAGTACTATTTGTTGCACTCGCTCGACCGGACAAGGCCTTACGATGGCATACCTGAACTGTTGGCTGCCATGAAGGCTCAAGGCAAGCGGATGGCAGTGGTCAGCAATAAGTTCTATGCTGCAACTGAGGAACTGTGTCGCCATTTCTTTCCCGACACCATCGAGGTGGCCATTGGTGAGCATGAGGCAGAAGGCATCCGCAAGAAACCGGCACCCGACACGGTCTTTGAGGCCTTGCGGCAACTCGGTGTGGACGGCGAGCATGCTGTCTATGTCGGCGACAGCGATGTTGACCTGCAGACGGCTCGTAATGCTGGCCTGCCATGTATCAGTGTGCTGTGGGGCTTCCGCGATCGTGATTTCCTTGTAGCAAGCGGAGCGACTACTTTTGCAGCCGCTCCGCCGGATATTCTTGATCAGGTTACTGATGCTGGTCGCGCAACAGGTCGTTGACGGTCTTCACCGGATTGAAAGTGCCAAGTGGCACTTCTACGAATACGGTCGACCAGTTGCTCATGGCACCATTCCACAAACCGGGTAATTCAAGGGCTTTGAGTTCTTTGCCGCCCTTCGACTTCGACGAGATGAAGCCGGTGGTCTTGTCCACATAGTCGGGCAGGTTGAAGGGTCTGCCCTGATAGTCCTTGACGGCACATACCAAGTCGACAGGGTTGAAGTGCGTGCCTTGAGTAAACATCTTCATGTATTCGGCATTGTTGGTGTCAATCTGACTGCTCTCGAGTATCTGCAGACTCACAGTGCCATCCTGGTTATAGGTCAGGAACGGGCCGCCGCCAGGTTCACCGACGTTTTTAACAACGCCGCACACACGCATCGGTCGGTTGAGTTTCTGGCGCAGGTAGTGAGCATCGACCTTGTTTTGCTTAGGATTGGTGCAGAGACATTTCTCTACGAATCGTGCAATCTCAGCCATTTGGGCTTCAGACGGATTGCTGTCCAGCAGCCGGAGATACTCGAAGGCTTGTTTCTGCAGCGTGACCAGCACACCGGCGATGATCTGTTTCCACTCAACGGTCTCGGGTTTCAGACGGTCGGGCACCACGTTGTCGATGTTTTTGATGAAAATGACATCGGCATCAATCTCGTTCAGGTTCTCGATGAGGGCACCGTGTCCGCCCGGACGGAACAGCAGTGAGCCGTCGGCCTCACGGAAGGGGGTGTTGTCGGGATTGGCGGCCACCGTGTCGGTGCTGGGCTTCTGTTCAGAGAAGGTGATGTCGTACTTGATACCATACTTCTTGGCGAAGCCGTCAGCCTTTTCAGCCACCTTTTGCTTGAAGAAGGCGATGTGCTCGTGAGAGACGGTGAAGTGAACGTGGGCCTCGCCGTTGGAAGCGGCATACAGGGCACCCTCCACCAGATGCTCCTCCATCGGGGTACGTGCTCCCTCGGCATACTTATGAAAGAGCAGCATGCCCTTAGGCAGTTGACCGTAGTTCAAACCTTCTGCCTTCAGCATATTGGCAACTACGGCCTTGTAGTTGCCTACTGCCATCAGGGCTTTGATGCCCTTGCCCTCGTTTTTCTGACAGACGGCATCGAGGGCTTCGAAGAAGGCAAACTTCTCAATCTCATTGAAATATTTCTTTTCGAAGTCGGTGGTAGGCACATCGTAGTCTGCATCGACGAAGGCGAACATATTCTTGAACATACGGCTGGCAGCACCACTGGCTGGAACGAACTTTACTACTTTCTTACCGCCGGCCTTATAGTCTTCCCAAGCCTTCACATACTGCTTGCGCTCCTCGTCGTTCAGAGCCGAGATGCCGTTGCCAACGGCGGCGGCAGCCTCCAGACGCAGGAAGGGAAAGCCGGTTTTGAACTCGTTGAGTTGGGTCTCAATCTGCGCTTCGCTGATACCGCGCTGCGCAATCTGTCTTAGGTCTTTTTCTGATAGCATTTCTGTTGTTATTATTTGGTTAGTCTTTTACTGCCTACAAAGGTAGTGCAAACAAATTGAAAAACCAAAAGAAAATCAGATTTCTTTTGGCTTTTCGTTTATTTTGTCTCTGAAAGTAGTTCTTGTATCTCATCGTCGGTGGCCAGGTTGAAGTCGCCGGGAATGGTGTTCTTTAGTGCCGATGCTGCCAGCGAATAGTTCAACTGCCGTTGTGCATCGTCAGGGTAGGCGAAGACACTGTGCAGCAGGCCGGCCATGAAGGCATCGCCCACACCGGATGCATCGACGACGCCGTTGATATCGTGGATAGGTGCCTTCAGCAGCCGATATGGTCCGTCGGGCGAGTCGGCAGTGTAGAGTAGGGCGGTGAGCAGGTGGCGGCTCGAGGCCACCATGTTGCGCATGCCCATGAGCCACTTCGTGCAGCGTGGAAACTCACGGTGCAGGTCTTCAAACCATTCGCGGTATTCGTCCATCTGCATTTCAAATGTGGTGTTGGTGGCTGTGAAGGGCGGCTGTTTGCGCTGGCAGATCCATTCAAACTCGATGGCATCGCCGAACATCATGTCGCAGCGAGACAGCATGCGCTTCAGTGTTTCTCGGGGGTCAGCCCCATAGCGCCACAAGTTCTTACGATAGTTGATGTCGAACGACACTTTGACCCCCATCTCGTCGGCAATGTCGAGGGCTTCGAAAGTGGCATCGGCCGAACTCTGCGAGATGGCTGTCGTGATGCCCGACACGTGGAGCACGGCAGCATCCTTCAGAATGTTGTGCCAGTCGATCATCCCGGGTTTTAGTTCCGAACATGCCGAATTGGCACGGTCGTAGATGACACGTGAAGCGCGCATTCCTGCTGCCGGTTCTAAATAATAAGTGCCGATACGGGTGCCTCCGAAGAGCACTCGATGACAGTCGACGCCCAGTTGCATCAGGTTCTGCAGACCGGCATGTCCAACAGGGGTGTCCGGCAGGCGGGTGATATACTCCACCTGGTCGCCCAGTGTGGCCAGTGACACTGCTACATTGGCCTCACTACCGCCATACTTGGTGGTGAAATAGTCGCCCTGCGACAGGCGCAAGTGGTCGTTTTTCGAAAAGCGGAGCAGCAATTCTCCGAAAGTCACAATTTTAGTCTTTTGCATTGTCTATCTCAATTTTCAATTCTCAATCATATTCTCTCCACCTGCTTTACGCCCTTGACGGTGCGCAGTTTCTTGATGAGTGCTTCCAGTCGGGTGTTGTCGTTGAGCATGATGGTCAGTGTACCGCGGAAGAGTCCATCGTTGGAGTCGATGTTGATATTGCGTAATACCAGTTTCTCGTCTTTCGAAATGATGCTGGTCAGATTGTTCACGATGCCCAGATCGTCGTTGCCGATGACACGCAGGGTGATGGCATACTGGCTGCTGCCCTTGCCGCTCCATTTGGCTCTGACGATACGGTAGCCGAACCGCCGGCGCATCTCCGGGGCGTTGGGGCAGTCGTAACGGTGAATCTTGATGCCTCCGCTGACCGTGACGAATCCAAATACCTGATCGCCGTAGATGGGATTACAGCAATGGGCCAGTTGATAGTCTACCCCTTTCAGGTCTTGTCCGATGACCAGTACATCGTCATTCTGCATTGGCTTCTGGCCGGCAAAGTCCTCGAGCACGAACTCCTCGGCCGATCGTGCTATATTGTCGCCGGTAACGACCTTGTCGCTCTGCTGCAGTTCGACATACTTGTCAATGACGGTCTGCACGTCGAGTGTGTCGTGGGCGATGTCACGATAGAAATCGCTGGCTTCCTTGTAGCCCAGTTTCTTCATCGTTCGCATCATCAGGCTCTCGTCCTGTTCAATCTTGCGGTTCTTGAATTTCCGTTCCAGCGTCTCCTTGACCATAAGCGCCTCTTTCTGCTGCGTCTCCTTGATGGCCAGCCGGATCTTGGCTTTGGCTCGCGAGGTCTTCACAATGTTGAGCCACTCCTGTTTGGGATACTGTGTCGACGAGGTGATAATCTCCACTTGGTCGCCGGAGTGCAGTTCCTGACGGAAGGTCACCACCTTATTATTAATACGTGCTCCTGTACAAGCCGAACCCACCTTCGAGTGGATATGGTAGGCCATGTCGAGCACGGTGGCACCGGCGGGGAACCGCATCAGGTCGCCTTTCGGGGTGAAGACGTAGACCTCCTCGTCTTTCAGTTCATTGCGGAAGGAGTCCATGGCCTCCATACCGTCATCGGCATTTTCCAGCATCTGCCGGATGCCGTTGAGCCATTCGTCCATGCCGCCGCCCTCTGCCTTGATGCCCTTGTAGCGCCAGTGGGCAGCCACGCCGCGCTCGGCCACCTCGTCCATACGCTCGGTGCGTATCTGCACCTCCACCCATTTGTTCTCGGGTCCCAGTACGGTGATGTGCAGGCTTTCGTAGCCATTAGATTTCGGTACAGTCAGCCAGTCGCGCATTCGCTTGGGGTTCGAGGTGTACATATCGGTGATGATGGCAAAAGTCTGCCAGCACTGCTGCTTCTCCTTTTCCTTAGGGCAGTCGATGATGATACGGATGGCAAACAGGTCGTAGACACCCTCGAACGGACATTTCTGTTTCTTCATCTTCTGCCAGATGGAGTGTATCGACTTCGTGCGTCCTTTCATGTGGAACGTCAGTCCGGCCTCTTTCAGTTTCTGTTCGATAGGGCCGATGAAATTCTTAATATATGTATCGCGAGCCTGTTTGGTGGCGTTCAGTTTTTCCTTGATGTGGTAGTAGGCATCGTGTTCCAGATATTTCAGCGAGAGGTCCTCCAGTTCGCTCTTCAGTTTGTACAGACCGAGTTTGTGAGCCAGTGGGGCATAGAGATAGGCCGCCTCCTCGCTGATCAGCATCTGTTGTTCTTTGTCGGGTGTATCTTTGATTTGCCGCATCAGGTTGACGCGGTCGGCAATCATGATGAGGATGACGCGCATGTCCTCAGCAAACGACAGCAACAGGTTGCGGAAATTCTCGCCCTGCTGGCGTACAAAGGTACTGCGGTCGCTCTCGCTGACAGGATTGCGCTGATAGAGTTCCTGAATATGATGTAAGCCATGCAGAATGCGGCCAACCGCCATACCGTAGTCGGCGGCAGCCTCATTGATGGTCAGCATACCACATTCCACCCCGGGGTTGAGCATGATGGCAATCACAGCATCGCGACGCAGGCCTATCTCGTCGACCACGAGCAGTGCCGTCTGCAGGCTGCTGACAATGGGGTTCAGTCCGAAGGTATCACGATGTATCTGGTTGCTCTCGATGACGATGTGCAGGTGACGGCGCAGTTTGTCCTCGTCGCCATCTTCCAGAGTGGTGGCGATTTTCTCCTTCAGTTCAGCATAGAGCAGCAGGGCTTGTTCGCGCTCTTCGGTGGTAAACTCAAAATGGTCAGTCATATCCTAAAACACCTAAATCGGGGACAAAAATACCACTTTTTTGTGAGATAACCATCAAAAGTCTTCTTTTTTTTTATATCTTTGCACTCAAAAAGTAAAAAGACAGTCAAGAAGATGGAATGGATACTGACTTTAGTGTTGGGCTTGGCCGTTGGAGTGTTGGCAGGTATGTTTCTGGGTATCCGATGGCAACAGAAAGCCCATCAGCACATGGACCGGCAGATGGACCAGCAGATGCGTCTCATCAAGGCCGAGATGACTGCGGCATCGGAGAAGATATTGAAGGAACGTGCACAGGAACTGTCATCGACCAACGAGCAGCAACTGTCGCAGATTCTCAACCCGCTGCGCGAAAACATCCGTCAGATGAAGGATGCCGTTGAGAAGAGCGACCGTGAACAGACGGTGACAATGGAGCGTCTTGATGCCTCTATCAAAGAGAATCTCCGACAGGCGCAGCAGGTGGGCGAACGGGCCGACAAGTTGGCCCAGGCACTGACCAGCGAGAACAAGACGCAGGGCAACTTCGGTGAACTGCGCCTGAAGCAACTGCTCGAGGAGATGGGGCTGGAGGAAGGGCTGCAGTTCGAGGAGCAGACGACCCTGCGTGATGAAAACGGACGCACCATTCATGACGATGGTCATCGGCTCGTGCCTGACGTCATACTCCATTTTCCCGACCGGCGCGATGTCGTCATCGACTCGAAGATGTCGTTCACGGCCTTCCAGGACTACTATAACGCCCAGACCGACGAGCAGCGCGAGTTGGCCCTGCGTCGTCATGTGGCCTCTGTGCGACAGCATGTCAACGAACTGTCGCGCAAGAACTACAGCCGCTATATCCGCGAGGGCCACCAGCGGCTCGACTTTGTGATGATGTATGTGTTCAGCGAGAGTGCCCTGCAACTGGCCTTGGGCAATGACCCCGGACTGTGGAAGGAGGCCTACGACAAGGGCGTCATCATTGCCGGCAGTCAGAGCCTGTTCATTATGCTCCGTGTGCTGGAGATGTCGTGGAAGCAGATGCGGCAGGTGGAGAATCAACAGGAAATGATGAAGACGGCCAGCCAAATTGTCGACCGTGTGCAGCAGTTCTATGAGCGATTCCTGCGGGTTGACGAGCAACTGCACAAGACGGGCGAGGCTTTCGAAGACCTGAAACGTAGTACATCGGCATCGGGCATGAGCATCACCACGGCCGCCGCCAAACTGTTGAAATATGGTGCCCAGGAGAATCCCAAGCGCCGGCAGCGGCTGCCTCGCACAGAGGGTGACGATGAGTTGCCCCCACTGCCTGATGAGACATAAATGAAAAAAATACGAGAATCATGATGCGGTTCTCGTTTTTTTTGTTTACCTTTGCATCCATAATTATTACGAACTAACTAACTATACTATGCGAAAGTTTATTACAATTGTCATTCTTGCGTTGGCCGTCGCCATCAGTGTGCCGGCTGCTAATCCTTACAAAAAGTACACCGACCATCTGCCCTTTGCCATGCCGGAGGTGAGTGCCCCCACGATTCCCGATCGTCAGGTGCTGCTGAGCGATTTTGGTGCCGACAACACCGGTAGCACGCTGTGCACAGATGCTTTCACCAAGGCTGTCGACGCACTGACACAGAAGGGTGGCGGACATCTGGTGGTGCCCCGTGGCGTGTGGCTCACCGGTCCTGTCGTGCTCAAGTCGAACATCGACCTGCATCTGGAGAAAGGCGCCGTCATCTTGTTTGCTGCCGACGAGCGCCTCTATCCCCTTGTCAGCACCTCGTTTGAGGGACTTGACACCCGTCGGTGCCAGTCGCCGCTAAGTGCTCGTGGTGCTACCAACATCTCTATCACAGGCGACGGCGTTATCGATGGCAATGGTCAGTACTGGCGCCCTGTGAAGAAGTCGAAAGTGACAGAAAGCCACTGGAAACGACTGTTGACCATTCCCGGCAGCCAGGAGATGAAGAAGGGCTACTGGGTGCCCTCCGAGGGCTATGCCAAGGGAGAGCAGGGTGCCAACATGAATGTGCCCAACGCCCAGACGGAAGAGGAGTGGCAGGCCGTGAAGCGCTTCCTGCGTCCTGTGATGATCAGTCTGGTGGAATGCAAGAACGTGCTCCTGCAGGGTGTCATCTTCCAGAATTCGCCCGCTTGGAACCTTCACCCGCTGATGTGTGAAAACATCATTATCGACCAGGTGCTGGTGCGCAATCCGGCCTATGCCCAGAACGGCGATGCCCTCGACCTTGAGTCGTGTAAGAACGCGCTGATTGTCAACTCGCGCTTCGATGCCGGCGACGACGGCATCTGCATCAAGAGCGGTAAAGACAAGGATGGCCGTCGGCGCGGTCGTCCCTGCGAGAACGTGGTGGTCGACGGCTGCACCGTGTTCGCCGGACATGGCGGCTTTGTGGTAGGCTCGGAGATGAGCGGCGGTGTGAAGAACATCAAGGTGGGCAACTGCCAGTTCGTTGGTACCGACGTGGGCCTGCGCTTCAAGTCGACGCGTGGTCGTGGTGGCATCGTAGAGAATATCTTCATCGACGGTGTGTCGATGAGCGACATTGCGACCTATGCCCTTACCTTTAATATGTATTATGGTGGCAAGTCGGTGGCCGAGGCCTTGGCCGACGGCGATGTCAGCAAGGAAGTGCCCGCTATGCCCGTGACCGAGGAGACCCCCATCTTCCGTAACATCGACATCCGCAACGTGGTGTGCCACAATGCCGGTTTCGCCATGGAGTTCAACGGACTGCCGGAGATGCCTATCGACGGCATCACCCTGAAGAATGTCTACATCACATCCCATCACGATGCCACCTTCCAGTACAGCAAGAACATCAAAAAGGATAATGTCAACATCACCATATTAAAATAATATAGGATAATGAGATTCAATTTCAAGACTATCATAAACAGACGATGGAGTAGGGCAGCCGTGGCAGTGCTCACAACACTCTTTGTCCCGTTTGCAGCCCTCTATGCGCAACGTGTTACAACAGACCTTAACTTTGGCTGGCGCTTCCATGCCGGCAACGTGGCCGACGGTGCTGCTGTCAGTCTCGCCGACCAGCAGTGGCGCACGGTCAACGTGCCCCACGACTTCCAGATAGAGCAGCCCTGGGTGGCTCCTGCCGCTGACGAGAAGGCAGACAACGACGACCCTGCCGCCAACATCAAGAGCCGGCTGTCAAGCCGCGGTTTCAAGGAGATGGGCAAGGGATGGTACCGCCTGCATCTCACTCCGGCCGACTCGCTGAAGGGCCGGCGCCTGCTGTTGCAGTTCGACGGCATCATGTACACCGCCGATGTCTACCTGAACGGCGAATGCATCGGAGGGACCGACTATGGCTATGTCGGCTTTGAAATCGATGTGACCGACAAACTGAAGTTCGGCTCTGACAATGTCATCGCCGTCTGTGCCGACACCCGCGAGCCGGGCAACTCACGCTGGTACACCGGCGGCGGACTGTTCCGCAGCGTAAGGCTCGTGGCCACCGACAAAGAGGCTTACTTCGGGCGCCATCCGCTCTACATCACGACACGCGACAACCGGTTTATGAGCCTGAGTGCCGAACTGACCAACCGCACTCGCAAGGCTGTCAGCGTTCAGGTGACCGTCTACGACCCTGACGGACAGCAGGTCTACAGCCAGACCACCTCAGTGGGCCGTCACCGCATGGCCCGTACGGTAGAGGCTCCGCTGATGAAGGATGTTGCCATCGCCAATGTACAACTGTGGAGTTGTGAGTCGCCGAGGCTTTACAAAGCAGTGGTACGGCTGCTGCGCGATGGCAGGACGGTAGACGAGGTCTGTTCCGGCTTCGGTTTCCGCACCGTAGAGATGACGCCCGACCGCGGCCTGCTGCTCAACGGGCAGAAGGTGCTGCTGCAGGGCTATGCCAACCACCACTCGCTGGGGGCTCTGGGGGCTGCCGCCTATCCGAGAGCCATCGAGAAGCGGCTGACCCTGATGAAGCAGTTCGGCATCAACCATGTACGTACCAGCCACAACCCCTATAGCCGCGAGTTCATCGAACTGTGCGATAAATATGGCATCCTGGTGGTCGACGAACTCTACGACAAATGGACGCGCCAGCACACCGGAGGCCGTGTGGCTTTCGAACAACTGTGGCAGTACGACATTCCCGAGTGGATCAAGCGCGACCGCAACTCACCGTCCGTAGTGCTCTGGAGCCTGGGCAACGAACTGCAGCAAGACCCCAACCAGCCGTTCAACGACTTCGGCGTGACCATGTACCGGCTGATGCGCCCGCTGGTCAGCCGCTATGACTCCACACGCCTAGTCACCGTGGCCATGCACCCTCGCTATCGCAACTGGGAGACCGACTCGCTGCCTTGCCACCTGGCCATGCTCACCGACGTGCAGGCTTATAACTATAGGTATATGTACTTCCCCGGCGACGGCCGCCGCTTCCCGTGGATGAAATTCTACCAGAGCGAGGCCTCCGTCTCTGCCATGGGCGAGAACTACTTTGGCATGGACCTCGACCACGTCATCGGACTGGCCTACTGGGGAGCCATCGACTATCTCGGCGAGAGTCAGGGATGGCCTGCCAAGGGCTGGGGACAGGGTGTCTTTGCCATCGACCTGGAGGCAAAGCCCAAGGCCTACTATATGAAATCGTTCTTCAAGGCCGAGGAGCCACTGGTGCACATCGCCGTCATCGACAAGAAGGGCGACCAGATGTGGAACGGTGTGCAGACCGGCAACGACGGTATGAGCGACCATTGGAACAGGGTGGGTGGCCAGAAACTATCGCTCATCACCTATACCAATGCCGACGAGGTAGAACTGGTGCTCAACGGCCGCAGTCTTGGTAAGAAGCAGAACGACGTGAAGAGTGCCAAGATGCGCAACCAGATTCGCTGGAACGACATCGTCTACCAGCCGGGCACCCTCGTAGCCATCGCCCGCAATGGCGGCAAGGAGGTGGCTCGTCATCAGATAACGACCACCGGCGAGGCTGTGCGACTCACAGCCGAGGCTGACAATCCGCAGTGGCAGGCCGACGGCATGGACCTGCAGCACATCCGCATCGTGGCCGTCGACAAGAAGGGCCGGCAGGTGCAGACCGCACTGGGCGAGGTGACCTTCAGCGTCAGTGGGCCGGCCGACATCGTGGGTGTCATCAATGGCGACATCACTAGCGATGAGATGACCGTTGGCAACAAGCGCAGTCTCTACAACGGTGTCTGCACCGTCATTCTGCGCTCTCAGCAGTTGGCGGGGCCTGTCACGCTTACCGCCTCCTGCCCGGGTATGAAGGCCGTCAGCCAGAGACTCCTGACACGATAGTCGCGGGTTTCCGAGATGGCGTTTATCGTTATAGTTGAATTACTATATCTGCAATAAGTATTACAAAAATCCTGCTATCCTGCTTCTCGTTGAGTTAAAATATTTATAGTCAACGAGTTAAGGGATAGCAGGATTTTTGTTGTTTTTAAACTTGGAGTAACTGTTATTTGGTGAACTTGAGTCGCAGGCTGTTGAGCACGACGCTGACGCTGGAGAAGGCCATGAGGGCAGAGGCCCACATAGGTGTGATCTGCCAGTTGACACCGAAAGCGTAGGGAATACCGGCTGCCAGTGGGATGCACACCACATTGTAGACGAACGCCCAGAAGAGGTTCTGGCGGATGGCAGCCACGGTGCGGCGCGAGAGTCGGATGGCCTCGGCGATGCGTCGCAAGTCGGTGGTCATCAGTGTGACCTGAGCCACATCCATGGCGACATCGGTGCCGCGGCCCATGGCGATGCTTACATCGGCGGTGGCAAGTGCCTGCGAGTCGTTGATGCCGTCGCCAACCATAGCCACGTGGTGGCCTTCGGCCTGAAGAGTCTTCACCAGATTAGCCTTGTCTTGTGGTAGCACCTGCGACCGATAGTGGCTGATATGTGCCTGGCGGGCGATGGGAGCCACGCGGTCTTCGCGGTCGCCGCTCATCAGATGGATGTCGATGCCTTGTGCCTGGAGCATGTCCATGGCCTCGGCGGCATCGGGCTTCAATGTCTCTCCCTGTGGCAGGTCAGGGCAGGGGATGGTCAGCGTGCCGGTCTTGTCGATGACGATGGCATCGACCTGTCGGAGTTGTTCCAGTGCAGTGGCATCTTTGATGAGAATATTCTGCTCGGCAGCCTTGCCGATGCCTACCATCAGGGCTGTGGGAGTGGCCAGTCCCATAGCACAGGGACAGGCGATGACGAGGACGCTGACAGCCGAGAAAATGGCCTGTGGCAGACAGTCGGGGCCTCCGATGAGATACCAGGAAAGACAGGTGACGACCGACAGGGCGACGACCACGGGTACAAAGACGAGGGCCACACGGTCGACGACCCGTTGTACCGGTGCCTTCGAGCCTTGAGCCTCCTGCACTATACGGATCATGTTTGAGAGCACGGTCTTCTGACCTATGGCCTCGGCTTGCATCTGTAGCGTACCTTCTTTCACCAGTGTGCCGGCCAGCACCCGGTCGCCATGCTGCTTGGCGATGGCCACGGCTTCGCCGGTCATCATCGACTCGTCGATGCGGGCGACGCTCTCGCTCGTCATTGTTCCGTCGACAGGGACCTTCTCGCCCGGTCGCACCTCCAGCAGGTCGCCACTTTGTACGGCAGAGATAGGTATGTCGACCGTGGTGCCGTCGCTGACGCAGTGGGCTGTCTTTGGCTGCAGGCCCATCAGTGAACGTATGCTGCCGGCCGTGCTCTGTTTGGCTCGTTCTTCCAGCAGGCGTCCTGTCAGTACGAAGGTGATAATCATCACCGAGGCGTCGAAATAGGTATGGCTGACCAGTCCACGGCTTCCCCAGAAACTGTCTCCCCAGAATGTGTTGAAGGTGCTGAGGAGAAATGAAATGCCTGTCGATAGGGCCACGAGGGTGTCCATATTAGCCGTACCGTGCATGAGTTGGCGTAAGGCGGAGGTATAGAATCCCCATCCGCAGTAGGCCAGGTTGAGGGCGGCGATGATCATGCACACCTGATTGCGACTATCGGCATCGAGGTTTGTCAGCATGCCGCCCATGCCGATGGCCATTACGGCGATGGCAAAACACCACGATACGACCACCTTGCGTTGCAGCGTACAATAGGATTGGTGCTCGAGGGCCTCCACATTGCGATCCTCCTCGATTACCATGTCGTAGCCGATGGCGCTGAGGGCCTGCTGCATCTGCTCAAGGGTAATCTGTTCTTTGTCGAACTCAACCAATACGCTGCGTCCCGGCAGGTTGACACTAGCAGTGGCGACTCCCTTCAGTGAAGCGAGCCGCCGTTCTACATTGGCCGCACAGCCGGCACACATCATGCCCAGCACGGCGATGGTTTTCTTTTCCATTAATATATAACTCCTTAACTTCTCAACTCCATCAAATAAGGAATCTATGTATGAATATACACCGGAACATTAAGACTCCAAGGGGGCATTCTTCAGCCGTTCCAAAGCCCGGCAGAGTTGGTCGGGGCACGACGTGTTTTTGGCTCCGCAGCGCACACCGTCAATCTTCTTGATGACATCGTCGATCTTCTGTCCGCGCACCAACTGGCTGATGCCCTGCAAGTTGCCATTGCATCCGCCAAGGAAGAACACTTGCTGGATGATGTCGTTTTCGTCGGCTGTGACATCGATGAGTTTCGAACAGGTGCCAACGGTCTCGTACTGTATATGTTTTGTTGCCATACGTTTATTTAATTTTAAGGGTTAGACTTGCTTGAGGAAGTTGTGAAGCAACCGTGACCTTGGCCGTACCAGCCTTGCGGGCACTGCGCACCACAATGATGGCACGTCCCTTCCAGGTGGTCACCTTGGGCGAGGTGGTAGGTTCAAAGTCCTTCAGGTCGGCACTGGCGGCTGCCATCAGCAGTCCCTGGCCGCTGACTTTCACAGTGCAGGGGATGGCTGCCTCGGGCACGACACGGCCTTCACGGTCAACCACCTCGACGGTGATGAACGACAGGTCCTGACCGTCGGCGGCTATCACGGTGCGGTCGGCCGTCAGGCGTAGACGGGCCGCCTCACCAGCCGTCGTCAGACTGGTGCGACCGTTGTCGGTGACGGCCTCGACCACACCGGCCTCATAGGGAAGGGTGAAGACGGCCTTGAACTGTGTGTCGCGGCTGACGTCTTTTTTACCGACGAGGGTGCCATTGCAATAGAGGGCCACCGATGGCTCCTTGGTGTACACCTCCACCTCGATGGGCTTGCCTTCCCAGCCGGGCCAGTTCCAACTCTCCCAGGTGGGCCAGACGCTCCACTGTGTCTCCTTGATGGTGCCGTGGTAGCCGTTGGGCTCTTTCACTGCCATATAGAGTGGTGTGCCGTCGTTCCAGAGCATATCACGATAGTGGCTGATGGGCTTGCGCCAGCCGGTCATGTCGACATCGCCGCAGTAGGCTCCGTGCCACTCTGGCTGTCCGCCCGGCGCATAACTCTCGCCCGGACGGTCGCCCTCGTAGTAGTAGCGTCCGATGCCCGACTCGCCAAGGTAGTCGAGTCCCGTCCACACCATGTCGCCGACCACGTAGGGGTTGTCGTTGACCGTAGCCCAGTTGCGGAAGGCATCGCGTGGATAACTCTCCGTCTGCCACATCACCCGTTTCGGGTCACGCTCATGGTCGGTCTTGTGCTTGAAGATCATATAGTTATAGCCTGCCACATCGAGCACTTCGAAGTGGGGGTCGTAGATCTCCCAGTCGCGGTCCCAGGCACAGAGGGCCTCGGTGACGGGGCGTGTGTTGTCCACCTCCTGTATATACTTCTTCAGCATACGGGCGGTGGAGACGACACGGATGTCCTTGCGCTCGATGACCTCGTTGCCTATGCTCCAAGCAATAATGCTGGGATGGTGGCGGTCGCGCATCACCATGGCATGGACGTCCTCACGGGCACAGGAGTCGAACATCTCGTGGTAGTCGTGGGCGGTCTTCTCCGTGCGCCAGCCGTCGAAAACTTCGCCTATGACCATCATGCCCAGCGAGTCGCAGGCATCAAGGAAGGCTCTGCTGGTGGGATTATGACTGGTGCGGATGAGGTTGAAGCCGGCCTCTTTCATCTGGCGCACCTTGCGAATCTCTGCTGCATCGAAGGCCATCGCCCCGAGCACGCCGTCATCGTGATGCACGCAGGCACCGTTCAGTTTGATGTTTTTCCCGTTAAGCAGGAAGCCCTGTTTGGCATCGAAACTGATAGAGCGGATGCCGAAGGTCGCCGTACGCTCTTCGACAATGCGACCTTTCTCCTTGAATCGCACGCGTACCTTATATAAATAGGGGTCTTCGGGTGACCACAGCCTCGGATTCTTGATGGTATAGGCTACTCCCAGGCTACCCTTTGCATGGGGTGGCACATGGCGCAGTTCCTCCATCTTCTGCTGAGACTTGGGCGATGAGTGCACCTCCTGGAAGTCGCCGCCATCGAAGGTCACCTCGATGTCGTCGAGATGTCGCGTCTCTGTGCTCTCATTGGTGAAGGCGACATAGACATCCACACGGGCCTCATCGGCCGACACCTTTGGGGTGGTGACACTGACACCGTTTTCATAGACATGGACGGCGGACAGCGTCTGCAGCCACACATGGCGGTAGATGCCCGAACCGCTGTACCAGCGGCAGTTGGGCTGCGCAGCGTTGTCGACACGCACCACTACCTCATTGTCCTGCTTCTTGTTCTTATATAAATAAGGTGTAATGTCGACGGTGAACGGTGTGTAGCCATAGGCGTGCTGACCGGCCTTCTGTCCGTTGACCCAGACTTCGGCCTGCTGGTAGACACCCTCGAAGTGTAGACGCACCTGTTCGCCGTCGGGGGTCTTGAAGGTCTTGCGATATTCGCCCTTGCCGCCTTGATACCAGCCCCCGCCGGTGCCCGTAGCACCCGTCTGGGCATTGGGAGCAGTATAGATGTCCCAGTCGTGGGGCAGATCCACCGAGATGGTCTTGCCGTTCTGTGTGAACTGCCATCCGAAATCGAAAAGCGTCTGCTTTTGGGCAGACGCTCCGAAAGCCATGACTATTGAAGCCATGACCATCAGTGCTTTTGTTGATTTATGCATCACTCTTCTTCAGGTTTCATGTTGGTGTAGACAGTCTGCACATCGTCGAAGTCCTCGAGTTTCTCCACCATCTTGTCGATGGCCTCGCGCTGCTCGGGGGTGACGTCCTTCAGGTCGTTGGGGATGCGGGTAAACTCAGCACCCGTCACCTCGAAACCGTTCTCTTCCAAATGTTTCTGTATGGCGGCAAACGACGAGGGGTCGCCATAGATGGTGATGCTGTTCTCCTCTTCGTCCTCGTCGTATTCGTCGTCCACACCATAGTCAATCAGGTCGAGAATCATCTCGTCCATATCCAGTCCATCCTTCTTCTTGAAGGTGAAGACAGCCTTGTGGTCGAAGAGGAACGACAGTGAACCCTGTGTGCCGAGGTTGCCGTTGAACTTGTTGAACACCGAACGTACATCGCCCACGGTACGGGTGGTGTTGTCGGTGAGGGTCTCAACAAAGATGGCCACGCCATGGGGACCATAGCCCTCGTAGTTCACCTCTTTATAGTCGGCATGATCTTTGCCAAGAGCGTTTTTGATGGCACGCTCGATATTGTCCTTCGGCATGTTCTCGCG
>DETM01000023.1:3200-25539 GCA_002361655.1 Prevotella sp. UBA3288 | reverse complement strand
GCTTGGCGTTGGCAATGCAGGCACGGAGTGCGGGGTTCATGTCGGGCTCGGGACCGCCGGCTTTCACGGCAATGGCAATCTGCTTGCCAATCTTGGTGAATGTCTTGGCCATGTGGCCCCATCTCTTCAGTTTTGTTGCTTTACGATATTCAAATGCTCTTCCCATAATTATTTATTGTTTTTCGATGTTTCGATATTCCGAGGCTTCAATGTTTCGATGCTATTATCTTAGTTCGGCTTGGAGTTGCTTCTTCAGGTTGGCAATGAGTTTCTGCATGATGGCATCAATCTGCTTGTCGTTCATCGTCTTCTCCGTGTCTTGCAGGATGAAGTTGACGGCATACGACTTCTTGCCGGCAGGCAGGTTCTTGCCCTCGTAGACATCGAAGAGTTCGACACGCTGCAGCAATTTCTTCTCTGACTGACGGGCAATCTGCTCAATCTGTGCGAACTCTACGCTCTGGTCAACAAGCAGGGCGAGGTCGCGGCTGACGGCAGGATGCTTCGAAATCTCCTGATAGAGCACCTCGTTCTTCTTCGTGGCCTTCATCAACTGTGTCCAGTTGAGTTCAGCGAAATAGACGGGCTGGGTGAGGTCGAACTGCTTGAGCAGTTTCTTTGTCAGGATACCCATCTCGATGAGTTTCTTGCCCCCACGGCTCTCAATCTGCACGCCGGCAGAGAAGGTGGGACCGACACCCATCCCCTCCCCGAGGGAGGGAAGTTGTTGCGCCTCTATTTTCTTTGTAACCAACTGTCCGCTCTTCAATCCAATGCGGTCGAGAATGTTCTGCACATGGGCAGCCAGTTCGAAGTAGGTCGTCTCCTCATCGGGGTGTGCCCATGAACCTTCCACACGCTTACCGGTAACCCAGAGACCGAGGAAATTTTCCTCCTTATAAGCCTGCATGGGGCTGTCGGGGTTCTCCTTATCTGGGTTGAAGAAATAACAGTTGCCGAACTCGAAGAAAGAGAGGTTCTGGCTCTTGCGCTTCACGTTGTGCTCGATGCTCTCCAGACCACCATAGAGCAGCGTCTGGCGCATCACACCAAGGTCCTGAGACAGGGGGTTCATGATGCGAACAATGTCCTGTTTGTCGCCATAATACGACGACTTACTTAACGAGTTGTTGAGAATCTCGTTGAAACCGGCACCGACCAACTGCTCCGCCACGAGGTTCTGCAATTTGTGCTTACGGTCTTCCTCGCCTTTGATGACAAGGCTCGACTTCAGTTGCGTGGGAATTTCCACATTATTATACCCATAGATGCGCAGGATGTCCTCCACCACGTCGCAGGGACGAGTCACGTCGACACGGTAGGCCGGCACTTCGAGCAGCAGGCCCTCGGCCGTCTCGGAGAGAACTTTCATGTCCAGCGTCTTGCAGATGCTCTTGATGTTCTCTACAGGAATCTCCTTGCCCACCAGCGAGTGTACATAATCGTATTTCAAGTCGACGCGAGCGTTCTCTATCTTCTCCGGATAGACATCGCAAATGTCCATCGACACTTTGCCGCCGGCCAACTCCTTACACATGATGGCAGCCTGCTTCAGGGCGTAGATCACGCCATTGGGGTCGATGCCGCGCTCGAAGCGGAACGAGGCATCGGTCGAGAGACCGTGACGGCGTGCCGACTTGCGAATCCACGTAGGATGGAAATAGGCCGACTCGAGCACCACATTCTTCGTGGTCTCGTAGGTGCCGCTGCCCTTGCCGCCAAAGACACCGGCAATGCACATGGGGGCTTCCTCGTTGCAGATGGCCAGGTCGCGTTCGCTCAGTTTGTGCTCTTCACCGTCGAGGGTGACGAAAGGCGTGCCCTCGGGCATGGTCTTCACTACTATCTTGTGGCCTTTCACCATGTCGGCATCGAAGGTGTGCAGGGGCTGGCCATAGGCCATCATCACATAGTTGGTGATGTCGACGATATTGTTGATGGGACGCAGGCCGATGGTGGTCAGTCTGTTCTTCAGCCACTCGGGACTCTCCTTCACCTCGCAGCCGGTGATGCTCACACAAGCATAGCGCTTGCAGGCCTCGCGGTTTTCAATTTCCACCTCGACTGGTAGGTCGTGGTTGTCGACGACCAAGGCATCGTCGGAGGGACGATGGAGACAGGTCTCATAGCCATTTTGCCTGAGCCAGGCATAGAGGTCGCGGGCCACACCCCAGTGAGAGAGGGCATCGGCACGGTTGGCGGTGATGTCCACCTCGATGAGCCAGTCGCTCTCCAGATGGTAGTATTCTGCGGCGGGGGTGCCCACCACGGCGTCGTCGGGCAGCACGATGATACCATCGTGAGAGGTGCCCACGCCAATCTCGTCCTCGGCACAGATCATGCCGCACGAGTCAACACCGCGCAGTTTCGACTTCTTGATAACAAACTCCTTGTCGCCGTCGTAGAGCACACAGCCCAGGTCGGCCACGATGACTTTCTGTCCGGCAGCCACATTGGGAGCACCACACACTATCTGACTCGGCTCACCCTTGCCCAGGTCAACTGTCGTCACATGCAAATGGTCACTGTTGGGGTGCGCTTCGCAAGTGAGCACCCTGCCCACATAGAGTCCTTTCAGTCCACCACGTATGGACTGCACTTCCTCCAGAGCGTCCACTTCGAGTCCCGTAGAGGTCAGCGCATCGCAAACTTGCTGCGGCGTCAGGTCGAAGTCGACGTAGTCCTTCAGCCATTTATATGAAATATTCATTCCTTAAAAAACTTGTTAAATTCGAATTTGCGTGCAAAGGTACTATTTTTTCACCACCCCTGCAAATAATCATCGGAAAAAATGAAGTGGGGATGCCCGAATCGAGAGGCATCCCCGCTGTGCTGCTTGGCTTATCGTTTGATTTCGATGTCGCGGCGCACATTGTCGCGAATCTTCTTCAGATAGTTCTTCATGCCGTCGGCATCCTTATGGTCGATGATTTCCAACAGTTCCTTCAGTTCTGTGCGTATCTGGCTGACCTGGTCGTGGGTGTAGGGGTTGAACAGTATTTCCTGCAGCAGGTAGTCGTCCTCGTTGAGCACACCCTTCGCTATCTTCATGTGGCGTTTGAAGGTAGTGCCGGGGGCATCCTGATGCTTCATGACGGCGGCGAAGACAAAGGTGGAGACGAAGGGGATAGAGAGCGAATAGGCCACGGTGCGGTCGTGTTCGTCGAATGAATACTCGTAGATGTTGAGCCCGAGTTTCTGATAGATATCCTTGAAGAAGAGCCTTCCGATGAAGTCGCCCTCGTTGATGATGATGGCATTCTCCTCGGAGAGTTGGTTCAGGTTGGCGAACGTGGGACCGAACATGGGGTGCGACGAGGCGTAGTGCATGCCTGTCGACTCGTAGAACTCTTTCAGACCGGTCTTCACCGACGAGATATCGGTGATGATGCAATCCTTGGGCAGATAGGGAATCACCTCCTGGAAAGCCGGAATGGTGTACTTCACCGTGACGGCGTTGACAACTAACTCTGGTGCAAACGTCTTCACCTCATCCAGTTTGGTGAGTCGCTGGCAGTTGTAGGTGAACCGCATCCGCATCGGATCTTTCTCGTAAACGGCTACCTCATGGTCGAAACTCAGCAGGTCGATGAAGAAACTTCCCATCTTGCCTGCACCCATTACTAATATCTTCATTTGTTCACAATTTCTATTTGTTGACGCACACTCTCCTCGTGGATGCTTTCAAAGACACGGGCAACAAATTCGGGCGACATGCCGGAGAGGGTGCCCTGCACACCGCGCTTCTCTAGAATCTCGTTATAGCGTGAAGCCTGCAGGACGGTCATGTTGTGTTGCTTCTTGTACTCACCAATCTCACGGCAGACACGCATACGTTTGGACAGCAGTTCCATCAACTGGTTGTCCAGTTCGTCAATCTGCTTACGCAACTGCTGGATGCCTTCTGTCGTGGCGTGCTCGTCGCGGATGATGAGCAGTCCCAGGATGTAGTCGAGCACGTCGGGCGTCACCTGTTGCTTGGCGTCGCTCCATGCCTTGTCAGGGTCGCAGTGGCTCTCTACAATCAGTCCGTCGAAGCCCAGATCCATGGCCTGCTGGCACAGTGGTGCAATGAGTTCGCGCCGTCCGCCGATGTGCGAGGGGTCGCAGATGATGGGCAGTTCGGGTATGCGGCGATGCAGTTCGATGGGAATCTGCCACATTGGTGCATTGCGGTATATCTTGTTGTCGAAACTGGAGAAACCGCGATGGATGGCTCCCAAGCGCATGATGCCGGCCTGGTTCAGACGCTGCAGGGCTCCAATCCACAGTTCCAGGTCGGGGTTGACTGGGTTTTTCACAAAGACGGGAATGTCCACACCCTTCAGAGCATCGGCCAGCGCCTGCATGGCAAAGGGATTGGCTGTGGTGCGTGCACCTATCCAGAGGATGTCGATGTCGTATTTCAGGGCCAGTTCTACATGTTCGGGCGTTGCCACTTCGGTGGAGATGAGCATGTGCGTCTCGTCCTTCACCTGTTTCATCCAGGGCAGAGCCTTCTCGCCGTTACCCTCGAAGCCGCCGGGCTTGGTGCGGGGTTTCCAAACGCCGGCACGGAAGTTGTGGCAGCCCTTCATGGCCAGTTGGCGGGCGGTGGTCATCACTTGCTCCTCGGTCTCAGCAGAGCAGGGGCCTGCGATGACGAAGGGGCGTTCGTTGTCACTCGGTAAGTTCAGTGGTTGTAAGTCTAATTCCATAGTTATATTGTTTGTTTGATTCTTTCTAATGCTTCTTTGATTTTCTCTTCTTTGGCGCAGAGCGAGATGCGGATGTAACGCTCGCCGTTGCTGCCGAAGATGAATCCCGGCGTGATGAACACGCGGGCTTCGTGGAGAACTCGTTCGGTGAGTTCCTCCACATGATGGTAGTGTGCGGGAATCTTGCCCCAGAGGAACATGCCCACTTGTTGTTTGTCGTAGACGCAACCGAGCACCTCCATGATTTGCTCCGCATACTGGCGACGACGGCTGTAGGTGGCGATATTGTTCTCGTGGTGCCACGCGTCACTATTGTTGTAGGCCTCGGCAGCGGCGAGTTGGATGCCACGGAAGGTGCCACTCTCGATATTGGACTGCACCTTGAGAATCCATGATATAAACTCAGCATTTGAGGCGCAGAGGCCTACACGCCAGCCTGGCATGTTGTGGCTCTTCGACATGGAGTTGAACTCGATGCAGTGGTCTTTAGCGCCGGGCACCTGAAGTAGCGACATCGGGTGCTCGTTGAGGATGAAACTGTAGGGATTGTCGTTGACCACCACGATGTTGTGGCGAATAGCAAAGTCTACCAAACGCTCGTAGGTCTCGCGGCGGGCATTGCCTCCGGTGGGCATATTGGGATAGTTCGTCCAGAGCAGTTTGCAATTTGACGACGGGCGACGGACGATTTCTTCCAATTCGTCGAAGTCGGGTTGCCAGCCGTTGTCTTCACGTAAGTTGTAGTTCACTATCTTGGCGCCTAGTATCTTCGACAGCGATGTGTATGTGGGGTAGCCGGGGTTAGGCACGAGAACCTCGTCGCCGGGATTGACAAAAGCCAGGGTGACATGCAGGATGCCTTCCTTAGAGCCGATGAGTGGCAGTATCTCGGTCTTCGGGTCGAGGTCGACGTCATACCAACGCTTGTAGAAGGCGGCCATGGCCTCTCGCAATTCCGGCGTGCCCATCGTGGGCTGGTAGCCGTGAGCATTTGGTTGACGAGCCACTTCACACAGTTTACTGATGGTCTGCTCCGATGGTGGCATGTCCGGACTGCCGATGGCCAGACTGATAATGTCCTTGCCTTCGGCGTTGAGTAGAGCCACTTCCTTCAGTTTTCGACTGAAGTAGTACTCGCTTACTGTGTTTAATCTTTCTGCTGGTTGTATCATCGTATTCATAATTTTCAATTTTCAATTCTTAATTCTCAACTCTCAATTGGCTTCGTATTCTCCTAAAATCTTCAAGTCGCGGGTTAAGGGGATGATGGCATCAATAGCCTGTCGGTAGCGCGTCAGGTCGCTATAGGTGACATCGACATAGAACAGGTACTGCCACTCCTTGCCGATGATAGGCAGCGACTGGATCTTCGTAAGGTTAATCTTATAGAACGACAGGATAGCCAGGACTGCCGATAGCGAGCCCTCCTCGTGGGGCAGTGCAAAGACTATACTGGCTTTGTTGGCTCTGAGGAGCGGACGCAGCAGGTCGGCCTTCTGCGGAACGGAACAGACGAGGAAACGCGTGAAGTTGTGCTTGTTGTCCTCTATTCCGTCCTCCAACACCTTCATACCATAGAGTCGGGCGGCTTCGGCATGACAGATGGCGGCCCAACCGTGGTGCTGTCCCTCAGCAATCATCTTTGCCGAGCCGGCAGTGTCGTCACCCTCGACGATGCGCAACTTGGAGTGTTGCTCCAAATAGTGGCGTGTCTGCATCAGAGCCACGGGATGAGAGTGTACCTCGGTGATGGTGCTCCAGTCGTCGTCGGGCAGACAGCAGATGCAATGGGTGATGTGCAGTTTATGTTCACCGACCACGGTGGTGCCGCTGTCGCGCAACAACTCATAGTTGTGCAGCAGGCTTCCGGCGATGGTATTCTCGATGGCAGCCATGCCGATGACCGTGGGGTCCTGACGAATGCTGTCATAGACCTGCTCGAAAGTGCTGCAGCAGATCAGTTGCAACTGTTCGCCCTTGAAGTACTGGTGGGCGGCAATGTCGTGAAACGACCCTATCTCTCCTTGAATGGCTATTCTCTTCATTTGTCTATTCATTTAAAAGCCCCACTTTCACTCTCGGTGAAGCGGGGCCTTATGGTTTCTCTATTTAGGAATCTAAACGCGACTTACCGCTTCACAATGACTTGCAAAGTAAAAGTAGAAGTAATAAAAAGCGTTCAGACTTGTCATATTGCTTACGTTTTGATGTTTTCGGCTGCAAAAGTATAACAAATCTTTGAATTACGCAAATAAAACGAAAGAAATTTTCATATTTTATTTTTCCTTCTCTCAGATTTGGCCATTTAGAAAATAATGCTTACCTTTGCATTCTGCATAATAATCAGCATAATAATCAGACTATACATATTTATATATAATGGAACTACCCTTAAGAACTTTAGATGTCAAATGTATCGAATGCGGTGCCCACTTTGAGGCAATGACTCGCAAGCGAATGGGCATGATTATGGTGAACTGTCCTCATTGCAAGGCCAGTCAGCAGTATATGGTGAAACCGCCGAAGAAGGGTGGGGAGGACAATGAACCTGTCGGCAAATTCGTCACGCAGATGCCTGTCCGCATTTTGGGCGAAGTGGTCAACAAGGATGGGCGCTATGTCATCGAGAAACGTGCCAAGATAGGCATGCAATACGGCTTTATCTGCCCGAAGTGCAACAAGCAGATTGCTATCAAGACCGATCAGGTGGGTGAACAGGGTGCTACTTGTAAGGAATGTGGGGCAAAAGTCTTTTTCCAGGCCTATGACCCTGTAGAAGAAGAACGACTACGCCAAGAGCAGGAGCGACTACGCCAAGAGCGGGAAGCCCAACAACTGAAGCGCGAGGAGGAACTGCGTCGCCAACAGGAGGAACTGCGTCGCCAAGAGCAGGAGCGACTACGCCAAGAGCGGGAAGCCCAGCAACTGAAGCGCGAGGAGGAACAGCGTCGCCAACAGGAGGAACAGCGTCGCCAACAGGAGGAAGTACGTCCTTATAAATATGTCGACGACATTCCTGATGTCGAACCGGATGATAGACCATCTCAAGAGACGGTGGTGGCACCCCCCAGGAGGCGATTGACCAACGGCGAATTGCAATGGGGAGGCGGATTGTTGAGCAGTCCGCAAAAGGTTCGTCTGTATGACGGAACGACCATTGTCGGCCGAAAGGATGCCAACACGCCGTCAGACATATCGTTCATCGACCCGGAAATGAGTCGCCGTTCGGTGCAGATTGATGCTGAACCGCGCAATGGCGTGATGAGTTTCACGCTGACAGTGCTTAAAGACCTGAACCCTGTACTGGTGAATGGTCGCAGAGTACCGCAGGGCATGAGCGTACTGCTGAGAAGTGGAATGAAGATCAAGTTAGGACAGACGACGCTGACCTTTAAACTGGTGTGACAGCCCGACGCTGTCAGATACCGAACGGGTTTATTGCCGAATAAGCCCGTTTTACTTTTTCTTCAATACCCTCTGCCGAGTATTCACCATTGATATCTGCCATCTCTTCCGGATTCATTTCAAGCACTTTCTGCAGGTCTTCCTCTGCCCCTTGCTTGTCGCCGCGGTCGTACTTGATCTTGCCGCGCTCACGGTAGGCATCCACCTGGAAGGGATTCATCTCTATTACATTATTATATATATTAAGGGCTTCGTTGGTCTTGCCAAGAGCGTTCAGTATACGAGCAGCAATCAGCAGAACATCTTCATTTGCCTCTACGTGCTGTATGAGCCACTGCACATCACTCAAAGCACCATTCAGTTCTCCCATGGCGAGTAACGTACGGGCTCGAAGCAGGTAAGCATCTCCGAAATTCTCGTTCAGTGAGATAGCCTTCGTCAAACGCGCAATACCATTAACCTGATCGCCCTGGCCAATGGCAGCCTGGGCGTACTGATAGGTAGCGACAGCATTAGCATCGTCGACGGACAAGGCCTGCTCACAGAGTGCCGTCATCTCTCCGTAGTCTTCCATCATGTAAGCCACATGGGCTGCCTGATTGAGCACGGCAATGTTGTCGGGTGCTGCTGCTGCCATCGTCTTCAGTTCGCTGAGGGCTTCGTCCAGTCGGCCCATACGGGTCAGCACCTGCTGCCTATAGTCGTGTGTCTCAGGGTCGTCCTGTATCTTAAGTGCTTCATGAAAGCACTTCTCTGCATAGTCAAACTGGCCCATGCGCATGGCCTTGACACCATCGTATTTCAACAAGTCGAAGTTCTTTGCTTCGGCATTTTTTTTAGCCGTTTCGGGGTTGTCTTCTTCAGCGCCGAATAATGATTTCCAGAATCCCATAATTGTGAAAGTTAAATTTTTGGGTGCAAAGATACGAAAAAAGAATAATATTTTGTAATTTTGCACCCGAGATTTAAATCTATTTCGTATGTTAGGACTAAAAACGATGTTGTCGATCTTCGGGCTTGGCCCCCAGGAATTGTTGTTGATTGCCATAGTGGTGCTCCTGCTCTTTGGCGGTGCCAAGATACCCGAACTGATGCGTGGACTTGGCAAAGGTGTGAAGAGTTTCAAAGAAGGGATGAAGGAAGTGGACAATGAGGTAACGTCGGCTACAGACGAGAAAACGGCCGATGGAAAGTGAGAGCGGCACATTCTGGCAACACCTCGATGTGCTGAGGTGGGTTATTCTGCGCTCGCTGGGTGTGGCTGTGGGCTTCGGTACAGCGGCCTTCTTCATGAAGGATGGATTGTTTGCCGTTGTGTTGGCACCACGCACAAGTGATTTCATCACCTTCCGTCTGATGGGTACCGATGCCTTCAGCATCCATCTGATGAATACCGGTTTGACGGAACAGTTCATGACCCACATCCGTGTAGCCATGTATGCAGGATTGCTGTGCGCAGCACCTTACATCATCTACGAGTTGTTCCGTTTTGTGTCGCCCGGACTCTATGCCAACGAGCGCCGTGCCGGTCTCTGGATGGTCGTTTCCGGCTACCTGATGTTTGTGTTGGGCACAGCGGTGAACTACCTGCTCATTTTCCCGTTGACGGTCCGATTCCTGGGCACATATCAGGTCAGCCCTGATGTAGACAACATGCTGACGCTTCAGTCGTATGTCGACACGCTCATATCCATGAGCCTAGTGATGGGTGTCATCTTCGAATTGCCTGTGGTGAGTGCCATTTTGGGAAAGATGGGATTCATCAACGGGCGACAGATGTCTCGCTATCGACGCCATGCCATCGTGGCCATCTTAGTGGTTGCCGCCATCATCACGCCGACGACGGATGTGTTTACGCTCTGTATCGTGTCGCTACCTATCTGTCTGCTTTACGAGGCGAGTATTGTGATTGTGAAATTAAATAATAGAAAGTCTTTTTAGAATGTTAAAGAAAATAAGAACAACGCTGGCTACAGTGTTCTTTGTAGGACTGACACTAATGTTCCTCGATTTCACGGGTACGCTTCATCTGTGGTTGGGTTGGATGGCCAAAGTGCAAGCCTTGGAGGCTGTGCTGGCTTTGAATGTAGTAGTGATAACAGTCTTGGTGGGCCTGACGCTCATCTTCGGCCGTATCTACTGTTCGGTCATCTGTCCACTGGGGGTACTGCAGGACCTTTTCGGCAGATTGGGTAAGAAGGCCAAGAAGAACCGCTACACCTACTCCGCAGAGAAACGGTGGGTGCGGTATCCCGTGCTGGTTGTCTTCGTCGTAGCCTTGGTGCTGGGCGGTGGCTCGCTGGTGCAGTTGCTGGCACCATACTCCGCCTTTGGCCGTATCGTGACAATGGTGCTGCAGCCGCTCTACAAGGCGGGCAACAATGTGCTGGCTATCATCGCTGAAGTTCTGGACAGTTATGCGTTCTATCCTGTCGATGTATGGTTGAAATCGATGCCTGTACTGCTCATCGCCGTGGGCACAGTGATTCTGCTCTTTGTCTTGGCGTGGCGCAATGGGCGTACCTATTGTAACACCATTTGTCCTGTTGGTACTGTGTTGTCGCTGCTATCGCGCTTCTCGCTCTATAAGATTCGCTTCCATGCCGACAAATGCAAGCATTGCTCACTATGCACGAAGAATTGCAAGGCTTCCTGTATAGATTTTCGTACTAGTCAGGTGGACTATAGCCGATGTGTGGTGTGTGGCGACTGTCTGGAAGTGTGCAAGTTCGGAGCACTGAGTTATGCCCTCAAGTCGAAGCAGCAAAGTAATAAGGCGGACGACGAGCAGTCTGCCGACCCCTCCAAGCGTACATTCCTGTTGACCACCGCACTGGCCGCCACTGCCGCTTTGGCACAGGAAGCCAAGCATGTGGATGGAGGTTTGGCAGACATTGTAGAGAAGAGTGCACCCGAGCGTATCACGCCGCTGACACCTCCAGGATCGCTGTCTGCAAAAAACATGTCGCAGCATTGTACCGGTTGTCAACTCTGTGTGTCGGAATGTCCCAACGACGTGCTTCGTCCGAGTGTTGACCTGATGAACTTGATGCAGCCGGTGATGTCGTATGAGCATGGCTACTGCCGTCCGGAGTGTACACGCTGTTCCGAGGTTTGTCCGGCCGGTGCCATCAAACCTATTGACCGCGAGGAGAAAACTAGCATCCAGATTGGTCATGCCGTGGTGTCGCCCCACCACTGTTTGTCGGCCCTGGGCGAGACGGAATGTGGTAACTGCGCACGCCACTGTCCTGCGGGTGCCATCACAATGATGCCTACTGACCCTGACGACGAACTGTCGCCCTCGATACCGGCCGTCAACGAAGAGGCGTGCATCGGCTGTGGTGCCTGTGAGCATCTCTGCCCTGTCAGACCGTTGCCTGCCATCTATGTAGAGGGTCATGAAGTACATAGATACATATAAAAACCTAATAGTGACAACGCTTTATGAATAGACGAGACTTTATAAAATATATGGGACTGGGGTCGGCAGCGACATTGGCTGCCTGCGCCGGCAGGAAGAGCCAAGAGGCGGAGGGAAACCCCACTGAGCCCCCCAAGGGACAGATGACATACCGTACGAACACGAGGACAGGCGACCGTGTGTCGCTGTTGGGCTATGGTATGATGCGGTTGCCGACGTTGCCTGACAGCAACGAGTTCGATCAGGAGATGATTAACCGTCAGGTAGATTATGCTATTGAGCATGGGCTGAATTATTTCGATACATCACCTGTCTATTCCCGTGGCCTGTCAGAACATTGTACGGGCATCGCGCTAAGCCGTCACAAGCGTGAGGACTATCTTGTGGCCACCAAACTGTCGAACTTCGGACAGGAGATGCAGACACGTGAGGCAAGCATCGAAATGTATCATAACTCGATGCGAGAACTTCAGGTAGACTATATCGACTACTATCTGTTGCATTCCATCGGAGGCGGTGGCATGGAAGCCTTTCGCCAGCGCTATATGCAAAACGGCATGCTCGACTTCCTGATGGAGGAGCGTCGGGCTGGGCGCATCCGCAACCTTGGGTTCTCGTATCATGGCGACATCGACGTGTTCGACTATCTGCTGGCCCAAGACCATGTGTACCACTGGGACTTCGTGCAGATTCAGTTGAACTATCTCGACTGGACCTATGCCAATGAGATGAACGCCAGGAATACCGATGCGTCGTATCTGTACAAGCGTCTGCACGACTTGGGTATCCCTGCCGTCATCATGGAACCGCTGCTAGGCGGCCGACTGGTGAAAGACCTGCCGCAGTATGCCATTGAGCAGATGAAACGTCGTGAACCCCAGCGGTCGGTGGCCTCGTGGGCCTTCCGCTATGCCGGCACTCCGGAGGGCGTGCTGACGGTGCTCAGCGGTATGACCTATATGGAACATCTGAAGGACAACCTTTGCACCTATTGTCCGCTGGACCCCCTTACCGAGGAGGAACAACGCTTTCTTGACAGTGAAATAGCCCGTCAGATGATGGAACTGCCCACTATTCCCTGCAACAACTGCCAGTATTGCATGCCCTGTCCCTACGGCATCGATATCCCTGCCAACTTCCTGCATTACAACAAATGGGTGGTCGAGCATGCGTTGCCTGACGACCAGGGCAATCCAGACTACCGGCGCAACCGTCGTAACTATTTGATCAGCCTCGACCGCTCGATAGAGCATGACCGTCAGCCCGACCACTGTATCATGTGTAACCATTGCATTGAGGTGAAGAACTGCCCTCAGAAAATACACATCCCTCAGGAACTGAAGCGCATCGCCGACCTGGTGGAGCAATTGAAGCGAGACGAGTGAAACGCTATACCGACATATTCATAGACTTCGATGATACGCTGTACGATACGTATGGCAACGCCGTCATTGCCCTGAAGGAGACCTTTGAGCACTTTGCCCTCGGACGTTATTTCGACCAGCCGCAGGTGTTCTACGATGCATACTGGCAAGCCAACATTGACTTATGGGGACGCTACTCGCGTGGCGAGATTAGTCGCGACTATCTGATTTTAGAGCGATTCCGGCGACCGCTCTGTGCCAGCGAACTACTCCGAAAGAAGTACGAAACCATTGCTGCCGACTTTGAAACATATACACTCAAAGTGGGCGATGTGTTTCTGGACTTCTGTTCCAACAAACCGGGTGTCATAGAGGGAGCCCATGAACTGATGTCTTATCTGAAGAAACGGGGCTATCGCCTTCACATGTGCAGCAATGGCTTTCATGAGGTACAGTACAAAAAACTGGCAGCCTGTGGCTTGAACAACGCTTTCGACACCATTATTCTTAGCGAGGATGCCGGGGCCAACAAACCGGCATCGGCTTTCTATGACTATGCCTTGCAGCAGTCTGGTGCCCGTAAAAGTTCAACAGTCATGATAGGTGACAATTTTCAGACTGACATTCTGGGTGCCATGCGTGCCGGACTGGACACCATTTTTTTCAACCGATGGCAACAGTCCGTCGCAACAAATCCGCCCACTTATCAGGTAGATAAATTAAAAGAAATCATTCATATACTATAAACGACAACATGGAACAAGAGATTCACAAAGAACAGATATTGGTACGTATCACCGGACAAGACCGTCCGGGATTGACAGCCTCTGTGATGGGCATCTTGGCAAAATATGATGCTCAGATTCTCGACATCGGACAGGCCGACATCCATTCAACGCTTTCGTTGGGCATCCTGATCCGTATGGACGAGGTGCACTCCGGACAGGTGATGAAGGAATTGCTGTTCAAAGCCACCGAACTGGGTGTAAACATCGGTTTCGCGCCCATTACCGACGACGAGTATGAAGACTGGGTGGGGCAGCAGGGCAAGAACCGCTACATACTGATGGTCATGGGTCGCCAACTGGAGGCTCGTCAGATAGAGGCTGCCACGCGTGTCATCGCCGACCAGGGACTCAACATCGACTCTATCATCCGCCTTACTGGCCGGAAGAGTATCAAGAATCCGGGCAAGCACACCCGTGCCTGTATAGAGTTTTCACTACGGGGCGAGCCGCGCAACCGTCAGGAGATGCAGGCCAATTTCCTCCGTCTGTCCAGTGAGATGGAGATCGACTTCTCCTTCCAGCGTGACGATATGTTCCGGCGCATGCGCCGTCTGATATGTTTCGATATGGATTCGACGCTCATACAGACAGAGTGTATTGACGAACTGGCCGAGCGCAACGGAGTGGGCGATCAGGTCAGAGCCATCACTGAGAGTGCCATGCGCGGTGAGATCGACTTCAAGGAGAGTTTCACCCGTCGTGTGGCGTTGTTGAAGGGCCTCGACGTGAGTGTCATGCAGGACATTGCCGACCATCTGCCTATCACTGAGGGTGTCGACCGACTGATGTCTATCCTTAAGAGCAGTGGCTACAAGATTGCCATCCTCAGTGGTGGCTTTACCTTCTTCGGTGAATACCTGCAGCGCAAGTACGGTATCGACTATGTCTATGCCAACGAACTGGAGGTAGGCGAGGACGGCAAACTGACAGGACGCTATGTGGGCGAGATTGTTGATGGTCACCGTAAAGCCGAACTGCTGAAACTTATTGCACAGGTCGAGAAGGTCAACCTCGCCCAGACCATCGCTGTTGGCGATGGTGCCAACGACCTGCCGATGATCTCAGAGGCTGGCCTCGGAATTGCTTTCCATGCAAAGCCGCGTGTGGTGGCCAATGCCAAACAGTCGATTACCACAATCGGTTTGGACGGTGTGCTCTACTTCCTCGGTTTCAAGGATTCCTATCTGGGTGAACAAGGCAAACTATAATACTGGCGAATGATGCGGAAAGGACTATTGGCACTGAGCCCGTTAGTGGTTTTCGTGGTACTTTATCTGGTCACCAGCATTGTTGCGGGCGATTTCTATAAGGTACCCATCACCGTGGCCTTTCTCACGGCGAGTATCTATGCCGTAGCCATTACACGTGGCAAACTTCGTCGGCGCATCAACGTGTTCAGCCGTGGAGCAGGCACGTCGGAGATGTTACTGATGATATGGATTTTTATACTTGCCGGGGCTTTTGCACACTCTGCCAAGCAGATGGGAGCCATTGATGCAACGGTCAATCTGACATTGTCGCTCCTGCCCAGTCAAATGCTGTTGGCAGGACTGTTCATCGCTGCATGTTTCATCTCGCTCAGCATAGGTACCAGCGTAGGCACCATTGTTGCGCTGACGCCCATTGCCGCTGGTGTTGCCGTACAGACAGGTGCTGACATTGCAATGGTCATTGCCGTTGTGGTGGGAGGGTCCTTCTTTGGTGACAACCTGTCGTTCATCTCTGATACGACCATCATCGCCACGCAGACACAAGGGTGCCGCACGAGCGACAAGTTTCGTGCCAACTCGTTCATCGTCGTACCTGCTGCCCTGTTGATTCTGGGTCTTTATGTTTTTCTGGGAAAAGACATGGCTGCACCTGCTGCCATTCCTGACGTCAATGTGTGGAAGGTGGCACCCTATCTGGTAGTACTCACGACCGCCGCCTTTGGACTTAACGTGATGGTGGTGCTGTTCATTGGTATTGTGCTTACCGGTATCATTGGCATGGCCGACGGCTCCTTTGGCTTTTACGGCTGGTTGGGAGCGATGGGGACCGGCATTGTGTCGATGGGTGAACTGATTATCGTCACCATGTTGGCAGGCGGACTGTTACAGATAATCAAACATAACGGTGGCATCGACTTCATCATCAAACGGTTGACAAGTCGTATCAGTAGTAAGCGAGGTGCTGAACTGACCATCGCCGGTTTGGTGAGCGTGGTTAATCTTTGTACGGCCAACAACACGGTGGCCATCATCACCGTGGGCGGCATTGCCCGTAGGATAGGGGAGAAGTATGGTCTCGACCCGCGTAAATGTGCTTCGTTGCTCGATACTTTCTCCTGCGCCGTACAGGGACTCATCCCCTATGGTGCACAGGTGCTGATGGCGGCCGGTCTGGCATCGGTCAACCCCATCGCTATCGTGCCCCGTCTCTACTATCCGCTTGCCATCGGCATAGCGGCTCTGCTGGCCATCCTTATCCGCTATCCACGCCGCTATTCATAATTCTTAACTCTCAATTTTCAATTCACCATTCATGCACATCACCACTCGCAATCTCTTCCTACTGCTTCGTGCAGGTGCCTTCGGTCAACAGGATCGTTTAGAGCCCATGTCTGCCTGGAAATGGCGCAAGACTTATCAATTGGCGGTGGCCCATGGCGTGGAGGCAGAGGCTTATGAAGGTCTGGAGGTGGTCAGCGACCAATTTTTCGCACAATTGGTACCTGACGAACTGCGTAGCCGGTGGGCAGACTGTGCTGCTGAGGCTCGTCGACGCAGTCAGAACCGTTCTACAGAACTGCCTGCTCGTCTGTCCAAGCAATTGGACAACATCGTTGAGTCTTATCCGGAGGCTACGGTAGAACATGGTATGTTGGAAGGCATTATGTTGCTGTCCTATAGCCTGCTGACCGATGACTGCTGGGTGTTGCGTCTGTTGGCATTGGGAGAACAGGTGCGCGAGATGGGCCAACGTGTCAATCGTGAGTTATTGCAGAAGTGGCTACGTCAGACTAGACTGGCGCGAATGGCTCAGTTAGAGGGCGCTATGCTGGTGATGCTGATGGGGGTGCAGCCGGAAGAACTGCCGATGGCGATGCCTCGTCGGAAGGATGCCATCAACGCACAAGTTGATGCCATCGCATCGGCTATTCCGCATGGCCGCGAACAGTGGCAGTTCGAGCAGGGCAAGAACATCTTCGTTCATACCACCAACGCATCGGCAATGGTGTGGAATGCCCGTCGTGCCGCGCGTTTCTTCGCCTATTCACCACGCGAGAGCCTGAACCAACTGTTTTCGTCGTTCAGGCTCTCGCTGAAAAATATTGAAGAGTAGTGATTACTTGATGAGGTCGACGCTGCGACGCAGGAACTTATCGAGTGCTTCGCCCTTTAACATTCCGTTCTGCAGCAGGGCCAAGTCGATCAGTTGGTGCACGATGTCGTTCTTGGCGGCATAGTCGCTGATGAGTGCCTCCTTTTTGGCCTTCTGCTCGTCGATGGCCTTTTGTGTGTTGGCTTTGTCGTCCTTCTCTTCCTGAGTGATTTCCTCCGGCTTCTTCTTCTCCGTCTGCTGGTTCAGGGCTGCCAGACGGGCTTCTTGACCCTTGATCTCGCCCTCGATGGGCTTCAATTGTTCGGCAAGGGCCGTCTGAGCATCTTCCAGCACTTGCTTCACCAGACGGTGGTCACTGTTGAGCACCAGATTGTAGGAGTCGGGCATTTGTCCGTAGAAACTCATGCCGCTCTGGTAGCGGCTCATCTCCTTCATGCGGCGCATCCACTCGTTTTGTGTGATGACCACGGGGCGCTGCTCTTCGCCAAGGGCATTGACCTCGACAATGAATTCAGCCTTCTCCATCTTTGGCATCTGCGACTGGAAGACGGCTGACAAGTTGTCACGCTCCGTGTCAGAAAGGTTACTCTTGGGTTTGTCGTCTTTTTGTATGAGATGGTCCACGGTGTCGGCATCCACACGGGTGAAGCGGCTCTTCTCAAACTTCTGCTCCAGCGTCTGTATGCATGGCACGTCCAATTGACCGTCGAACAGCAGCACTGAGTAGCCCTTGTCCTGAGCAGCACGGATGTAAGAGTACTGCTCGTCCTTGTCGGTGGCATAGAGATAGATCAGGTTGCCGTCCTTGTCTTTTTGCGAGGCCTCAATGAGGGCCTTATATTCGTCGAAGGTGAAGTATTTTCCCTCGGTGTCCTTGAAGAGCGAGAATTCTTTGGCGCGGTCGTAGAAGTTCTCCTCGGTCAGTATACCGTAGTTGATGAACAGTTTCATATGGTCCCACTTCTCCTCGTAGGCCTTACGGTCTTCGTTGAAGATAGCCTTCAAGCGGTCAGCCACCTTCTTAGTGATATAGGTGGAAATCTGTTTCACCTTGCGGTCGCTCTGCAGGTAAGAGCGCGACACGTTCAGCGGAATGTCGGGCGAGTCGATAACACCATGGAGCAGAGTAAGGAACTCAGGGACAATACCTCCGCTGTCGGCAGTTCCATCTGGTTTTCTTGTTGCCTCCAACTGGTCAGTTACAAACACCTGGTTGCAGTACAGTTGGATCTTGTTCTTCTGCAACTCCAGCGAGTTCTTGATGCGGGGGAAATAGAGGATGCCCGTCAGGTTGAAGGGATAGTCCACGTTGAGGTGAATCCAGAAGAGGGGCTCGTCCTGCATGGGGTAGAGTGCGCGGTAGAACGACTTGTAGTCCTCGTCCTTCAGTGTCGACGGGGCCTTCGTCCAGAGCGGCTCCACATTATTTATAATATTGTCCTCGTCGGTATCCACCTGCTTGCCGTCTTTCCATTCGGTCTTCTTGCCGAAGGCCACGGGCACGGGCAGGAACTTGCAGTATTTGTTGAGCAACTGCTCCAGTTTGTATTTCTCGAGAAACTCTTTCGAGTCGTCGTCGATATAGAGGATGATGTCCGATCCGTGGTCAGCACGCTCAGCATCGTCAATCTCGTAGGCAGGGCTACCGTCGCAACTCCACTTTACGGCCTTGGCGCCCTCTTTGTACGACTTGGTGACGATTTCTACCTTCTTCGATACCATGAACGAAGAATAGAAGCCCAGTCCGAAGTGGCCGATGATGTTGTTGGCGTTGTCCTTGTATTTCTCCAGGAAGTCGGTGACGCCCGAGAAGGCTATCTGGTTGATGTACTTGTCGATCTCCTCCTCGGTCATGCCGATGCCGTGGTCGCTGATGGTGATGGTGCCTTTGTCGCTATCCAGACTGACACGCACGGTAAGGTCGCCCAATTCCTGTTTGTAGTCGCCCTTCTCGGCGAGGGTTTTCATTTTCTGGGTGGCGTCTACTGCGTTGCTCACCATCTCGCGCAGGAATATCTCCTGGTCGCTATAGAGAAACTTTTTGATGACGGGGAAAATGTTCTCGGTCGTAACCCCGATGTTACCTTTTTGCATAGCGTTATGTCATTTTTAATATGTTATCTGATAATCTTAACTGCAAAAGTCGTGCCAAAATGTGTTGCGACAGTCAAAAACGAAACTTTTTGCAATAAGTTTGCTCATATCGCAATTTATTTGTAACTTTGCAGCCGTTATGCCGTTCGATGTAAACACGATACCTAATATCTCCGACATACCCAACCTGCTGGACATTGTCTTCAAAGGGTTGCTCATTGGCATCATCGCTTCTGCACCGATGGGCCCTGTGGGCGTACTCTGTGTGCAGCGTACGCTCAACAAGGGACGATGGTATGGCTTCGTCACCGGTTGCGGTGCTGCACTTAGTGACATGATCTACGCCTGTATCACTGGACTGGGAATGGGACTCGTGGTCGACTTCGTGAGCAACGACACCAACCGCTTCTATCTGCAGATAGTTGGCAGTCTGCTGCTTATGTGCTTCGGATTTTTTACCTATCGTTCCGATCCGACGCGCAACGTGCGCCATTCTGGCAAGAGCAAGGGCACGCTGACGCATAATGCCATCACGGCTTTCTTTGTAACCCTTAGCAATCCCCTCATCGTGTTCCTCTTCATGGCTCTCTATGCTCAGTTCGCTTTCGGACTTCAGCCCGAGAAGCCTATCGAAATGGCTATGGGCTTCGCCAGTATCATCGGGGGAGCACTGCTCTGGTGGTGGGGCCTGACGTGGCTCATCGATCAGATACGCACCAAGTTCGATACCAACGGCATCCGTCTTATCAACAAGATTATTGGCATGGTGGTCATCCTCGGCAGTATCATCATTCTGCTGACCACACTCACCAGCCTCCAATTAGTGAAATAGAAAATTATGTTTATCGCACAGCAACTACGCCAAACGAATATTGCCGAATACCTCCTCTATATGTGGCAGATAGAAGACACTATCAGAGCCTTTGGATGTTCACTGCCCCGCATCAGGCGCGAATATATCGACCGCTTCGACTATAGCGACGAACAGAAAGAGGAAGAGGCTGACTGGTTTGGCAATCTCATCCGCATGATGAACGAAGAGGGCTGCCGCGAACAGGGACACCTCCAGATTAATCGCGTGACGCTCCAAATACTCAGCGAACTGCATGGTCAACTGCTTGCGTCGCCAAAATTCCCGTTCTACAATGCTGAATACTACAAGGTACTGCCCTTCATCGTTGAATTGCGCAACCGTGGTGCCAACAAACAGGAGGGCGAGATAGAGACCTGTCTCAATCTGCTCTATGGCGTCATGATGCTCCGACTGCAGAAAAAAGAGGTGTCTGCCAGTACCGAGCATGCTGTCAAGGAGATATCTACATTCATTGGGATGCTCTCCGACTATTATAAAAAGGACAAGGAAGAGGGGCTGAAGTTTGAGTAAGTAACTTATAAAATGTAAATAGTAAATTGAATATTCTGATTACTGGTTGCAACGGACAATTGGGCAACGAAATGCAACGGCTGGAAAAACAATACACTGCCCATACCTATTTTAATACTGATGTGGCCGACCTCGACATCACTGATCATGAGGCGGTCTACAGTTTCGTTGACAGGCATTGCATCGACGGCATTGTCAACTGCGCGGCCTACACCGCTGTCGACAAGGCTGAGGACAATGGCCCACTCTGTCAGTTGCTTAACGCCACAGCACCGGGCTATCTGGCTCAAGCCATCGAGAAGCGGGGCGGATGGATTGTACAGATCTCTACCGACTATGTCTTCGACGGCACTAACCATATACCCTATGTCGAGACCGACCACGTCTGTCCCAATAGCGTCTATGGGCGCACCAAACTCGCTGGCGAACAGGCTGTCATCGGTGCCTGCCGACGGTCGATGATCATCCGCACGGCGTGGCTCTACTCAACCTTCGGCAACAACTTTGTTAAGACGATGCTGCGCCTGGGGCACGAGAAGGCGGAGTTGGGGGTCATCTTCGACCAAATCGGCACGCCAACCTATGCCCGCGACCTTGCCATGAGCATCTTCACGGCTATCGAACAGGGCATTCGGCCTGGCGTCTACCACTTCTCCAACGAAGGCGTCACCTCATGGTACGATTTCACTAAGGCCATCCATCGTCTGGCTGGCATCACCACATGCCGTGTCCGGCCGCTCCACACGGCAGAGTATCCCACACCCGCCATGCGTCCCCACTACAGCGTGCTTGACAAGACAAAGATCAAGCAGACTTACAACATCGAGATTCCCTATTGGGAGGAGTCTCTCGAAGAGTGTGTACTCCAACTTATAAATCAAGAATGATTTTATCATTTATCATTTTGCGAAAGCGCAAATCATCCATCATTTAGCAAACGCGCATGAATCAAGAAATAGAACGCAGGCGAACATTCGCTATCATCTCGCATCCCGATGCAGGTAAGACCACGCTGACCGAGAAATTCCTGCTCTTCGGCGGACAGATACAGGTGGCCGGAGCGGTGAAAAATAACAAAATCAAGAAAACGGCTACATCCGACTGGATGGACATTGAGAAGCAGCGAGGCATATCAGTCTCTACATCAGTCATGGAGTTCGACTACAGCCCTGCAGGAAAGGATATCGAGTATAAAGTGAATATCCTCGACACCCCGGGTCACCAGGACTTTGCTGAAGACACATTCCGCACGCTCACCGCCGTCGACTCGGCCATTATCGTCGTCGACAGTGCCAAGGGCGTAGAGACACAGACACGCAAACTGATGACAGTCTGCCGTATGCGCAAGACTCCCGTCATCATCTTCATCAACAAAATGGACCGTGAGGGACGTGACCCCTTCGATCTGCTTGACGAACTGGAACAGGAACTTGAAATCAAGGTACGGCCACTCTCATGGCCAATCAACCAGGGGGCTAAGTTCAAGGGCGTCTATAATATCTACGAGGACCAACTCAATCTCTTTACCCCTGACAAGCAACGCGTCACAGAGAAAGTCACTGTTGACGTCGGCTCTCCCGACCTCAACAGCCACATCGGCGATGCCGACGCTCAAAAACTGCGCGACGACCTCGAACTCGTCGAGGGCGTCTATCCGGAGTTCAATGTCCAGACCTACCGTTCGGCTGAGGTGGCACCTGTCTTCTTCGGGTCGGCACTCAACAATTTCGGTGTTCAGGAACTGCTCGACTGTTTCGTACAGATAGCCCCCTCGCCACGTCCCACCAAAGCCGAGGAGCGCATGGTGCAGCCGGAAGAACCGAAATTCACCGGCTTCATCTTCAAGATCACAGCCAACA
>DETM01000023.1:0-3154 GCA_002361655.1 Prevotella sp. UBA3288 | reverse complement strand
ACCCCAACCACCGCTCCTGCATCGCCTTCTGCAAGGTGTGTAGCGGAAAGTTCCAGCGCAACGTGCCATACCTGCATGTGCGACAACAGAAGCAGATGCGCTTCACTTCGCCCACACAGTTCATGGCCCAGCGCAAGTCAACTATCGACGAGGCATGGCCGGGTGACATCGTCGGTCTGCCCGACACCGGTGGTGTCTTTAAGATCGGCGATACACTCACCGAGGGTGAGCAGTTACACTTCCGCGGACTACCGTCGTTCTCGCCCGAACTCTTTAAATATATTGAGAACGACGACCCGATGAAAACCAAACAACTGCAGAAAGGCATTGATCAATTGATGGACGAGGGCGTGGCTCAACTCTTTGTCAACCAGTTCAACAACCGCAAGATTATCGGTACCGTCGGACAACTACAGTTCGAGGTTATACAGTATCGCTTGGAGAACGAGTACAACGCCCGTTGCCGCTGGGAGCCCGTCCACCTTTACAAAGCCTGCTGGATATCGAGCGACGACGAGCAGGAGTTGGAGCAGTTCAAGAAACGCAAATACCAGTATATGGCCAAAGACAAGGATGGGCGCGACGTCTTTCTGGCAGACTCCGGCTATATGCTCCAAATGGCTCAGCAGGACTTCGAGCACATCCAATTCCACTTCACCAGTGAATACTAGATGTATGGTAAGCCTTACCCTCTAGTTGGTAGGATGATACCTGTGAAGATGCGGCCGGAATGGATGCCCAGTCGTCTGGCGGAGAAGAAGGTGTCGCAGGCCTTGTAGGTGCAGATGCCGCAAAGGTGAATACGGCCTGCCATTAGTCCGCTGGCTATGAGTTGCTGGCGGTTGCATTCGGGCAGGTCGAGGTGCCACTTTGCATACCGTTTACTGATTGACGGCATATCGAAACCGGCAGCAGTGAAAGCATCATACACCTCTTGGCCCACCTCGAAACTGTCAAGGCTGATGCCTGGCCCTATCTGTGCGATGAGGTCTGACGGGCGGGTGCCGTAAGCCTTGACCATGGCCCGTACTGCCTTCTCTGCAATGCGCCCCACCGTGCCCCGCCAACCGGCATGAATGGCACAAACGGCCTGATGCTGCGGGTCGCAGAGTAGGAGAGGGATGCAGTCGGCCGTACTCACCCCGATGCATACGCCCGGCATGTTGGTCATCAGTGCATCGATACCCTCTAACATTTGCTGTCGTTCTTCTGAAGACAGCGACAGACACCTTTCGTTGATGCAGGCCACAAGCGTGTCATGTGTCTGGTGAGGCATGATGAGACAGTCGTCACTGATGCCCAATTGCCGACACAGCACCTTGCGGTTGTGCGCTACGTGCTCCTCGCTGTCGCCGCAATAGCGGTTGATGTTGAACGAGGCATAGTTCTCGCTTGGGCAAGCATCGCTTTCCGTTACCGGGCAGCCCATGCTGCACCCGCCCCGTCTCGTAGTGCTGAAGGCTATCACATCGGGGGCCATCTCGTAATGGTATAATTCCACGTGATTCATTTTGGTTTCAAGTTTCAAGCGTGTCAATCCATGAAGCGCTCAAACATCTGCTGGTACGCCTCTACTTTCTTATCGAACGCCATAGGATAGGCTCTTGAAGACGATGGCAAACGGTAAAGCACAATACTCTCCCCCCGTTCTCTGCGATGAGGGAGGGCACTATCTTGAGACTTCACGTTAGGAATGTCCACATATGCATTCATCTTGGGCATTGTGGGAATGCCGAGGGCAATACACAGCGTCTCGGTGGCCTTTTCGCCCGTGGTGACAACGGCTCGTAGGCGGGGCAGACCGGCTATCAGTGCCCGCACGTCCGTAGGCTCCACTACCTCCAGAAACTTGTCCGACGCATTGTCCTGCAAACGTCTCACGGCTATTGAAGTGTCGAAGAATGCGATGCCCTTCTTACGGCAGAACGACACGATGTCATCTATGCGAAAACACTTGTGCTCCTCGTCCACAAACCGGTTGCGATCACCGAAGAACACCGCCCCCTCGATACGCCAGTGGTCGTTGATGAAGTTGGGGTAGTAGAAGTCCATGCACCACCGCTTGCGCTGCGGCGGAAAACTGCCCAGGAACAGCACCCGTGCATGCTTGGGCAGAAACGGGCGCAGCGGGTGATATTCCACGCCATCGCTACTGCGCTCAATGTTCTCCGTGTTCAGATATGATTCCTGCTGCATACGTATAGCATCCCTAATAGTTTCTCACTGTACGCTACATGTTTCAATTGCGCTGCAAAGTTACACGTTTTTCACGAAATACGTGCAGAATGCGCAACTTTTTATAGTTCATCCCATCTTAACGCATGTTTTGGTTCTTTTGGTCTGAAAACTGCGCTCCATCTGTCGATATAGTGGGATTTTTGCTATTTTCGCTTTCTAAAAAGGAAAACTTGACCGTTCAAAAGAAGAATTTCTATAAAGTGGAAGAACTTGACTGTGAGTCAACTTGTGCAAAAAATGCACATGTTCCTTTTTGGAACATATGGATAATGAAGGAATTGGCAGATTCTGTGGTAGTCGCAAAATTGGCGAATACCACTCAGCGTGGTGCAAAGGTTGTTATCAGTCTGACAAACAAGAATAACGATGAGTAGAAAAGAATACAAGCGCTTAGGCGACTATATCAGAGATGTGAATCTCTCGGTGGGGCATAGAAGGAATGATTGTAAGTTCTAATCTTCAAGTAAATCACAGAACATCAAGCGTGTTCTAAGTTTTCGTGGATGTTCAATCCGCTCAGTGCGCTCAGCATCATCCTTAGGAGCCAGGAATAATCCATAGGATGTTAAAAGCCTGAACGTTTCAACATCTCGCGCATAGCAACGTATTCCGGCTCTTTCGTGATGTCGCGCTTGGGGCGCAGGGCATACCTGCGCTCGGCCTCGTCTGCCAAGTCACGGAAACGGCGAGCTTCTTTACCATAAAGCGTCGGTATTGCTTTTATTGCTGTTGCCATAGTTATATACACTCTATTTGTTAATCTTATGTTAAACCGATATTGCAATAGGAGAACAGCGCTTGTTCTATGCCTCCTGTCTTATCGCTTTAGCGGCCTTCACGCCGCACAACTGCGGTTAAGCGAGAGCAATGATGCTTCTCTGACCTGAAGGTGCAGAGTGTGGCGTTGCAATGCATC
>DETM01000017.1:4519-16280 GCA_002361655.1 Prevotella sp. UBA3288 | reverse complement strand
TTGTAGTTCTCAACCTTAGCCTTCGAAGCGTTGTAGATGACGAAGTTAGGCTCAAACTTCTCCAGTTCCTCGGCAGTGGGCTGGATGAACATGTTCTTCACAAAGTGAGCCTGCCAGGCCACCTCGACTATGAAACGGACAGCCAGACGAGTAGCCTCGTTGGCACCGCAGAATGCGTCGACCACATAGAGGTCTTTGTTGCACAGTTCTTTGATGGCGATTTCCTTTACGGTCTTCCACACAGCCTCGCTCATGGGGTGGTTGTCGTTCTTGTACTCCTCAGAGGTCCACCACACCTTGTCGTGGCTCTGGGCATCGTCGACGATATACTTGTCTTTAGGAGAACGGCCGGTGTAGATACCGGTCATCACGTTTACAGCGTTCAGTTCGGTGTTCTGACCCTTGTCGAAACCAGTCAGACCAGCCTTGGTTTCTTCCTCAAAGAGGAACTCATACGACGGATTGTGAGCAACCACGGTAGAACCCGTGATGCCGTACTTTGTCAAATCTAACTTTGCCATGATTGTTATTTTGTATTTAAATAGATGATATTTCTATGACTTTTTTATTTCGAGTGCAAAAGTACTAAATTTCCATGAATTGCGGGTAAACAATTATGATTTATTAGCACACGCCACACCGATTTATTGATTAAAAACAAAAAAATGCGGGTTGCCTCCGTTGTTTTGCAACCCGCACTTTACATTTGATGGCCGTTTTACACTCTTTCGCCTACGTCATGATGGCAAAGGGCAGTACGTCATGATGCTGAAAGGGAACTACATCATGATACTGAAAGGAACGACAATTTTGAGCACGATATTGCGGCCCGGGTTGTAAATTCCCTGATGCCCGGTCACCGCGTTCACATCGGTATATTTCAGCCGGCTCAGATGACTCTGATAGGCCCTGTTGAAGATGTTCTGTGCCGTCAGATATACCTCGGCCCATTTGCGTCCTCTGATGTAGAGGTCGGTACCGGCACTGGCGTTGAAGAGGGTGTACGACGGGGTACGCGTCTCCGTGTCGTAGGCCTTGTAGTAGTGGTTCTGCGTCAGGAAGCAGTCGAGACCGACGGCCACGTAGGCGTTGTTGAAGACCCTCCCCTTGTGAGTAATCTCGTATTTCAGTTCGGAGTTCCAGTGTGGAGCCGGTGTCATCGGCAGATAACGCGTCTCTTCCGGCTGGTGCATCTGGCGGGCATCGACCATCGAGAAGGCGTTGGCGAAGTGTAGTTGGTGTATGGGATGCAAGTCGGTCATCACCTCAAAACCTTTCAGCAGGGCATCGCCCTGGGTATAAGTGAAGGTGCGATAGTCGGCATCGACGACGCGGTCGATACGGTGCGAGAAGATATAGTTCTCGATGCGGTTCAGAAAGAGACTCACCTGTGCCGAGAGGATATGTCCCTGATAGTCGGCTCCCAGATCGGCCTGCCAACTGTATTCCGACTTCAGGTCGGGATTGCCTATTTCATAGCGCAGGGTACCTTCATGCACACCGTCGCTGCCCAGTTCGCTCATGTTCGGAGCCCTGAAACCGCGTGCCATGTTCAGACGGACATTCAGCGTGTGGCAGTCAGCCGTGACGGCGTGCCAGACGGCTCCAATGCTGCCTGTCAGCCCCGTGAAGTTGCCATAGTCGCGGATATGGCGGTTGTCCAGTCTGAGGCCTCCGCTCAGTGTCCAGCGGCCGACAGCCTTCTGGGCTGTGGCGTAGCCGCCGATGTCGAAAAGGCGGTAGGCTGGTATGAGCGACTCTTCGGCCAGATTCTCCGACTCCTGATACATACCGGTGGTTCCGATTGAGAATTGGGAATCGAGCATTGGGAACTGATAGCGCAGGTCGTAGGAGGCGGTATGCAGACGGAAGTAGAGTTCCGGCTCCGACGGGTCGTCCTCAAATTCTTGCCGGCGGTTCTGCTGGTAGGCCACGATGGCTTTCAGCATGCCCGGTCCGAGACGTACAGCATTGTCCCAGGTGGCCTTGTAGTGCTTCACCTGCTGAAAGGGCAGTTGCTTGTGATAGGTCTTCAGGTCGTAGTCGTGGGTCAAGGCTCCCGTCAGCGGGTCGCGCTCGCCCTCAGCCATGCTGGGTGTCAGGTGGTAGCAATCCCATTTCAGATGACTGTGTCCCCACTGCCTGTCTAATCCAATCATCAGTGCTCCGGCATACTCATGTATCTGAGTGCCAGGCACATAGCCGTCGACAGGGGTTTTGTATTCATGAGCCATCTTCTCGCTGTAACGGGCATTCCACACAAAGCCGCCCTCATGCTTGCCGGCCAGACGGATTGAGTAGTTGAAGAGGCCGCTATTGGTCTGGTAACCCGTAGTCACCCTACCTTGCAACTCACCTGTATCCGGTGTGGGAGCACCATGCAGAATCAGCACGCCGGCCATGGCATCGGAACCGTACATCAGCGATGCCGGTCCTTTCAATATTTCCACGCTGCTCACACCTTGTTCGTCGATCTCCAGTCCGTGTTCGTCGCCCCACTGCTGACCCTCCTGTCTGACACCGTCGCTTACCACCAGCACACGATTGTAGCCCAATCCGCGGATAATGGGTTTCGAGATGCCGTTGCCTGTAGTCAGTTGGGCCAGTCCGGGTTGTCGACTGATGACATCGATAATATTCGTACCTGTAGCGGCACGCAGTTCTCGTGGCGTCACCACCGACACCGGTGCCGCCATGTCGCGCATCTTGGTCTGGCCGGTCACACCGGTGACCACCATCTCGTCGAGTTTCAGATGCTTGTAAAACACATCCGTCGAGTCGGATGTATGCTGTGCCGTCATCGTTATGCCACAGCACAACAATGACAGCAACATTGTCTTTCTGTTCATTTACGGAGGCAAAGGTACGAAAAATAAATGAGAGATGAGAGAAAATATCTCTTTTTTCTTTCTCCTTTTACCTTTTTTCTTTACCTTTGCACACAAATACCCACGGGAATCAGTAAAAAACAACCAATAACGGAATGGAAATTATCAATCTCAATGAACAAAACTCCTGCCTGAACCAGATTATGGCAGAGATACGCGACAAGAATAGTCAGAAGAATCGCGCCCTGTTTCGTCACAACATCGAACGTATAGGCGAAATCATGGCCTATGAACTGTCGAAGACACTCGAGTACAAGCCCAAAACCATCTCCACCCCACTGGACACGGTAGAGATTCCTATGTATAAGGAAGATATTGTCGTGGCCACAGTGCTACGAGCCGGCCTGCCCTTCCACGAGGGTTTCCTGCGTATGTTCGACAAGGCCGACAATGCCTTTGTGTCGGCTTTCCGCATGTATCTGAATCGTGAACATACGGAGGTGGGCATTCATACCGAATACATCGCCGCACCGAGCGTGAAGGGCAAGACGCTGATCATTGTCGACCCGATGCTGGCCACAGGCGGCAGCATGGCTGCTGCCATCGAGGCGCTGCTCATGTCGGGCAAACCCAAAAAGATTCATGTGTGCTGTGTCATTGCCGCCCCGGAAGGTGTCGAGGTGGTCAAGGAAGCACTGCCAGAAGGGTCGACCATCTGGTGTGCTGCCATCGACAAGGGCATGAACGAACACAAATATATCGTGCCGGGGTTTGGCGACTGCGGCGACCTGTGCTACGGTGAGAAACTGCCTGGTTCGAAGAAGGCCGGCGACAAATGATACTCGCGTAGAGGCTGGCGACAAATAGGCATCACAGCCTCATGCCGATGCAGAAACGTGCCCGCCACTTGTCCTGCTTGACGACTCCCGAATCATCGTCGAAGATGGAGTGGTTGCCCACCATCGTGGCACCGGCAAAATAGCGAGTCGAGAAGTTGTAGACCACGGCGACGCGCCAATTGAAGATCATATTGAACCGTATGCGTTGGGCATCGATGTATTCGCCATCGACAATCATCTTGTTTCTATTGAGAATGACGGCGTTGGGCAACGCACTAAGGTGCAACAGCCATCGCTTGCCGGGCACCCAGTTGTAGCCGTAGCCGCCGCCGATGCCCAGATGGCCGAACTCGATGGTGACCTCCGACGCCTCCGGTACGCGCTGCTTCAACTCTTCGGTAGTGGTGATGCTGCCGCCTTGATAACTGATGCCGGCCAGCCAGGAGCCTGCCGAGCGCCGTTGAATGTAACTCTGCGTGAAGGCAGCCGGATAGGAGAAACGGCGGTTGTTGAAAGCGTAGTAGACCGCCACGTTGAGCATCTTCAGTTTCGTGTCGTCTTTCTCAAGTCTCTGGTCACCCCAGTCGCTGTGGAAATCGCCCGACAACGACTTGGAGCGCTGGTAACTGAGGTCGAGACTGAGACAGCGGCCATAGAAGTTGAGATTGAACTCGTAGTCATTGTAGATGCCTTTCCACTTGGAGGGGTTGACGGCCACGCCAAGGCCTATTCCACAGTAGACAGCGGCTACGGAGAAAGTCGTATTATGACCGGTGCTGAGGTCGGCCTCAGACCAGAAGCCGTTGATGGTTCCTCGGGAATAGAACGAGTTGCCCGTCATGTTCATACGGACTTTCAGCGTCAGTTTGCTCTGGGGACGGACGACATAGCAGGAGTCGTACTTAGAGGTATAGTAGCGGGTGGTGAGTTTGTCTGACAGCCGTTTCCAGAAACTTCCTTTTTTGGCCACTGTGTCGGTAGGGCTTGCCTCCGCTTGCAGGCTGTCACTGACAGTGACATCTGTCCACAGGCTGTCTCCGACATTGACATCTGCCCTGACTGCTGTTGTCTGGAGCATGACGGTAGCAATGACGATGAGTACTGTCCGGTAGTTCATATGCTATATGCTCAGTTCGTCAAGTACGTCGATCAGGCGCTTGTCGAAACGCTTGTCGGTACGGATGCATTCTGAGAAGGGCACGTAGACAATCTCGTTCATACGATAGCCTATCATGACGTTGCGCTGTCCCTGCAGGATAGCCTCGATGGCCCCCACACCCATGCAACTGGCCAGAATACGGTCGCGGGCCGACGGACTGCCGCCGCGCTGCAGGTGGCCAAGGATGGAGACACGCACATCGAACTCGGGGAACTCGTTCTTTACACGGTCGGCATAGTAGAGGGCACCGCACTTGGGGCTCTCAGAAACAATGACGATGCACGACTTTTTCGACTTACGGATACCACGGCCCATGAAGGCAGCCAACTGGTCGACATCGGTCGATTCCTCCGGCACGATGGCAGCCTCGGCACCACAGGCAATGGCACAGTTCTGCGCCAGGAAACCTGCATCGCGCCCCATCACCTCAACGAAGAAGATGCGCTCATGAGAATTGGCTGTGTCGCGAATACGGTCGACACACTCCATGATGGTGTTCATCGTCGTGTCGTAGCCGATGGTGGCATCCGTGCCATAGAGGTCGTTGTCGATGGTGCCGGGCAGTCCGATGACAGGGAAGTCGTGCTCGATGCCAAAGTTCCAGGCACCGGTCAGCGAGCCGTTGCCGCCGATGACCACCAGTGCGTCGATACCATGCTGCTGGCAGGTCTCGTAAGCCTTCTGGCGCCCTTCTGGTGTCATAAACTCCTTGCTGCGGGCTGTCTTCAGGATGGTGCCGCCTCGGGTGATGATGCCACTGACATCTTCCGTAGTGAAAGGTTTCACTTCACCTTTGATCAAACCGTCGAACCCACGATAAATGCCTTTGATGTCAAACTGGTTATAGATACCAGCACGGGTCACGGCACGGATGGCCGCATTCATGCCGGGGGCATCGCCGCCCGACGTCAGAACACCGATAGTCTTAATCTTGCTCCTCATATTGATCTTCCTTTTATATTTGCCTGCAAAAATATGAAATTTTCCAGAAAGTACCAAGAATTCACCAAGGATATTACTCCACAGGTATCACAACCGTCCGATTCAGGGCACGCTCGTCATCGGTGACCGTCAGCGTCAACCGGCCCTTTTCCTTGGCCGACTGGACAATCACCACCAACTGCCCGGCAAAGAGCCGCATTGTGGGTTTGGTGAACGACTCTAGCGAGGTGGCATCGCCGTTGCAGACGGCCTTGAACGAGCCGGCACCCGTCACCTCGAAAGTCATACGGTCGGTGGCCGTGGGCACAAAGGTGTCATCGGCATCGGTCAGCGAGAGGGTCACGAAGGCCAGGTCGTTGCCGTCAGCCTGCAGCGTGGTGCCCGACTGTGTCCAGACATCGGCCTTGATGGCCGTGGGCTGTCCGGCCGTCTTGACGATCTGCTCGCCAGCAGCCTGTCCGTTGGCATCATAGACCACGACTTTCAGTTCGCCGGGCTCGTATCTGACGTTGTTCCAGCGCAGACGGTAGCGGTCGAGACGCTCGGCAGCGTTCTTCTTGATGCGCCCCTGGCTCTTGCCATTGACGAAGAGTTCAGCCTCGTCGTAGTCGGTATAGCAGTAGACGGGTGTCACCTGCCCGATACGTTGACCTTTGTCTTTCCGGCTCTGACCCCACGACCAGTGCGGCAGCAGGTGGATGGTATGAGCCTCCCGGTTCCACTTCGAGCGGTACAGGTAGTAGCGGTCTTTGGGCAGTCCGGCGAGGTCGCAGATGCCAAAATAGGAAGAGCGTGAGGGCCAGTATTCATCGTAGGGTGTGGGTTCGCCCAGATAGTCGTAGCCGGTCCAGACGAACTCGCCGACGACCCACGGGTAGTCGTCCTGCCAGCGCCAGTCGTCGTCGGGCAGGTTCGACCAAGAGCAATACTCCACATCGTACGAGGAGCACTGGCCGTCGGCTTTCTTGATGGCGGTGGGGTCGTAGTTCTTGGCCCACGACGAGTATTGAGAGTTGTCGGTCACGCTGACGGGGAACTTATAGATGCCGCGCGACGAAACGGTGCTGGCTGTCTCGCTGCCCAGCAGGAACCCCTGCGGCAGACGGTCGAAAGCCTGTTGATATTTGTGGACGCGATAGTTCATACCGGGCACATCCATCACCTGGGCAAAACCTGTCTGCAGTGCGTTGTCGATACGGTCCATGCCCTGAGTGACGGGGCGTGAGGGGTCGAGACGATGGCAGATGTCCTGCAGATGGACGGCCATCTCCTTGCCGCCTTTCATACCTTGCTCAGGTATCTCGTTGCCGATAGACCACATGACGATGGAGGGGTGGTTGCGGTTGGCCAACACCAGATTTTCAATATCGCGGTCGCCCCACTCCTTGAAGAATTTGGCATAGCCATTCTTGCATTTGGGATAGACCCACATGTCGAACGACTCGGCCATGACCATCATGCCCAGCGAGTCGCAGATGTCCATCTGCATCTGGCTCGGCATGTTGTGAGCCGTGCGGATGGCATCGCAGCCCATCTCTTTCATTGTCTTGATCTGCCGGATCAGCGCCGCCTTATTGATGGCAGCGCCCAATGGCCCCAGGTCGTGGTGCAGGCAGACACCCTTCAGTTTGCGGGTGACGCCATTCAACCGGAAGCCGCCTTCCTTCGACACCTGTACGGTGCGGATACCCACGTTCTGGGTAATCTCGTCGAGCAACTGCCCATTGTCGTACAGACGAACCACGGCTTTATATAAATAAGGTGTCTCCGGTGTCCAGAGTTGAGGCTTCTCCACACAGAGCATCATCTCCGCCGAACCCTTGGCATCGAGTCCGGCATGATGCTGGTCGACGATATGTCCCTGCCGGTCTTTCAGCAGCACCTCCACGGCATTGCCACCCCTGCAGGCAGTTGTCACCGCCAACTCGGCCTCGCCATCGTCGATAGCCGTGGTGCGGATGAAGGTGCCCCACCGGTCGATATGCTCCTTGTGAGCCAGCACCAGCGTCACAGGACGGTAGATGCCGGCGCCGGGATACCAGCGGCTGCTCTCTTCCACGTTCTTCAGGTCGACCTCCAACAAGTTGTCGCCAGCCTTCACCAATGGCGTGATGTCAAGCCGGAAGGCATTATAACCGTAGGCCCAATAACCGGCCTTCTGTCCGTTGACAAAGACGGTAGGTTGCGCCATGGCGCCGTCGAACACCAGTTCGGCATAGCCCTTGAAGTCGGACGGTATCGTGAAGTACCGCTTGTAGTGGCCTTCGCCAATCCATGGCAGCGAACCGGAGCGCCCGCTCTTCTCGGTGGCTTCTTTCTCGCCATTCTGTTCGATACGCACCACCTGTAGGTCCCACTTTTTGTCGAAGGGTCCGCTGATAGCCCAGTCGTGGGGCACACTCACCGTCTGCCACTGCTGTTTGTCGTTAGAAAATTGCCAGTTATCGTGCAACAGAATTTCCTGTCTCTGTTGCGCCTGCCCTGTCATAGCGAAGAGCAACGCCATTGTTAGTAGTTGATGTTTCATTGTGTTCGTCAGAGTCTTAGTACCCCGACCGGGAAGATTTGCACTGTCTCGGTCATATTGGGAACTCAGTTGTTATTATCGGGCGCAAAGATACGAAATTATTTTGAAACGCAAGCATAAAATACTAAAAGAGTTTCAAAGAAACTGTTCCCTGTATTCGCTGGGAGGCATGCCCATGACTTTCGAGAAGAGGCGCGAGAAGTAGAGGCTGTCCTCGATGCCGACCTTATAGCATATCTGGTTGATGTGCATATCGGTCACTTTGAGCATGTGGCAGGCATACTCTATCTTCAGGCGGTTGAAATAAGACAGCGGGCTGCAACCCATCTGCTGCTTGAACAACGTCGAGAAACGTGTCGACGAATAGCCGACATAGTCGAGGATGTCCTGGAGGGTGATGCGGCGCTCTATGTTTTCTTTCATGTAGTGGACGGCAGCAGCAACCACGCCTATGTCCTTATTCGTGTTGGACGGGCGGTTGCTGTGGCTGGCGTCATAACTGACGCTGCGCCGATACTGTCGCAGATAGCGCAGCGAGGCCAGATAGTAGTGCAGCAGGCTGGAGGCATAGCGCAGGTCCTCGATGCCCTCGCTGAAGTGGAGCGTCGACAGCATCTCCTCAAAAATGTTGTTGCGGTTGGCGATGTTCGAGTTCAATGTCGTCTTCACGTCCAGCGGCTTTTGTGCGCCCTCGGCATAAACCGATGCGTGCTCACCCCTGAAGTGCACCCAGTAGATGGTCCATTTCTCACCTTCCGCCGCACCGTATTCATGGGGGACGCCTGCGGGCAGAATGAAATATTGGTTTCGCGAAACGAAATAGGTTTGTCCGTTCAGTTTATAGAATCCGCGGCCGTCGATGCAGTAGATCAGCACATACTGGTCGATGCCCTTCTCGCGTCGCCGATAATGGTGCTCTGCCATAGGATAATGGCCGATGTCGGTGATGAAAAGGCTGCTCACAAGAGGGTCTTCTTCCTCCATCTTGACAAGCATCGGGGGAAGTATGACTGCCCGCTCGCCCAAAAAACCGTCTTTCTTCTTAGCCATGATCTTAGTAGTTGTTGTCTATTCCTGCTGCAAAATTACGATATTTATTCCATATATCAAACTACATAATAGAAAAATCGTCCATAAACAACGCCTGTTTTGTCTATACCACCTGTCAGAATTTTGTGTTAACTTTGCACCAGAATTCAGAACAGTAACTAAAAACAAAGAATTATGCAAGGTTTCAACAAATCGTTTATCTACTTCATCTGCCTCGTCTCGGCCATGGGCGGACTGCTCTTCGGCTACGACTGGGTGGTCATCGGCGGTGCAAAGCCGTTCTATGAACTCTATTTCGGCATTGCCGACTCAGTGAGCAGTCAGGGCCTGGCCATGACCATCGCGCTCATCGGCTGCATGATCGGTGCCTGCACCTGTGGCTGGCTGGCCGACAAGATCGGACGTAAGAAACTGTTGCTCGTCTCGGCCGTTATCTTCCTGGTGTCGGCCGTCATGACTGGCGCCTTCAACACGTTCGGGGCCTTCCTGGTGGCACGCTTCTTTGGCGGCATCGGCATCGGCATCGCTTCAGGACTGTCGCCCATGTATATTGCAGAGGTGGCACCCTCGGAAATCCGCGGCACGCTGGTCAGCCTGAACCAGATGACCATCGTCCTCGGCATCCTGGCGGCCCAGATTGTCAACTGGCTGATAGCCGAACCCATACCCGCAGACTTCTCGTCTGCCGACATCGCCGCATCGTGGAACGGGCAGATGGCCTGGCGCTGGATGTTCTGGGCGGCCGCCTTCCCCGCCGCTGCTTTTCTGCTGCTGGTCTTCTTTATCCCTGAGAGCCCCCGCTGGCAGGCGATGAAAAGACCCACCCCCGACCCCTCCCATGAAGGGAGGGGAGTGAATACAGTTTCACCAGCATTTATTACACTTCAGAAGATTGGCGGCGAGGCTTACGCCGAGCGCGAGTTACAGGCCATTGCCGAGGCCAACGCCGACGCCAAGGAGCAGGCTGGCCTGTCGACGCTCTTCTCGAAGCCCTTCCACAAAGTGCTCCTGCTGGGCATCATCATCGCCGTGTTCCAGCAGTGGTGCGGCACAAACGTCATCTTCAACTATGCCCAGGAAATCTTCCAGTCGGCAGGCTACAGCGTCGGCGACGTGCTGTTCAACATCGTCATCACGGGTGTGGCCAACGTGCTCTTCACGCTCATCGCCATCTTCACCGTCGACAGGCTGGGCCGCCGCAGGCTGATGCTCATCGGCGCCGGAGGCCTCGGCCTGATTTATGCCACCTTAGGTTGCTGCTACTATATGCACATCACGGGCTTTTTCATGATCATCCTCGTCGTGGCCGCCATTGCCTGCTATGCCATGACGCTCGGCCCCTGCACCTGGGTACTCATCTCGGAGTTGTTCCCCAATCGTGTGCGTGCCATTGCCGTGGCCACCTGCACCTTCGCCCTATGGGTCGGCTCGTCGACGCTCACCTACACCTTCCCCCTGCTCAACAAGTTGCTCGGCTCCTACGGCACATTCTGGATCTACGCCCTCGTCTGCCTCTGCGGATTCCTGTTCTTCCTCCGCCGTCTGCCTGAGACCAAGGGCAAGTCGCTGGAACAACTTGAGAAAGAATTGATTAACAAATAAAAAAACAACGAATAAACATTTATATAACTATGGTTAAAGCTTGGAGAGAAATAGTGACAATCCCGACCTACGAGGTGGGAAAGCCGGAGAAGAACCCGATGTTCCTGGAGAAGCGCGTCTATCAGGGGTCAAGCGGCGTGGTCTATCCCTATCCCGTCATCGAGACGATGTCCGACGAAAAGGTCGACAAGGACTATCAGGCCATCTGGCTGGAGAACGAATATATCAAGGTGATGGTGCTGCCCGAACTGGGAGGTCGCGTGCAGATGGCCTACGACAAGATAGCCCGCCGCCACTTCGTCTATTACAACCACGTTATCAAGCCTGCGCTTGTAGGACTCGTCGGCCCGTGGATCTCGGGTGGCATTGAGTTCAACTGGCCCCAGCACCACCGTCCTACGACCTACATGCCCGTCGACACGTGCATTGAAGAGAATGCCGACGGCTCAGTGAGCGTGTGGGTGAGCGAGATGGAGAAGATGTTCCATCAGAAGGGCATGGCCGGCTTCACGCTCCGTCCCGGCTGCGCCTATCTGGAAATCAAGGGCCGGCTCTACAACCGCACCGACGTGCCGCAGACATTCCTCTGGTGGGCCAACCCCGCCGTGGAGGTGAATGATGAGTACCAGAGCGTGTTCCCGCCCGACATCAACGCCGTGTTCGATCATGGTAAGCGTGCCGTCTCGTCGTTCCCCATCGCCACGGGCACTTACTACAAGATGGACTATTCGGCAGGTGTCGACATCTCGAACTACAAGAACATCTACGTGCCGACATCGTATATGGGCGTCAACTCGCGCTTCAACTTCGAGGG
>DETM01000017.1:365-4451 GCA_002361655.1 Prevotella sp. UBA3288 | reverse complement strand
CACCACTTCTCGCCCGGCAAGAAGCAGTGGACTTGGGGTAATGGCGACTTTGGACGTGCCTGGGACCGTAACCTGACAGATGAGTCAACCCCAGAGGAGCGTCAGAAGTGGGGCTTCAAGGAGGAGGGATTCCGTCCTTATATCGAACTGATGGCCGGTGTCTATACCGAGAACCAGCCCGACTTCACATGGTTGATGCCATACGAGGAAAAGATGTTCACCCAGTACTTTATGCCTTACCGTGAACTCGGGGTAGTGAAGGAGGCTTCGAAGGATTTGGTGTTCAATATCAGTGAAGTGGGTAATGATAAGGTTGAATTCAAGGTCTTTGCCACCTCGAAGCAGGAGGTCTGCATCATCCTGCGCAACGACAACGGTGAGGTGTATTACAAGAAGGAGATGACGCTCTCGCCTGAGGCCGTGCTGACGGAGACGGTCGACGTGAAGGGAGCCCGGTTCGACAAGCTGACATTCGAGATTGTGAAGACGTTCGTCTATGGGCAGCGCACCGTGTTGCAATGGCATGCTGAGCCCGACGAGATTCGTCCTATTCCCGATTCAGCCGAAGCCGCCCTGCTGCCTGAGCAAATCAAGACCAACGAACAACTCTTCCTGACGGGCATGCACCTGGAACAGTACCGCCACGCCACTTGGAATCCACTCGACTACTACGAAGAGGCTCTGCGCCGCGACCCCAACGACATTCGCTGCCTGAACGCAATGGGTCTGTGGTACATCCGCAAGGGTCGTTTCCAAAAGGCCGAGGAGTATCTGCGCAAGGCATACAAACTGTCTATCAAGCGTAACCCTAATCCTTACGATAGCGAGCCACTTTATAACCTCGCCCTCGCCCTGAAATACCAAGGGATTTACGATTTACGAATTTACAATTTACAATTTAATCGTGACGGCGCAGCCCAAATCGTAAATCGTAAATGGTCAAATAGTAAATTAAGCGAAGCGTATGAGCTCTTCTGGAAAGCCACATGGAGCAAGGGCTGGGCTGATGCCGGTTACTTCGAGGCCGCCAAGATTAGCGTGATGCAAGGCCGCTACGAGGATGCCCTCGACGAGGTGAACCGCTGTATAGTCAACAACTGGCACAACCATAAGGCTCGTGCGCTGAAGGCCGCCATCCTGCGTAAGATGGGACAGACCAGTGAGGCTCTGATTCTCATTGATGAGTCACTGGAGTACGATCTCTTCAACTATGGCTGCCGTTACGAGAAGTACCTGTTGGAAGAGAACAACGACGTGCTGGCAGAAATGAAGGAGATGCTGCGCAAATCGGCTCAGAACTACGACGAACTGGCTCTCGACTATGCTGCTGCAGGTCTCTGCGACGAGGCTAAGGCCATCTGGCAGATTGCCATTGAGGAGGGTGCTACAACCCCGATGACTTATTTCTACTTAGGCGAATACGACAAGGCAGAGCAGGCCGACTCCACCTATTGCTTCCCCAACCGTGCTGAGGATGTCATCGCTTTGGAGGCTGCAAAGGAGAAGAACCCGAAGGGGGCTAAGGCACCTTACTATCTGGGCTGTCTTTACTATGCCGCCCGTCAATACGACCTCGCTATCGAGAACTGGGAGCGCTCGGCCGAACTCGACCCGAAGTTCCCCACCGTCTGGCGCAACCTCGCTTTGGCCCGCTTCAACAAGCAGAGCAGCGAGAGCAATGGTGCTAGCACCAATTGCCGAGTCGCGACGCTTGTCGGCGAAGCCAATAAGCAGGACCGTCAGGATGAGGCACTGGAATATATGGAGAAGGCTTTCCATCTCGACGAGAACGACGAGCGTGTGTTCATGGAACTCGACCAGCTCTACAAGCGTTTGCACCGTTCACATGCAGAGCGTCTGGCTTTCTACGAGCAGCATGCTGAACTCATTGAGCGTCGCGACGACCTCGTGCTCGAAAAGGCTACCCTGCTCAATATGCTGGGACGTTATGAAGAAGCCAAGGAAATCATCGACAACCGCATCTTCCATCCGTGGGAAGGTGGTGAAGGCAAGGTGAGCGGACAGTACCAGATGTGTCGTCTGGAGATTGCCAAGCAATTGCTGCAGAAGGATCCGAAGGATGCTCGTGCCAAGCAACTCTTGGAGGAATGCCTTGTGTTCCCGCACCACTTGGGCGAAGGCAAGCTCTATGGCGCCCAGGACAACGACTTCCTCTACTTCCTCGGCCGTTACGAGGAAGGCACCGAAGGACCTACCGAGCCCGCAGCCGCCATGTACTACAATGATGCGAAGCCCGACAAAATCTTCTATGCTGCCCTGTGCTATCGCAAACTGGGTCAGGAAGACAAGGCTCGCTCGCTCTTCAACAAGCTTATCAACTACGGCAAACAGCACATCTTTGAGAAGCAGATTATGGACTACTTCGCCGTGTCGCTGCCCGACCTGTTGATCTGGGAGGACTCACTCGACACGAAGAACATCATCCACTGCAAGTACATGCTTGCCCTCGGCTACTACGGCATGGGCGACAAGGAAAAAGCCTTGAAGTTCCTTGCTGAAGTGGAAGCCCTTGACAACAACCACCTCGGTGTGCGTCAGTTCCGCACGCTAATAGATGCTAAGTTCTGATATGACAGAGAGTCTCACTTGTTGGTGAGGCTCTCTTTATATTTTGCAGGCGACATGCCCGTCGCCCCTGCCTTTGCCCTGCGGAACTGACCAAAGTAGCGCATCGATGCCAGGAAGTGACACAGCAGACTGGTGGCATAGCGCAGGTCTTCAATACCCTCGCCAAAGTGCAGCGTAGTCAGTATCTCCTCAAAGATTTGGTTTTTTGTATTCATGTTGACGTGTATTTATGTTTACGCGTACACATATAAACGTGAATACATTATTAAATATACACACGTACATTTGCGTACTTGTTTATATATATCCTTGTTTATAAGTATATATAGATATGTATACAGAAAAAATAATCCGCTCAAAATTTGTATATATCATATATATTATGTATATTTGCACCAAAATTCAGAGAATTATGGAAGCAACAGTTAGGAAAACGACCTCTAAGCCCGCAATGAGGCGCAAGGTCATAGACATCAAGCCAGACACATTCAGAGGGCTGTCTGTTATTGCCGCCAGCCGTGGCACCAACCTTAAAAAGTTCATTGAGAGTAGCCTTGATGAGATTGTCGAGTCATACGATGACGCTGCTATATACAGGTATCTGCAGCAAACGGATCCTGAAGGCATGGAAATGCTCAGTGATGAAGAGCAAGCCGCCTTTGAAAAGAAATACGATCTATGAAAGTCAAGTTCTCGAAGAGTTTTTCCAAGGCGGTAGAACGGCTATCCGGCAAACAACTTGATAGTGTCCTCGATGTCATCAAGGAAGTCAAAGCAGCCCAAGGCATTGAAGACATAACTGACTGCATCCGTCTTGTCGGTTATCATTCGGTATACCGCATCCGTATTGGTGGGTACCGAGCAATCTTCACATTTCATGTGGAGATTGTTGATGACACTGTAATGTTCCAGTACCTTGTCTCTCGAGGACAGGTATATACAAAGAAGGTAGAGAAAGAGTTAAAACGGTTAGATTGAGGTGTCCTTTACAGGTGCTTTGAGCAGGCGAGGATTCCCTGGCTCGATCAAAAGTGTATTTTTCCCTTTTTCTGCCATCTCGTTTTCTTTTGGTTTCACCTGTTTTCATCCTTTAGGTACCCCGACCGAGAATCGAACTCGGAACTAAGCTTTAGGAGAGCCTTGTTATATCCATTTAACTATCAGGGCAAAACACATTTGCGGTGCAAAGGTACGAAAAAAATATGAATAATGAATTAAGAATTATGAATTATTTCGTACCTTTGCACCCAATAATCAATAAAAGAGCAAAAAATCTATGGATTCCAAACTAGTCATCTACAATACACTGACGCGGCAGAAGGAGCGTTTCGAGCCGCTTCATGCCCCCAATGTGGGGATGTATGTCTGCGGCCCGACGGTCTATGGCGACCCCCATCTGGGCCATGCTCGTCCCGCCATCACCTTCGACCTGGTGTTCCGCTACCTGAAGCACTTGGGCTATAAGGTAAGGTATGTGCGCAACATCACCGATGTGGG
>DETM01000017.1:0-302 GCA_002361655.1 Prevotella sp. UBA3288 | reverse complement strand
CGACGAGGGCGAGGACAAGATAGCCCAGAAGGCCCGTCTGGAACAGTTGGAACCCATGGAGGTAGCCCAGTTCTACACCAACCGCTACCATCAGGCCATGGACGCCCTGGGCTGTCTGCGCCCCTCTATCGAGCCGCACGCCACCGGCCATATCATCGAACAGCAGCAACTGGTGCAGCAGATTCTCGACCGCGGTTTTGCCTACGAGTCGAACGGCTCCGTCTATTTCGACATCGAAGCCTACAACAAGCAATATAAATATGGTATCCTCTCCGGTCGCTCACTGGAGAATATCAAGGACG
>DETM01000009.1 GCA_002361655.1 Prevotella sp. UBA3288 | reverse complement strand
GTGTGCCGAATGATGCCGTTACCAAGTATCGCCGACTGTTGCAGATTGACTACCGCGGCGACGTGGCACGCCTCTACTGCAATGGTCAGCTTATTGCTGATAACTTCTACAATGGTCGTCCGATGCTCTTTGGTTTGTGGCGACTGCCGGCAGGTGCCACGGAACTTGAACTCCGCATCCTGCCTCTGCAGGAGAACATGCCTATCTACTTCCCCCGTGAGGCTGACACCACACCTGGCGAACAAGTAAACAACGTAATCATCACATATCAGGGACTATGAACAGGATACTCTTATTACCACTTAGCGCTATGAACTATAGGCACCTCCTCTTCTCTCTTCTGTGTGTCGTTTGCTATGGAACCGCCACGGCTCAGGAGTCTATCGATCTCGCCGGTCCTTGGCATATCAAGGCAGATGGCATTGATGCCATCTGCCAGTTGCCTGGCTCCATGCTTACGAACCATCTTGGCGACGACATAACTGTTGCCACACCCTGGCTGATGCAGATTGACGAGCACAACCCCTACTACAAATCCCCGGCCTACGAGCGCTATCGCCAGACAGGCAACATCAAGGTTCCATTTATCCTGCAACCCGAGAAGTATTTCGTGGGCGAGGCCGAGTATCAACGTGAGGTGGTCATCCCCAAGAGTTGGAAACAGAAGTCCATTCTACTCACCTTCGAACGTTGCCACTGGCTGACTACGCTTTACGTCGATGGCCGGCTGGTGGGACAGCGCAACGACCTTTGTGCACCTCAGAATTACGACCTTACCGGTGTGCTCACGCCTGGTAAGCATGTGCTGACGGTGCGTGTCGACAATCATATTCACGACATAGACCCCGGTGAGAACGCACATAGCGTGAGTGACAACACGCAGGGCAATTGGAACGGGATTGCGGGCGAGATGGTTCTCAAGGCGCGTCCTTTGCTCCATATCGACCAACTCGATGTCTACCCCGACCTGAATCGCCGTGAGTTGCGGGTAAAGGTCGTCGTCGACAACCAGGGCCGAAAGGCACAGAAGGCATTCCTCTACCTTGGCGGCAAGCGAAAAGAGCATCGCTTTGGCGTGGGCCGAACCGAAGTGGAAGAAATGTTGCCAATGCCTGCTGATATGCAGCCTTGGGATGAGTTCCATCCACGACTCTACCGGCTGACGGCCATTGTGCAGTCGAAGGAGTCACGTCACGACAAGAGCATCCGCTTTGGCGTGCGCCAGTGGGAGAATCGCAATGGTGTGCTCACCCTCAACGGTCATCCCGTCTTCATGCGAGGCAATGTTGACTGCTGCACCTTTCCGCTGACGGGTTATCCTTCATTCGACAAGGCTTATTGGCAGCGTGTGTTTCGTGTCTATAAGAAGTATGGTCTCAACCACGTGCGCTTCCATTCGTGGTGTCCGCCTGAAGTGGCTTTCTCCGTGGCCGATGAGATGGGAATCTACTGCTATGTGGAGTGTTCCTCATGGGCAAATCAATCGACGACACTCGGCGATGGCAAGCCCATCGATGCTTTCATCTATCAGGAGGCAGATGCCATCCTGCGGGCATACGGCAACCATCCATCGTTCTGCATGATGTCCTACGGCAACGAGCCGGGTGGCAAGAATACGGCGGAGTACTTGCGCAAGTTTGTCCTGCACTATCAGCAGCAGGATCCTCGCCATATATACACCACGGCAGCAGGATGGCCCAATATTGTCGAGAGCGACTTCCTTTCAGACCCCACACCGCGCATCCAGCAATGGGGGCAGGGCCTGAAAAGCATCATCAACAGTCAGCCACCATCGACCGCATACGATTGGCATGACTACACCAGCCGCTTCAGCCAGCCCATGATCAGCCATGAGATAGGCCAGTGGTGTGTCTATCCTAACTTCCGGGAGATAAAGAAATACACGGGTGCCTACCGCGCTCGCAACTTCGAAATTTTCCGTGACCGCCTGCGCGACAATGGGCTGCAGGCCTATGAAGACAGTTTCCTCATTGCATCTGGGCGCTTGCAGACGCTTTGCTATAAGGCCGATATCGAGGCTGCCCTTCGCACGAAGGATTTCGGTGGTTTTGAGCTGTTGGGGCTCAACGACTTCCCTGGTCAGGGCACGGCACTCACGGGTGTTGTCGATGTGTTTTGGGACGATAAGGGCTACACCAACGCTCGGGAGTTCAGTCGTTTCTGTAACGGAATAGTGCCCCTTGTGCGCATGGAGAAACTCATATATACCAATGTGGAGCAGTTACGTGCTGATGTCGAGCTGGCTAACTATTTCGAACCGTTGGAACGTGAGGTGACGTGGACCATCAGCACAACTTTCGGTGAGGTGCTTGTGGGCGGTAGCTTCCCATCTCGGTATTATGGATTGGGCAACTGCCAGCACGTTGGCACCATACAACTGCCTCTCTATATGTTCAAAGAACCGCAGCAGCTTCGTCTCGAAGTGGCCCTTGGCGACATCAAGAACGAGTGGAATTTCTGGGTCTATCCGGAAGCAGCTGCAGAGGTTCCTTCCTCTGGTGAGGAGCCGGAAGTGGTGGTGACCGATACCCTGGACGATGGTGCGCTGTCTGCTCTTGCGAATGGTGGCCGTGTCCTGCTGTCGTTGGGTCGGGGCCGTGTCAGCAAGGCTCTGGGTGGTGAGGTGGAAGTTGGCTTTTCCAGCATTTTCTGGAATACGCTTTGGACCAATAATGGTGCACCTCACACGCTTGGACTACTCTGTCAGCCAGACCATCCCTCGCTGGCTCTGTTCCCTTCCGACCGCTATAGCGATTACCAATGGCAGGACATGATGACGCATTGCGATGCCATTCGCTACGACCTCATCAATCCTGGCATTCAACCCATTGTGCGCATCATCGATGACTGGTTCACGGCTCGCCCGCTGGCTATGCTCTTCGAGGTGCGTGTAGGCAATGGCTCGCTCCTTGTAAGCGGTGCCGACCTCATTACCGACCTTGACCAACGCCCGGCGGCCCGCCAGTTGCGCCGAAGCCTCGAGGCCTACATGCAGAGCAATCGTTTCCACCCCTCCACGGAAGTCTCCCTCGCCGAGATAGACAAGATAACAAGGTGACAAAATGACAAGGTAACGAAATAGTAAGAATGTCAATGCCGAAGTACCTCTTTACTCTCATCCTAATCCTTTGCTGCAACATCGTTGCAGCACAACGCACCATCGACCTCTCTGG
>DETM01000002.1:2999-33301 GCA_002361655.1 Prevotella sp. UBA3288 | reverse complement strand
AGAAGTCGAAGCCGAACTTGTCGTAGCGTGTGTAGATGCTGTCGCGTGTGGTGCCCGCTATCTCGGTGACGATGTTGCGCTCCTCGCCGATGAAGGCGTTGATGATGCTCGACTTGCCGGCATTGGGGCGGCCTACCACGGCGAAGCGGGGGATGCCCTCTTCTAGGTTGTCGCCGCTCTTCTCGGGCAGCAGTTCCAGTATCTTGTCCAGCAGGTCGCCGGTGCCGCTGCCAGTGGCAGCACTGACGCAGTAGGGGTCGCCGAGTCCCAGTTTGTAGAACTCGTACTGCCCGTAGAGGTCTTTGCCGTCGTCGGCTTTGTTGGCCACGAGCAGCACAGGCAGTTTGGCCTTGCGCAGAATGAGGGCTACGTCCATGTCCCAGTCGGTCACGCCGTTCTTGATGTCGCAGACGAAGAGCACCAGGTCGGCCTCTTCGGTGGCGATGAGCACCTGCTTGCGGATCTCCTCCTCGAAGATGTCGTCACTATTGACCACCCATCCGCCTGTGTCCACCACGGAGAATTCGCGTCCGGTCCATTCGCACTTGCCGTACTGGCGGTCGCGGGTGGTGCCGGCCTCGTCGCTCACGATGGCCTGGCGGGAGTTGGTCAAACGGTTGAAAAGTGTGGACTTCCCCACGTTAGGGCGTCCAACAATGGCTACTAAATTTGGCATAATATACTAATTTGGTCGCAAAGATACAAAAAAAATCCGAAATGCGGGGCATCTCGGACCTTTTTTTCTTGTTGTCTGCCTAAGACTATATGTCGAGGTTGAATTTGTAGCCCAGTGTCAATTGGAACACGCGGTTGTAGAATGCGTCGCCGATGTTCTCGATTTTAATCAGCCCGATGTTGTAGCGGGCATCGAGCACAAAGTTCTTGAACTCGTAGGACAGGCCGACAGGGATGGCGAGGTCTACCTTGCTGATCTTTACATCCTCGTTGGTCAGTCTGTTGAACTGGCGATAGAAGGCATCCATGTCGATGGTGCCGCCGTCGGTCTTCATCTTGGCCCTGACCTTGAAGCCAGGCTGGATGCCGGCCTTGATGGCCAGACCGGGCAGCACGTAGTAGTTGGCCACGATGGGCACGTTGACATAGTCGAGGTCGGCCGTATATTTGACATACGTGTCCGTCTCGTTGTACTTGGCACCCTGGTTCGACATCACGATGGCGGCAGCCATGCTGAAGTTGTCGGTCAGCATATACTCGCCCTCGACACCGAAGGCCCAGTCGACGATCGACTTGTCGGCGTCAGACAGCGAACTGATGTTCATGCCTACTTTGGGTTGTAAGGTGAAGGTTCCCTCTTCGCCTTGCTGGGCCAGGGCTGTGACAGTGCTCATCAGCAGGATGGCCATGGTCAAAAAAGTCTTTTTCATTAGTGTTGTTGTTGTTTAGAAGTTTTCTTTATTCCGGAGCGTGTCCGGAGTTGTCGTTATTCCGGATTATAGCCGAAGTTGTCTAGTTCACGTTTCGACGAGCGCCAGTCTTTGTCCACCTTGACGAAGATCTCCAGGAAGATGTGCTTGTCGAAGAATTTCTCCAGTGTCTTGCGGGCCTCGGTGCTCACTTTCTTCAGAGCCACGCCCTGATGGCCGATGATGATGCCTTTCTGCGAGTCGCGCTCCACGTAGATGATGGCGTTGATGTGTATCTGGCGGTCGTCTTCCTTGAAACGCTCTACCACCACCTCGACGCTGTAGGGTATCTCCTTGTCGTAGTAGAGTAGTATCTTCTCGCGGATAATCTCCGATACGAAGAAGCGGGCGGGCTTGTCCGTCAGTTGGTCTTTGTCAAAGAATGCCGGACTCTCGGGCAGCAGTTCACGGATGCGTTTGAGCACCATGTCGACACCAAACTTGTTCTTGGCCGAGATGGGCAGTATCTCGGCGTTGGGCAGCAGCGTGTGCCACTTCTCTACAATGGCGGTAAGGATGTTCTGACTACTCCCCTCTCCTTTCGTAGGCGAGTTGGGGGCGAGACTGTCAATCTTGTTGATCAGCAGTAGCACGGGGATGGTCATCTTCTGCACCTTCTCCAGGAAGTCCATGTTCTTCTCCGGGTTCTCCACTACGTCAGTGACGTAGAGCAGCACGTCGGCATCCTTGAGCGCCGACTCCGAGAAGGCGAGCATCGACTCCTGCAGTTTGTAGTTGGGCTTGAGCACGCCCGGCGTGTCGCTGAACACAATCTGCATATCGTCGGTGTTGACGATGCCCATGATACGGTGGCGTGTGGTCTGTGCCTTGAAGGTGGCAATAGAAATACGCTCACCAACCAATTGGTTCATGAGCGTACTTTTACCTACGTTGGGGTTTCCAACGATGTTTACGAATCCTGCTTTGTGCATCTCTTTCTTTGCGCTCGACATTTCTTGTGTGTTGTTGTCACAATATCTCAACGGTGCGCTGCTTAGTTGCTGCATCGTCAATTTGGCACAAAGTTACGCTTTTTCCTTCTTTCTACCAAATTTTTCACTCGTTTTCTTTCTCTCTGTGTCCTTTTTGGAATGTTTTCTCTTATAAGAATCCGTGCCATCCCTTACGAGTTGGCACGGATTCTAATGTGTGGTCATGCACGCTTTGTGCATGTTATTTTCCGTCGTAGGCCCAGCGGAGATAGTTTGCACCGTGGGTGAAGCCTGCTCCGAAAGCAGTCATGATGAGGTTGTCGCCCTTGCGCAACTGCGGCTCGTACTCCCAGAGTGCCAGCGGGATGGTGGCTGCCGACGTGTTGCCGTAGCGCTCGATGTTGACCATCACCTTTTCCATGGGCATCTCCAGCCGTTTGGCCACAGCCTCGATGATGCGCATATTGGCCTGATGGGGCACCACCCAGTCGATGTTGTCCTTGTTCAGTCCGTTGCGCTCGGCTATCACGGCACAGTCGTCACTCATGTTGGTCACGGCATAGCGGAACACGGTGCGCCCCTCCTGATAGGTGAAGTGCATGCGGTGGTCCACCGTGAAGTGGCAGGCAGGGCTCACGGAGCCGCCGGCTTTCATGTGCAGGAAGGGCAAGCCAAGTCCGTCGGTGCGCAGATAGGAGTCCATCAGTCCGATGTTCTCCTCGTCGGTAGCCTCTACCAGCACGGCAGCGGCACCGTCGCCGAAGAGTGGACAGGTCTGACGGTCTTTGTAGTCGGTGACTGACGACATCTTGTCAGCGCCTATCACGATGACCTTCTTGTAGCGTCCGCTCTGAATCATGCTTGATGCCATGTCGAGCAGATAGAGGAATCCGCTGCAGGCGGCCCAGAGGTCGAATGCGAAAGCATTCTTCAGTCCCAGTTTGCCAATGACGATACTGGCGGTAGAGGGGTAGTGGTAGTCGGCTGTAGAAGTGGCTACGAGGAGGGCGTCGATTGAGTCCGGGTCGGCCCCCGTCTTCTTCATCAGTTGCTTGGCTGCTTTGCGCGCCATATAGGAAGTGCCGAGACCCTCTTCGGTGAGGATTCGGCGCTCCTTGATTCCGACACGCGTCATAATCCACTCATCGTTGGTGTCGACCATGCGCGAAAGTTCCTCGTTGGTGAGGACATAATCGGGCACGTAGCCTCCGACGCCGGTGATGATCGCGTTAATCTTACCCATTATTCAGCAACCTCTTCGTCCTTCTTGATAGCAACCTTGCCGCGATAGTAGCCGCAGGTGGGGCAAACGGTGTGATACACGTAATAAGCGCCACAGTTAGGGCATACTGCGAGTGTAGGTGCTACAGCCTTGTCGTGTGTACGACGCTTGGCCGTACGGGTGTTTGATTGTCTTCTTTTAGGATGTGCCATTGTTATTTACAATTTAATTATTTACAATTTACTATTTGTTTACAATTTAGTAATTTTACTATTTAATTGCTGTTTTTTTTATTTGCTTTTTGTATCCGGAGTCTTTCACTCTTTCAACTTCAACAGTGCGCTCCATCGCGGGTCAATGGTCTTGCTGGCGTCCGCATCGCTGCTTCGGGCAGCCGAATGCTCTTCGAGCACTCGCATCATAGCATCGTTGCAATCGCCAGGTTGATGAACGTGCTGGATGGGTACCGCCAGAACTATCGACTCGTAGATGAACCAAGCCGTCTTGAGTACGCCATCGTGCTCGTCGACGGTGATGATGTCATCGTCTTCGTGGTATTCAGTTCCCAGTTTCGCTATCAGACGCAGGTCGGTCGCTATGGGCTGGTCCATCATGTCCAGACAGCGGTCGCATGGTACCTGAACAGTGCCTTCAACGTGCAGTAGCAGTTCAAAAAAGCCGACAGCCTTGCGTATAGACCCCGACACGTGCAACGAGCCGCTCTGCACCTGATTGTCATCGACAGAATCAAAGAATTGATTGTCCAGATGCCATTCCAAGGGCGTAATGTCCTCGGTAAGTGCCTTTAAATCAATCTCATATCTCTCAAGACTACACATACACACTATTTTTGCGGCTGCAAAGTTATACAAATTTTTCCAAAATCATATGGAAACTGCCAACTTTTTTGCAAAAACGCTTCATTTTTTCTCGTTTTTGCACAGCCGCAACAATAGTGTGCAATGGGTGTCAGAGAGTGTACTCGAGCATCACGAAGGAGTAGGGGGCCAGTTCGATGGTGGCCTTCTTGTCGGCCTTGATGGTCTCCGTCTGCGGTGCGATGGGCTGTTGCTCGTAGTTGTTCTCGTCGTCAGCCTTTCCGGCCAGAGTAGTCTTCGTGGCCGTCTTCTTCATCGAGCGGAAGCGCGACAGGTCGAGTTTGGCCGTCTTGGCCTCGCCACCGGCGTTGCAGAGTTTCACATAGAGGCGGCGTGTCTGGGTGTTGAGCACCACCGACTGGCCGTAGTTGCTCTTCTCCACGGGTTGTATGGTGCCGGCGGCATCGCCCTCGAAGGTCACGCAGTCGCCATAGTAGTACTGTCCGGCCGACTGTCCGAACATCTGCTGCACATAGTAACTGCAGGTCAGATAGGGCCGTTCGTTGTCGAAGTAAATCAGGTCGGGGTTCCAGTTGGTGGCGTTCTTCTTGGCGAAGAGCGGGGCGTAGGAGGTCATGCACACCACGTCGCCGTTGCGCTCTACGTGAAGCAGGTAGAGCCCCTCGGCCAGGGCGTCGATGAGTTTCTTGTCCTTAGCGGCATATTCGCCCAGATAGACCTTTGTCTTGCGGTCGCGCGGATAGGCATCATACTGTCGTTTCTCCAGGAAGTACTTGTTGGGCTCGTAGTAGTGCTCGTCGATGATGGGCATACCCAGTTCGTCGGCCAGTTTCCATCCGTTCTCCAAGTCGGGGTTGCCCGGGTGTGATCCGGGACCGGCCGTGCCGACGATGATGATTTCGGGATGGGCCTTTGTCACCTTATTATATATATAGCGGAAGCGCTCGGCGAACTCGGGTGTGATTTTCTCCTCGTTGCCCAGTCCCAGATATTTCAGGTTGAAGGGTTTCGGATGGCCGGCCTCGGCGCGCATCTTTGCCCATTTGTTGGTGGCGGGGTCGCCGTTGGCCCACTCAATCAGGTCGATGGCTTCGCTCACCCATTCGTCCATCTCCGACATGGGCACCACGTCCTGTGCCTGTGTCTTCATGCCCCAGCCGCCGTTGGTGCCTTGGCAGGAGACGCCGCAGGGCAGGATGGGCAGTGGCTGCATGCCCATGTCTTCGCAGAACTGGAAGTACTCGTAGTATCCCAGTCCCATCGACTGGTGGTAGCCCCAGGTGTTCTTCAGTCCGCGGCGCTGCTCTTTCGGGCCGATGGTGGTCTTCCAGCGGTAGGTGTCCCAGAATCCGTCGCCGCCGCCATGCACCACACATCCGCCGGGAAAGCGCATGAATTTCGGGTGCAGGGCCTCGAGGGCCTCGGCCAGGTCTTTGCGCAGCCCGTGTCCCTTATAGGTGTCTTGTGGCATGAGCGACACCATGTCGATGTCCAGGTCGCCGGGGGTCTGCACCAGTATCTGCAGGTTGGCATCGCGGCAGTCCTCGGCGGCAGTCAGCGTGGCCTCGTATTTCTGCCAGTTTGCGGCGCTCACGTCGAGCGTGGTCTCGGCTAGCACTTTCGGGTCCTTGCCTTTGCCCTGAGGGGCAGCCAGCACGATGCGCACCTGTTTGGCCGTCCCGCTGTTGCGCAGGAAGACCGAGAAGTCGTAGTTGGCCTGTGCCTTGACGCTGATGCCTTCGAAACCGTTGTTCTGCAGTCCGAAGCCTTTCCATCCGGCATAGTCGTAGTACTCTTTGACGCGCTCGGTGTGGAGCCGCATGTAGGTGGGGTTGTTGGGGTGGATGGGGCTGTCCATGCGTATCTCCACCTTGCCCAGCGAGTGGCCCGGGCGGATGGTCTTCCAGGCAGTGCCCGGTCCCCAGCCGTCGCGCTCAGCGGGATTGTACTCGAAGGAGCCGTTCTGTATCAACTCGGCATAGAGTCCGCCGTCGGCACTGCTGCTGATGTCTTCGAAGAAGATGCCGATCAGTTCGTCACTAATAGCCTTGCCGCCGGCAGGGGCGGTCATCGGTTTCTGGGCGTTGAGTCCCAGTGCTGCCATGGCGAGGGCAGCGAGGATAGTCTTACGTTTCATGTTGCGTTTTTGGTTATTGAATATTCGTTTTCATATATTCTATCTGGATGCAAAGGTACTCATTATTTTTCAAACTTGCTTTTGTCTATGTCACATTTTTGTTCGGTTATGTCTTGACGGTCGTTTGGGCTGCTGCTTGAAGCCGCTGCTTGATGATGCGGCTTCAGGTTGCTGCCTTCAGTTCGATGCGGAAGGTAGTGCCTCGTCCCAGTTCGGAGTCTTTGACGTAGATGCGCCCTTTATGGTATTCCTCGACGATGCGCTTGGCCAGCGAGAGGCCCAGGCCCCAGCCTCGTTTCTTGGTGGTGAAGCCCGGCCGGAACACGTTCTTCACGTCTTTCTTGCGGATGCCTTTGCCGCTGTCAGCCACTTCGATGGCCACGACATCGTCTTCCTCCAGCAGCCAGAGGTCTATCTTGCCGCTGCCGCCCTCCATAGCATCGACGGCGTTCTTGCAGAGATTCTCGATGACCCATTCGAAGAGCGAGGCGTTGATCTTGACCACTACGGGATGGTCGGGGTAGTGGCCCTTGATGGCCACCTTTTGCGAGGTGCGCTTGTCCATATATTCGATGACGCGGTCGAGCACTTCGTTGAGCCGCGTGTTGACGGGTTCGGGCCGTGAGCCGATCTTCGAGAAGCGCTCGGCGATACGTTCAAGCCGTTTCACGTCTTTCGACATCTCGGGTATCATCTCGTCGTCGGGGTAGGTCTCTTTGAGCACTTCTACCCATGCCATGAGCGACGAGATGGGGGTGCCCAGTTGGTGGGCTGTCTCTTTCGACAGTCCCACCCACACCTTGTTCTGTTCGGCACGTTTCGATGCCAGCAGGGCGAAGATGGCCACAATGCCGAAGATGGTGACGATGCCCAGCGCCCAGTAGGGGTATTGCGTCAGCCGTTTCAGCATGGTCGACTCTTGGTAGCAGAGCACCTGATAGGGACTGATGCGTATGGAGTCGCTGCCGGTCAGGAAGCGTCGGGCCAGGTCGGTGGTGTCGTCGATGTTGCTGTAGTCGAGCACGTTACCCTCGTTGTCGACTACCACTACGGGTATGGTGTTATTGCCTTCGATGACCTTCGACACCAGCGAGAGGTCGGTCTGCTCGTCGGCTTCGGTAAATACGCGCATGGCCTCGGCCCAGATTTCCATCTTCGTGCGCTCTTCGGTCTGCAGGTCGTTGACCAGCCGGTGCGACACATAGAGCGAGGTGGCCGTGATGGCTATTGCTACCACCACCAGCCATATCTTCACCTGCCGTATCCGATCTGTCCACTGCATTAACCCTCAACTTTCAATTTTCAATTTTTCAACTCTCAACTCTTATGCGTCACCGCCTGGCGCATCTCCTTCAGCAGGTCGCTGGCAAAGATGAAGTCGGTCAGCCGTTTGTTCGTCGACCCCATGATGTCGGCCGACACGCCCTGCCACTCCTTGTGCCCCTCGTAGATGAAGATTACGTTCTCGCCGATGCCCATCACCGAGTTCATGTCGTGGGTGTTGATGATGGTGGTCATCTGGAATTCGCGGGTGATGCTGTGCAGCAGTTCGTCGATGACGAGCGACGTCTTCGGGTCCAGTCCGCTGTTGGGCTCGTCGCAGAACAGGTATTTGGGGTTCAGGGCGATGGCGCGTGCGATGGCCACACGCTTCTGCATGCCGCCGCTAATCTCGCCTGGGAACTTCTGTTCAGCCCCCACCAGGTTGACGCGGTCCAGACAGTCCATGGCCCGCTGCTGCCGTTCGCGCAGCGTCATCGACGAGAACATGTCGAGCGGAAACATCACGTTCTCCAGCACCGACAGCGAGTCGAACAGGGCGGCACTCTGGAAGATCATGCCCATCTCGCGGCGCATCATCACCTTCTCCTTCTTCGACATCCTGACGAAGTCGCGCCCGTCGTAGAGCACCTGTCCGCTGGTGGGCGTGAGCAGTCCCACGAGGTTTTTCATCAGCACCGTCTTGCCCGACCCGCTCTGGCCGATGATGAGGTTCGTCTTGCCGTTCTCGAAAACGGTCGAGATGCCCTTCAGCACCTCCTTGTCGCCAAAACTCTTATAGAGGTCTTTTACTTCAATCATGACAGTAGTTGTGTTAGGAAGACGTCGCTGAACAGGATGAGCACACTCGACGAGACGACGGCATCTGTCGATGCCTTGCCTACATTGACCGAGCCGCCCTCGACGGTGTAGCCGAAGAAGGCTGGAACACTGCTGATGATGAAGGCAAAGAACTGGCTCTTGATGATCGACATCCACAGGAACCACGGCACGAAGTTGTGCTGTAGGCCCAGTGTCAGGTCGTCGGGCGGCATGATATGTCCGATGTAGGCCGTGCCGTAGGCCCCCAGAATGCCCATGGCGCTGGAGAAGATGACCAGGAAGGGCATGATGGTCAGCAGGCCCAGTATCTTGGGCAGTATGAGGTAGCAGGCCGAGTTGACACCCATAATCTCCAGGGCGTCGATCTGCTGTGTCACCCGCATGGTGCCTATCTCCGAGGCGATGTTCGAACCTACCTTGCCGGCCAGGATCAGACACATGATCGACGACGAGAACTCCAGCAGCATGATCTCGCGCGTGGTATAGCCGGCCACCCAGCGGGGCATCCACGGGCTCTCGATGTTCATCTTCATCTGGATGCAAATCACGGCACCGATGAAGAACGAGATGAGCAACACGATGCCTATCGAGTCGACACCCAGTTGCGACATCTCCTTCACATATTGTTTCCAGAACATCCTGAACCGCTCCGGCACAGCGAATGTGCGCCCCATCAGCATCAGGTAGCGACCGAAGGTGGTCAGCCATTTCGTTAAGAGCATAATCGAGTCGTTTCTTTGGGTGCAAAGGTACAAAATATCTTTCAAATGTCAGCATTCTTACGTGAAATAATTATAATTCTCCGTTCTCCTTTCTCCTTTCTCGATTCTTCTTCGTACCTTTGCACCGTAAATAAGTCTGGTATGGAACAAGAATCTATCGTACTGCGCACCGAGGGACTGATCAAGCGATACGGCAAGCGCACGGTGGTCAACGACGTGAGTTTCGAAGTGAAGCAAGGCGAGATTGTCGGACTGCTCGGACCTAACGGTGCCGGCAAGACCACCTCTTTCTATATGACCACGGGTCTGGTGCTGCCCAATGGCGGCCATATCTTCCTGGGCGACGAAGAGGTGACCGACTTCCCGGTCTACAAGCGGGCCCGCCGGGGCATCGGCTATCTGGCCCAGGAACCGTCTGTCTTCCGCAAGATGTCGGTAGAGGACAATATCCTCTCCGTGCTCGAGATGACAGGCAAGCCACGCGACTACCAGTTGGAGAAACTGGAGAGCCTGATCAAGGAGTTCCGCCTGCAGAAGGTGCGCCGCAACAAGGGCGACCAACTCTCCGGCGGCGAGCGCCGCCGCTGCGAGATTGCCCGCTGTCTGGCCATCGAGCCCAAGTTTATAATGCTCGACGAGCCCTTCGCCGGAGTCGACCCCATCGCCGTAGAGGATATCCAGTTCATCGTATGGAAACTGAAGGACCGCAACATCGGTATCCTCATCACCGACCATAATGTCGAGGACACGCTCTGCATTACCGACCGTGCCTACCTGCTCTTCGAGGGCCGCATCCTCTTTCACGGAACCCCTGAGGAACTGGCTTCCAACCAGATTGTGCGCAAGAACTACCTGACCGACTCCTTCGTGCTCCGCCAGAAAGACTTCCAGGTGCTGGAAGAGGAGCGCAGGCAGAAAGAGGCGGAAGAGGCCCAGTAGGTACTGTTCCTCGGTCAGTCCGGCATGGTCGGCCACCCGGCTTTCTGCTTCCGCAGCCAGTTTGTCTTGCATCGGGCAGAAACAATTGTCTTTGCTAGCGCAATTGCGTTAAAAAATCGTAATCGTGCAAGATTTACGGCTTTTATGAGTACCTTTGCACCCCAAATTGGCGCATGATGACTGGATGGCAAATAGTTAAATGACCAAATAGATCAATAAACAGTAAATAGTAAATTGTTAAATAGTAAATCCAAAAGATGAATATCAAGTTTGAAAGTGCCGACAAGATCAATGGCCTGATGACCATCACCATTGAGCAGGCAGACTATCAGGAGGCCGTAGACAAGAAGTTGAAAGACTATCGCAAGAAGGCCCAGGTGCCCGGTTTCCGTCCGGGCATGGTACCCATGGGTCTCATCAAGAAGCAGTACGGTACGGCCGTGAAGGTGGACGAAGTGAACCGCGTGCTGGGTGAGAAACTCTACGAGTATATCCGTGAGAACAAAATCCACATGCTGGGCGAGCCCCTGCCCAACGAGGAGAAGCAGCAGCCGCAGGACCTGCAGGGCGACGGTCCCTTCGAGTTCGTGTTCGATATCGCCGTGGCCCCCGAGTTCACGGCCGAACTGACCGCCAAAGACAAGATTGACTATTACAGCATCAAGGTGGACGACAAACTGCTCGACGACCAGGTGCAGATGTACGCCTCGCAGGCCGGCGAGTTCGTCGAGGCCCAGGAGTGGAGCGGCAACGACACGCTGAAAGGCGACCTGCGCCAACTCGATGCCGAGGGTAACACCCTGGAAGGCGGCATCACCACCGAGGGCGGCATGATCATGCCATCATATATAAAAGGTGAAGAGGAGAAGAAGAAGTTCGAGGGTGCCAAGCCCGGCGACATCATCACCTTCAACCCCAAGAAAGCCTATCCCGACAACGATGCCGAGGTGGCTGCTCTGCTGAAGGTCGACAAGGAGCAGGTGAAGGTTCTGGAGAGCGACTTCTCGTTCCAGATCACCGAGATACGCCACTTCCAGCCCGCTGCCGTCGACGAGAAACTCTTCGAGCGTGTCTTCGGTGAGGGCGTGAAAGACGAGGCCGACTTCCGCCAGCGTATCGCCGACGGGCTGAAGGCCCAGTTGGAAGTGAACAGCGACTATAAGTTCCTGCTCGACGTCCGTGCCTATGTGGAGAAGAAGGTGGGCGACCTGCAGTTCCCCGATGCCCTGCTGAAGCGCGTCATGCTGCAGAACAACAAGGACAAGGGCGAAGACTTCGTGGAGAAGAACTACGAGGGCTCCGTCAAGGAACTGAAGTGGCACCTGATCAAGGAACAACTCGTCAGCGCCACTCAGGTGAAGGTGGAAGATGCCGACCTGAAGGCCGTGGCCAAGGAGGCCATCCGCGCCCAGTTTGCCCAGTACGGCATGAGCAACGTGCCCGAGGACGTGCTCGACAACTATGCCGAGGAGCAGTTGAAGAAGCGCGAGAACGTGGAGAACTTCGTCGAGCGCGCCATCGACAAGAAACTGACCGATGCCCTGAAGGGTGTGGTGAAACTGAACAAGAAAGAGGTGACCCTCGACGAGTTCAACAAGATGATGCAGGGATAAAAAAGGGACGATTATAATTCTTTAACCAAAAAAAATGGTCGGGATGTTTTTGCATCTCGACTTTTTTTTGTAATTTTGTATTTAGAAAGCGGCGGCAGACATCCGACGCCCTGCTTTCAGACTATAAAAAACAAGTTAGGACTATGAATGACTTTAGAAAATATGCTACACAACACCTCGGTCTGAACGGCCAGGTGCTCGACGATGTGATGAAGGCGCAAGCCCAGTATTTGAACCCCTACATCCTGGAGGAGCGACAGTTGAACGTCACCCAGATGGATGTGTTCAGCCGGTTGATGATGGACCGCATCATCTTCCTCGGCACGCAGATCGACGACTATACGGCCAACACACTGCAGGCCCAGTTGCTCTATCTCGACTCTGCCGACCCGGGCAAGGACATAAGCATATATATCAACTCGCCCGGCGGCAGCGTCTATGCCGGACTGGGCATCTACGACACCATGCAGTTCATCTCCAGCGACGTGGCCACCATCTGCACCGGCATGGCTGCATCGATGGCCGCCGTGCTGCTCGTGGCCGGTCAGGAGGGCAAGCGCTCGGCGCTGACCCACAGTCGGGTGATGATTCACCAGCCCCTAGGCGGCGTGCAGGGCCAGGCCAGCGACATCGAGATCGAGGCCCGCGAGATACAGAAACTGAAGAAAGAATTGTACACCATCATCGCCGACCATTCGCACACGGACTACGAGAAGGTGTGGAACGACTCCGACCGCAACTACTGGATGACGGCCGGCGAGGCCAAGGAATACGGCATGATCGACCAGGTGCTGGTGAGGAAGGATTGAGGATTGAAAATTGAAAATTGAGAATTTGTGAAGAAACAATGTAATTTTTGCGGCAGGAGCGAGCGAGAAGTCAAACTGCTGATAACGGGTCTCAACGGTTATATCTGCGAAGATTGTGCCACACAGGCCTACAAGATTGTGAAAGAGTCGGGGCTGGACGGTGAGAGAGCCAAGAGCGACGCCTACAAGGCCGGTGGCAAGGTGCCCAAGCCAACGGAAATCAAAGCCTATCTCGACCAGTATGTCATCGGACAGGACGAGGCCAAGCGCTTCCTCTCGGTGGCCGTTTACAACCACTATAAGCGGTTGCAGCAGCCCGACGACAAGAACGGCGTGGAGATAGAGAAGTCGAACATTATCATGGTGGGCTCTACCGGCACCGGCAAGACCCTGCTGGCCCGTACCATCGCCAAACTGCTTGATGTGCCCTTTACCATCGTCGATGCCACTGTGTTCACCGAGGCAGGCTATGTGGGCGAGGACGTGGAGAGCATCTTGAGCCGGTTGCTGCAGGTGGCCGACTACAATGTGGAAGCAGCGCAGCGCGGCATCGTGTTCATCGACGAGATTGACAAGATAGCGCGCAAGAGCGACAACCCCTCGATCACTCGCGACGTCAGCGGCGAGGGTGTGCAGCAGGGACTGCTGAAACTGCTGGAGGGCACGATGGTCAACGTGCCGCCGCAGGGCGGGCGCAAACATCCCGACCAGGAGTATATCCATGTGGACACGCGCAACATCCTGTTCATCTGCGGCGGAGCCTTCGACGGCATCGAGCGTAAGATAGCCCAGCGTATGAACACCCACACCGTGGGCTACAACTCGGTGCAGAATGTCAGAAAGATAGACAAGAACGACCTGATGAAGTATGTCTTGCCGCAAGATCTGAAGTCGTTCGGACTGATACCCGAAATCATCGGCCGTCTGCCCGTACTGACCTATCTGAACCCCCTCGACCGCAAGGCCCTGGAGCGCATCCTGGTGGAACCGAAAAACTCCATCGTGCGCCAGTATGTCAAACTGTTCGAGATGGACGGTGTGCAACTCACGTTCACCCCCGACGCCCTCACCGCCCTCGTCGACAAAGCGATGGAGTATAAGTTGGGCGCCCGCGGCCTGCGCTCCATCGTCGAGGCAGTGATGATGGACGCCATGTTTGAGATACCTGCGAAAAAGGTTGACAAATTTGAAGTGACCGGCGACTATGTCAAGCAGCAACTGGACAAGTCGCACCTACAATAAAACAAAGAAAAGCCTATGACCGACAAGAAAAATCTGGCGGGAGCCCTGAAGAAATATTTTGGTTTCGACACATTCAAAGGCGATCAGGAAGCCATCATCAAGAATGTGCTCGAGGGACGTAACACATTTGTGCTGATGCCGACCGGAGGCGGCAAGTCGCTCTGCTATCAGTTGCCGTCGCTGCTGATGGACGGGGTGGCTATCGTCATCTCGCCCCTCATCGCACTGATGAAGAATCAGGTGGACTTTATCAGTCATCTGAGCGAAAAGGAGGGAACGGCCCATTTCCTCAACTCGTCGCTCAACAAGACTGCTACCGACCAGGTGAAGGCCGACATCAAGGCCGGCGTCACCAAACTGCTCTATGTCGCTCCGGAGTCGCTGACCAAAGAGGACAACGTGGAATTCCTGAAGACCTGCAAGATTTCGTTCTATGCCATCGACGAGGCCCACTGCATATCGGAATGGGGTCACGACTTCCGTCCGGAGTACCGGCGCATCCGCCCGATCATCAACGAGATAGGCAGTGCCCCGGTCATCGCACTGACGGCTACAGCCACCGACAAGGTGCGCACTGACATCAAGAAGAGCCTGGGCATACTCGATGCCGACGAGTTCAAGAGTTCGTTCAACCGGCCCAACCTCTACTACGAGGTGCGGCAGAAGACAAAGGATATCGACAAGGACATCGTGCGCTTCATCAAGCAGCATCCGGGCAAGAGCGGCATCATCTACTGCCTGTCGCGAAAGAAGGTGGAAGACCTGGCTGAGGTGCTGCGCGCCAACGACATCAAGGCCCAGTGCTATCATGCCGGCCTGGACTCCGGCACACGCTCGCAGACGCAGGACGACTTCCTCATGGAGCGCATCGACGTCATCGTGGCCACCATCGCCTTCGGCATGGGCATCGACAAGCCCGATGTGCGCTTCGTCATACACTACGACATACCCAAGTCGCTCGAAGGCTACTATCAGGAGACCGGCCGGGCCGGCCGTGACGGCGGCGAAGGCCTCTGCATTGCCTTCTACAGTCACAAAGATCTGCAGAAACTCGACAAGTTCATGGAGGGAAAACCCGTGGCCGAACAGGACATCGGCCGCCAACTGCTGCAAGAGACGGCAGCCTATGCCGAGACCTCGGTGTGCCGTCGGAAGATGCTACTGCACTACTTCGGCGAAGAATACGACAAGGACAACTGCGGCAACTGCGACAACTGTCTGCATCCCGGCACTAAGATTGAGGCCAAAGACCAACTGGTCATCGTGCTGCAGGCTGTGCTGGCCGTCAAGGAGAACTTCCGCAGCGATTATGTCGTCGACTTCATCAAAGGCCGCGAGACCGACGAGATCGTGGCTCATAGGCATCAGGAGTTGGAGGCTTTCGGACTGGGCGAGGATGAAGATCCCAAGTTGTGGAACCCCATCATCCGCCAGGCCTTGATAGCCGGCTACCTGAAGAAAGAAGTAGAAAACTACGGCCTGCTGAAGGTGACGGCCGCCGGCAAGAAGTTTATCAAGAAACCCCATTCGTTTATGGTGGTCGAAGACCATGAGTTCAACGACGACGACGAGACGGTAGTCGTCGAGGGCGGTGCCGGGGCCCTGGATCCTACGCTCTCGGCCATGCTCCACGACCTGCGCAAGAAATGGTCGCGCAAACTGGAGCGCCCGCCATACGTCATCTTCCAAGACGTGTCCATCGAGCAGATGGCCACCGAATATCCTGTCACCCTCGAGGAACTGAAAAACATACAGGGCGTCGGCGACGGCAAGACACGCCAGCCCTATGCCAAGGAGTTTGTCGACCTGATCAGGCGCTACTGTGACGAGAACGAGATAGAGCGGCAGACCGACCTGCGAGTACGCACGAAGGCCAAGGACTCGATGCGCAAGTTGAAGATCCTGCAGAACATCGACCGCCGCATCGCCCTCGACGACATCGCCAATGCCCTGGGCATCGACTTTGAGGAACTGCTCGACGAACTGGAGGGCATCGTGCTCTACAGCGGCAATAAAATCAACATCGACTACTTCCTCGACGAAATTATGGATCCCGACGACGTAGCCGATATCTGCGACTACTTTGCCGACAAGGAGAAAGACGACCTGGAGGCCGCCATCGAGGAGTTCGGCTCCGACTTCAGCGAAAACGAGATCCGTCTGGTGCGTATTAAGTTCATCAGCGACATGGCCAACTGATTTGATGGGCGAAGGGCGAAAAGGTGAAGAGTGGTTAAAAAACAGGCAGTAAAGCAATTTTTTTCACTCTTCACCCTTATTTTTTGCCTTATTTTTCGTATCTTTGCACGCAATAAAATAAAGGAACCTGTATTATGTCATCATTTATTGCAGATAGAATTGTAATGGACGGTCTCACATTCGACGACGTCCTGTTGATTCCCGCTTATTCGGAAGTACTGCCCAAGACGGTGGAGTTGCAAACGCGCTTCTCGCGCAACATCGTGCTGAACGTGCCCTTCGTGACGGCCGCCATGGACACGGTGACGGAGAGCCAGATGGCAATTGCCATAGCCCGTGAGGGCGGCATCGGCGTGATTCATAAGAACATGTCGATAGAGAACCAGGCCCGCGAGGTGGCTATCGTCAAGCGTGCCGAGAACGGTATGATCTACGACCCCGTGACCATCCGCCGCGGCTCGACGGTGGCTCAGGCCCTGGACATCATGGCAGAGTATCATATCGGCGGTATTCCCGTGGTGGACGAGGATAACCACCTGGTGGGCATCGTGACCAACCGCGACCTGCGCTTCGAGCGCCGGCTGGACCGCACGGTAGACGAGGTGATGTCGAAAGACCATCTGGTGACCACACACCAGCAGACCGACTTGGCCGCTGCCGCCCAGATTCTGCAAGAGAATAAGATTGAGAAACTGCCCGTGGTGGACAAGGACAACCGTCTGGTGGGCCTGATCACCTATAAGGATATCACCAAGGCTAAGGACAAGCCGATGGCCTGCAAGGACGAGAAAGGCCGCCTGCGTGTGGCTGCAGGCGTGGGTGTCACTACCGACACGCTGGAGCGTATGCAGGCCCTGGTCAGCGCCGGTGCCGACGCCATCGTCATCGATACCGCCCATGGCCATTCGAAGGGCGTGATAGACAAACTGCGTGAGGCGAAGAACGCCTTTAAAAATATCGACATCGTGGTGGGTAACATTGCCACCGGTGCCGCTGCCCGTATGCTGGTGGACAATGGTGCCGACGCCGTGAAGGTGGGCATCGGTCCGGGCTCTATCTGCACTACACGTGTGGTGGCCGGCGTGGGCGTGCCTCAGTTGAGTGCCGTCTACGATGTTTTCTCGGCCCTGAAAGGTACCGACGTGCCCCTCATTGCCGACGGCGGACTGCGCTACAGCGGCGACATCGTCAAGGCACTGGCAGCAGGCGGGTCGAGCGTGATGATCGGTTCGCTGGTGGCAGGCACGGAAGAGAGTCCCGGCGACACCATCATCTACAACGGACGTAAGTTTAAGTCATACCGTGGCATGGGCTCGCTGGAGGCCATGGAGCACGGCTCGAAGGACCGCTACTTCCAGGCCGACACGAAAGACGTGAAGAAACTGGTGCCCGAAGGCATTGCCGGCCGTGTGCCTTACAAGGGCACAGTGCAGGAAGTCATCTACCAGTTGACAGGCGGTCTGCGCTCCGGCATGGGCTACTGTGGCGCTGCCAATATCGAGCGGCTGCACGAGGCCCGTTTCACCCGCATCACAAATGCCGGTGTGATGGAGAGTCACCCGCACGACATCACCATCACAAGTGAAGCCCCCAACTATTCAAGACCGAACGACTGATAATGATGAAACAGTATTTGATGATTGCAATGCTGCTGACGACCGGCGGTACTGCTATAGCACAGACTTCTGACGATCCTGTGATTATGAAGGTCAATGGGGTGCCGGTGCTGAAGTCGGAGTTTGAGTACTCTTTTAATAAGAATAATTCTGAAGGCGTGATCGACAAGAAGACCGTCAGGGAGTATGTAGACCTCTTTGTGAACTATAAGTTGAAAGTGGCCGCTGCCATCGATGCCCGGTATGACACGCTGCAGTCGTTTAAGGACGAGTTTGCCATGTATCGCGACCAGCAGGTCAAACCGCTGTTGGTGACCGATGAGGACGTGGAGGCGGAAGCCCATAACATCTACGACCAGACGGTGAAGCAGATCGGTCCCGACGGGTTGATACAGACGGCGCATATCTTGATCCGTGCCAACCAACAGGCATCGCAGGAGGAATGGGATGCTGCCAAGGGTCGTGCCGACTCGGTCTATCAGGCATTGAAAGCCGGTGCCGACTTTGCCGAACTGGCACAGCGGGTGTCGCAAGACCCGGGGTCTGCCCGGCAGGGTGGACTGTTGCCTTTTGTGCAGCGCGGGCAGTTGGTGAAGGAGTTTGAAGATGCTGCCTTCGCCCTGCAGCCAGGCGAGATGTCGGGCATCGTGCAGTCGCCTTTCGGCTATCATATCATCCTGATGAAAGAGCGTAAGATGCTGGAGCCCTTTGAGTTCCATCACGACAATATCATTAAATTCATCGAACAGCGCGAACTGCGTGAACAAATTGCCAACCAGAAAGTAAAGAAAATAGTGGAGCAGTCGAACGGCACTCTGACTGAGGCAGCACTGATGGAGCAGAAGGCTGACGAACTGTCGGCTAACGACCAGGACCTGAAATACCTCATCCAAGAGTACCACGACGGTCTGCTGCTCTATGAGATCAGCAACCGTCAGGTGTGGGACAAGGCTGCGAAGGACGAGGCCGGACTGGAGCGATTTTTCAAGAAGAACAAGAAAAAATATGCCTGGGACGAACCCCGCTATAAGGGTATGGCCTATCACGTGAAGGAGCAGAGCCAGGTGAAGGCGGTGGCCGACTGCGTGAAGAAACTGCCGTTCGACAAGTGGGCAGAGGCCCTGCGTACCACCTTCAATGGCGACTCTGTGATTCGCATCCGTGTGGAAAAGGGTATCTTCAAGAAGGGCGACAATGCCCTGATTGACAGCCTCGTGTTCAATAAGGATACCACGGTGAACCACCTGAAGGAGTATCCTATCGATGCCGTCTATGGCAAACTGCTGAAAAAGGGACCGGAGGACTATACCGACGTGCGTGGTCTGGTGGTCGCCGACTATCAGGAGCAGTTGGAGAAGGAGTGGGTGGCAGACCTGCGTCGCCGGTACCCCGTAGAGATTGACGAGAGCGTAGTGAAGCAATGCGAAGAATGAGCATGGACCTGCGGTCTGAGTAAAAAGAAAAAAATGTATCGTAAGAGATGAAGCGCTGTGCACTCATAGTTTTTATTTCGTATTTATTATTTAGCCCCATCGGAGCACAGGAGGCCGAGGCGCAGAGCGTGGTCGACGAGGTGGTATGGGTTGTCGGCGACGAGCCCATCCTGAAGAGCGAGGTGGAGGTCACCCGTATCCAGGCTGCTATGGACGGCATGCACTGGAAGGGCAACCCTGACTGTGCCATCCCGGAACAGTTGGCGGTACAGAAACTGTTCTTGCACCAGGCTGCCTTGGACAGTATCGAGGTGTCCGAGTCGGAAGTGTCGTCGGCCATCGAACAGCGTATCGACTATATGGTTCAGCAGATTGGCTCCCGCGAGAAACTGGAGGAGTACAGGAAGCAGAGCATCAGCCAGATACGCCAGTCAATGCACGACGACCTGCGTGACCAGATGATGATTCAGCGCATGAAAGAGAAACTGGTCAAGGACATCACGGTGACCCCTGCCGAGGTGCGCCGCTATTTCAAGGATCTGTCCGAGGACAGCATCCCCTATGTGCCGACCGAGGTGGAAGTGCAGATTATCACACAGACACCGAGGGTATCGGTGGAGGAACTGAACCGCGTGAAAGACGAGTTGCGGGAATATACGGACCGTGTGAACCGCGGCGAGACATCGTTTCAGACTCTGGCCCGCATGTACTCTGAAGACCCGGGGTCGCGCCGTCAGGGTGGCGAATTGGACTATACGGGAAGGAGTACCCTCGACCCGGCCTTTGCCGCCGTGGCTTTCAACCTGACCGACCCCAAGAAGATCTCGAAGATTGTGGAGTCGGAATTCGGCTTCCATATCATACAACTGATCGATAAGCGTGGCGACAAGATCAAGGTGCGCCACATACTGCGCAAGCCGGTGGTGAGCGACTCTGCCGTCAACGCCTCACTGTCACTGCTCGACACTATCGCCACCTCTATCCGCAAAGGAGATGTTCCACCTATGCTGAAGCCACAGTTGACCACGACAGAGAAATTTACCTTCGAGGACGGTGTTGCCGTGTTTTCCGACGACAAGGATACCCGCAACAACAAAGGGCTGATGGCCAACCGCTCTGAGCGTGGACAGACGTCGCGCTTCCAGATGCAGGAACTGCCTGCCGAAGTGGCCAAGGCTGTCGACACGCTGCAGGTAGGACAGATTTCACAGCCTTTCTCCATGATCAACCAGCGGGGTAAGACGGTGTGCGTCATCGCAAAACTGAAAAACCGTATCGACGGGCATAAGGCTACTATTACCGAGGATTTCCAGGTGATGAAAGATGTGGTGCTGGAAAAGCGGCGCGAGCAGAAACTGCACGACTGGGTGGTCAGCAAGATAAAAAGCACTTATGTCAGGATTGGCGACGACTATCGTGACTGTAAGTTTGAGTACGAAGGCTGGATCCGGTGAGCGTCGGAAAGTGTCCGTAGATAATGACCGTCTTAATAGTCCGTAGAAATTGCGAATCGACCGACATTCGATAATAGAAAAGGGACGCAGAAGCATCGTGATGGTGCTTCTGTGTGTGCTTTGTCTTGCCGTGTCGGCCGTGATGCCCTCGCGACCCGCCACGTCGAAGAAGAAAGAAGACAGCAAGCGTGTCTATCTGATTCATTCCGATGAGTTGTTCTACGACCAGTGGCGCAATAATGGCGCCCAGGTGTTGCGTGGCCATGTGCAGTTCGAGCATGACGGGGCCCGCCTGTATTGCGACAGTGCCAATTTCTATGAGCCGACAAACTCGTTTGAGGCCTGGGGCAATGTGAGGATGGTACAGGGAGACACCCTCTCGCTGACCAGCGACTTCGGTTATTATGACGGCAACGACAAGACACTGGAGGCAAAGACGTTCACTCCTGGCAAGCAGGTGGAACTGCGCAACCGCACCACGACACTCTATACCGACACCCTCCACTTCGACCGGCTCGACAATGTGGGCTATTACAATGAGTGGGGCAAACTGGTGGACAAATCGACCACGCTGACCTCTGTCCACGGCGAATACCATACGGATACGAAGGACGCCTTCTTTATGGATGATGTACGGATGGTGGACCAGAAATTCACGCTGACTACCGATACGCTGATTTATAATACCAACTCACGGCGGGCACATATCGTAGGACCGTCTGACATCCTGTCAGGCAAAAGCCACATCTATTCCGAGCAGGGCTACTATAGTACCGACAAAGACCAGGCAGAACTGCTGAACAGGTCGATATTGAATAACGACGGGCGGACACTGACCGGCGACAGCATCTGGTATGACGGGATGAAGGGCGTCAGCGAGGCCTTTGGCAATGTGGTCTATCAGGACTCCGTCAACAGGAACGCCCTCTATTGTAACTATGGCTATTACAACGATTCGACCGGCTACTCTATGTGTACTGACAGTGCGATGGCTGTTGACTTCTCGCAGCGCGATTCGCTGTTCATGCATGCCGACACATTCAAGGTGTACACTTATAATATCGATACCGACTCTGTCTACAGGGTGATGCATGGATATAATAAGGTACGCGCGTACCGTATTGACTTACAGGCCGTGTGCGACTCGTTGGTCTATAATACAAAGGACTCTTGCATGACGCTCTATAGTGATCCTATCGTATGGAACATGAACCAGCAGTTGCTGGGCGAGGAGATAAATGTTTACATGAAAGACTCCGTCATCGACCATGCCCATGTCGTCAGTCAGGCGTTCTCGGTCGAGAAACTGCGCGAGGACAAGGCATTCAACCAGGTGTCGTCGCAGGAAATGTTTGCCTATTTCGTGAAGGGCGAAATGCATGAGGCCCGGGCCGTGGGTAATGTGAAGGTGGTGTTCTATCCGGAGGAAGAGTCGGACAGTTCGTATGTTGGACTCATCAGTATGACGACCGAGGAATTGAGGATGTTCTTTAACAAACGGAAACTGGACTATATCTGGGCACCAGCACCGGAAGGCATCATGTATCCGATGTCGCAGATACCGCCGGAGAAACGCTATCTGGAAGGATTCTATTGGTTTGACTATGTGCGGCCGGTGTCGAAGCAGGATATATTTAACTGGCGCCCAAAAGCGGAAGGAACACGGCTGAAACCCCAGAAGAAACGTAGCGGAGGAACTTCGCTGCAAAGGCGGCAGCGTGGCGATGCTTCGCGCAGCAAGAACCATTCAATCGAGTTGAGGAAATAATGAGTGACATCATACAATTGCTGCCGGATTCGGTGGCCAATCAGATAGCGGCGGGCGAGGTGATCCAGCGCCCTGCTTCGGTCATTAAGGAACTGGTAGAGAACTCTGTCGATGCCGGTGCCAAGACCATTAAGGTCGTCATCGTTGATGCCGGCCGTACTTCCATCCAGGTCATCGACGATGGCTGTGGGATGTCGGAGACGGATGCCCGACTGGCTTTCGAACGCCATGCCACCTCGAAAATCCGCCAGGCTGCAGACCTGTTCACGCTGCATACCATGGGATTCCGTGGAGAGGCCCTGCCTTCCATCGCTGCCGTTGCCCAGGTGGAACTGACCACCAGAATGACGACAGACGATATAGGTACCCGCCTGACGATACACGGCTCAAAGGTGGTCGGCCAGGAACCGGTGGCTTGTCCGGTGGGCTGCAACTTCAAGGTCGACAATTTGTTTTTCAATGTCCCTGCCCGGCGAAAATTTTTGAAGTCGAACACAACGGAACTGAATAATATCCTGACGGCCTTCGAAAGGATTGTACTCGTCTATCCGGACATCAGTTTCCTGCTCTATAGCAACGGACAGGAATTGCTCAACTTGAAGGCCGGTCCGCTGCGACAGCGGATTGTCGATGTATTTGGCACAAAACTCAATCAGGAACTGTTGCCTGTCGAGGTAGACACCGCCATCTGTAAGGTCACCGGCTTTGTGGGCAAGCCGGAAACGGCCCGTAAGAAGGGTGGGGCAGACTTCTTCTTCGTCAATGGGCGCTTTATGAAGCATGCCTATTTCCATAAGGCCGTGATGAGTGCCTATGAGCGACTGGTGCCCGTTGGCATGCAGGTGCCTTATTTCATCTATTTCGAAGTGAATCCCGCAGATATCGATGTAAATATTCATCCGACCAAGACGGAGATAAAATTTGAGAACGAACAGGGCATCTGGCAAATCATTCTGGCAGCGGTAAAGGATGCCATTGGTAAGTTCTGTGATGTACCGACCATCGACTTCGATACGGAGGGACGGCCGGAAATACCGGTATTCGACCCTCAGCGTGATACGGTCATGGTGCCGCATGTGCAGTACAATCCGAGTTATAACCCTTTCGATAGCACGCCGAGTGTGAAGTCTGACTATGATACTGCGCCTAATGCGCATCGTCAGAAGGCTCCGGTGGACTGGCAGCAACTCTATGAACAGCAGGCTCCATCAGAAGGAAATGATGAACCGCTACTTTTCCAGGGCAATGTGACGGGCGGTTCTGAACATCTGTTGCAGGAGAAGTCGCCCGTACATTATCAATATAAAGGGCGCTATATCATGACGGCCGTAAAGTCGGGACTGATGATCATTGACCAGCATCGTGCCGATGTCCGCATCCGCTATGAACACCAACTGATGCTGATGGAACAGAAACAGGCTGGTACGCAGAGGGTGCTCTTTCCTGAAGTGATACAGTTGTCGGCTGCCAACCATGTGATGATGAACCACTACCTGCCGGAGTTGACAGCATTAGGATTCGACTTGAGCGATCTGGGAGGAGGCAATTATGCCATTAATGGTGTGCCGGCCGGGAGTGAGAACATCGATCCGGTGGCACTGGTCAGACAAATACTGGCTGACTCGGCGGAACAGGGGCGGACGGTAGGCCGTGAACTGCACGAGCGGCTGGCTCTGAGCCTGGCGCGCCATACTGCCATAGACTATGGCCAAGTGCTGTCAAACGATGAGATGGAACATATCGTCAATGAACTGTTCGCTTGCAAAAATGTTAATTATACGCCTGACGGCAAAGCCATCTTGTGTATATTACCGCAACCCGACATAGAACAAATGTTGGGCTGAAATGGGGGCCGAATTGTTAAAAATTGGCATAAAGGAGCATTTTTTAAGAGATTTTAAGGGACGGAATGCATTTTCTTGCCTGTTTTTGTTGCACGATTAAATATTTTTACCTACTTTTGCACCAAATTTTGAAATAATGTTATTGTTTTATTAATAAGAATTGTATGAAAAAGTTTTTGATGGTGCTGGCTCTGGCCAGCGTATCTGTGGCCGGTATGGCACAGAATGAAACACCTGAACTGAAGTACAGCGTTGCAACTAACTCTTTCTGGAGCAACTGGTTCATTCAGGCTAATGTTGTTGGATCTTCTTTCTTCGAGGGAGGTGAGAAGTGGGGTTCTCCTTTCAAGGGCTACCGTACTAACATGGGCGCTTCTGTTGCCATCGGTAAGTGGTTCACTCCCGGTCTCGGTCTCCGTACGAAGTTGACCGGTATCTGGGGTCGTCAGATCCTGAGCCAGGACAAGGAAACCAACGCTATGAAGTACTGGACTCTGAACGAGCAGGTGCTGTTCAACTTGAGCAACATGTTCTGTGGCTATAGCGACACCCGTGTTTGGAACTTCATTCCCTATCTGGGTGGTGGCATTTCGCGCAACATGACTCAGAACACCTATTCTATGGGTCTGAACTTCGGTATCCTGAACACTTGGCGTCTGAGCAAGCGCGTGATGATCAACCTCGACCTTTCTCTCGGTGCACACGACGAGGACTTCGGTGCCGGTATTGCTACTGATGGCAACATCAAGCGTTGGAAGTTGGAGAACTACGACCGTGAGTTGAATGCTGAAGTCGGTCTGACCTTCAATCTGGGTAAGGCTACCTTCAACAAGGTGCCCGATGTGGACGCCATCAAGGCTCTCTCGGAGTCGCAGATTGCTGCTCTTAACGCTCAGTTGGCTGATGCTAATGCTGAGAACGCTCGTCTGAACAACCTGATTAAGAACCACAAGTGCCCCGAGGCCGGTAAGACTGTTACCGTCAAGGAGGTCGCTGCAGCACCCGTATCAGTGTTCTTCAACCTGGGTAGTGCTAAGATCGCTTCTAAGAAGGATATCGTGAACGTACAGGCTCTGGCTGATCTGGCCAAGGCTAACGACAAGACCATCGTTGTGACCGGTTATGCTGACAGCAAGACTGGTAGCGCTAACTTCAACCAGACTCTGTCTGAGAAGCGTGCTAACGCTGTGAAGGCTGAACTGGTGAAGATGGGTGTTGCTGAGAGCAAGATCGAGGTGAAGGCTGCCGGTGGCGTCAACGACATCAATCCGTTCGCTTACAACCGTCGCGCTGTTGTTGAGGTGAAGTAATTTACCACAATCGTGTAAATAAAAAGAGGCGAGCACTTGGTGTTCGCCTCTTTTCGTCCGTAGAATCATTTGTTCGCCTCTTTTAATTTATAGTATAAAAAATACTCGAAAAATTTGGTGGATTCGGAAAAAGTTTGTACCTTTGCACCCGCTTAAAAGAAATAAGGGCGTTTAGCTCAGTTGGTTTAGAGCATCTGCCTTACAAGCAGAGGGTCGGCGGTTCGAATCCGTCAACGCCCACACAAAAGGGAGTCTTGCGGAAAGACTCTTTTTTTGTTAAATATAGCAAAACGGTGCTCGTTTTCCACTTTTTTTGTCTATATTTGTACCGTCCTAAAGCAATTATTGGAAAATGGTCGAAAAGTTTATCCGCTATATGTTGATGGTCGTCGTCTCGTTGGGGATGACTGCCTGTGGCGACGATGCTGACGATGAGGATGAGCAGGCTAAGGTACATAAGGTGATCAATTCGTGGATGCTACAGGATAGGTCGGACGGCCTTTTCCATGTCCTGACATTTACCGACAATGGACGTCTGGTCAGGTCAGTGCTCAAGGATGTGGGCGAATCTTATCTTCGGTATGATGAGCGTGACGTAAGGTTTATGCTCGATGGCTATAATATCACGACAGAGGACGATACGCTGACGAAGACGTGGGGTCATCATGATGGTGCTTTGGCTTTCGACGGACGGCAATATGTGATGATGGACGAGGTGTGGAAGGCCCGTTTTAACCAGGCGGTACGGACAACGGCGGAGGGGCTGAACTATGAGGCTGATGGTACGTTTGCTCCAACTGGTGATGGACTTCGCGGAAATTGGACGGCCTTAGGTTATGTACTTAGTTTCTTTGATGACGGACATGCGAACCTGACGGTGACGGGCAAGTATAAGGATGTCTTTCACGGCAAGTATGAGGAGACGGCATCCGGTTGCGAGGTGACTTTCTATTCTAAGCAAGAATTGCATGAAGACTATACGTGGTCTGGTGAAATGACCGTACAGGGCTCCGGACGGTGCAAGGTTGACCTGGACGGAATGATGGTGGAGTTGCAAATCGACAATGACGTTTTCAGCGCCAATTATCAGAAAATGTAAGAGCCGCAGTATATATTAAGGAAAGGAGTTCGAAATTTTGGAACTTCCCTTTGTTAGTTTCGGAAAAAAGTTGTAACTTTGCACTCTCAAATAGAAAAGGACTTTTATAAAAGTATTGTTTGTCAAAATGGATTTAAATGTATTGACGGCCATTTCGCCTATTGATGGCCGCTATCGTGGCAAGACAGAGCCGCTGAGCGAATATTTCTCGGAATATGCACTGGTGAGATACCGTGTCCGTGTAGAGATAGAGTACTTCATTACCCTCTGCGAACTGCCCTTACCACAACTTCAGGATTTCAATCACGCATTGTTTGAACCTCTGCGCGACATCTATCGCCAGTTTACAGTTGCTGATGCCCAGCGCGTGAAGGATATTGAGAGCGTGACAAACCACGACGTGAAGGCCGTAGAATATTTTATCAAGGAGAAACTTGACCAGATGGGCGGCTTTGAACACTACAAGGAATTCATTCATTTCGGATTGACTTCTCAGGATATTAACAACACCAGCGTGCCTCTTTCTATCAAGGAAGCCATGAACGATGTCTACGTACCTCTGTTGGAGGAACTGGTAGAACAACTCAATGACTATGCCGAGTGTTGGAAAAATGTGCCCATGCTGGCAAAAACGCATGGGCAGCCAGCGTCTCCGACACGTCTTGGCAAGGAAATTATGGTCTATGTCTATCGTTTGGAAGAGCAGATCCGAGCCTTGAAAGATACGCCCATCACTGCCAAGTTTGGTGGGGCTACAGGCAATTTTAATGCCCATCATGTGGCGTATCCGCAGTACGACTGGCGGGAATTCGGCAACCGTTTTGTCAGTGAGAAACTCGGGCTGGAGCGAGAGCAGTACACCACCCAGATTTCCAACTACGACTGGTTGGCCGGTCTCTTCGATGTCATGAAGCGTATCAACACCATCATCATCGACCTGGACCGCGACTTCTGGATGTATATATCCATGGACTATTTCAAACAGAAAATCAAGGCTGGCGAGGTGGGTTCCAGTGCGATGCCTCATAAGGTGAATCCTATTGACTATGAGAATAGTGAGGGCAACTTGGGCATCGCTAATGCCGTGCTGCAATTCCTGGCACAGAAATTGCCGATAAGCCGTTTACAGCGTGACCTGACCGACTCGACGGTGCTGCGTAATGTCGGCGTGCCCATGGGACATTCGCTGATTGCTTTCCAAAGTACGCTCAAAGGACTGCGTAAGTTGATTCTTAATGAGGAAAAGTTGCATGAGGACCTGGCAAATACTTGGGCCGTCGTTGCAGAGGCTATCCAGACCATTCTGCGCCGCGAGGCCTATCCCAACCCTTATGAGACGCTGAAACAGTTGACACGTACCAATCAGAAGATGACGGCCGAGACCATTCATGAGTTTATTCAGACGCTGAATGTCAGTGATGAGGTGAAAGAGGAACTCATGGCCATTACCCCTTGGAACTATACCGGCATTTAATGTGCTTCTCAGCCGGGAAGCCGGAAACAAAAAGAAACGCCGTGAGGCATCATATAAACCACTTAAAGAGTAATTAGATTATGGATTTTGAGAACGAGAAGAAACAAGACGAACAACAGTCAATGGAGAATGAGGGTAGCCGTGAGGGTTATCAGAAAGAGTATCGTCCGGTAGGACGTTCACCTCGTCCCCGTATCCACACCGGACAGCGTCCGGTAGCGGGTTATGACCGTCCCAATTACAGTAAGCACATTCAGGATGACGATAGCGGTTTCCGTCCGGAAGGATTCGGAGGCGGTTTGCAGGCACAGGCTCCTCAGCATAATTATCGCCCCCGTACAAATAACTATAATAATGGCGGTTACGGCCAGCAGCGTGGTGGCTACCAGCCCCGCCAACAGCAAGGTGGCTATCGTCCCCGTTACAATCAGGAGAGTGACGAACAGCAAGGCTATCAGCCCCATCAGCAGGGCGGTTACCAGCCTCGTCAGCAGGGCGGTTATGGTCAGCAGCGTCAGGGCGGCTACGGCCAGCAGCGTCAGGGCGGTTATGGTCAGCAGCGTGGCGGCTACGGTCAGCAGCGTCAGGGCGGTTATGGTCAGCAGCGTCAGGGCGGTTATGGTCAGCGTCCGCAGGGTGGCTATGGTCAGCAGCGTGGCGGCTATGGCCAGCGTCCGCAAGGCGGCTTCCGTCAGCGTACGGCCGACTATGACCCCAATGCAAAATACAGCATGAAGAAGCGCATCGAGTATAAGGAGCAGAACTTTGACCCCAATGAGCCCATCCGTCTGAACAAGTTTCTGGCTAATGCCGGTGTGTGCAGCCGTCGTGAGGCTGACGATTTTATCCAGGCTGGTGTTGTCACAGTTAATGGAGAGGTGGTCACCGAACTGGGCACCAAGGTGATGCGCACCGATGTGGTGCGCTTCCATGACGATCCCGTCACGCTGGAGAAGAAAGTCTATGTGCTGCTCAACAAACCGAAGGACTATGTCACCACGAGCGACGATCCCCAGCAGCGCAAGACCGTGATGGATCTGGTAAAGAATGCCTGTCCGGAGCGCATCTATCCCGTGGGCCGTCTGGATCGCAATACCACAGGTGTTCTACTGCTCACCAACGATGGCGACCTGGCCTCGAAACTGACACACCCGAAGTTTCTGAAGAAGAAGATTTATCACGTCTATCTCGACCGTAATGTCACCGCTCACGATATGCAGCAGATAGCAGAGGGCATCACCCTCGACGACGGCGAGATCAAGGCCGACGACATCCAGTATGCCGACGCTGTGGACAAGAAGCAGGTGGGCATCGAGATTCACTCGGGCAAGAACCGCATCGTGCGCCGCATCTTCGAGAGCCTGGGCTATAAGGTCACCAAACTGGACCGTGTGCAGTTTGCCGGTCTGACCAAGAAGAATCTTCGTCGTGGCGACTGGCGCTATCTGACTGAGGACGAGGTCGACCGCCTGCGAATGGGAGCGTATGAATAATGCCAGATTATCCGGAATATCCAGAACATCCAGATTATCCAGAACATCCAGAACATCCGGAATATCCGGAATATCCAGAAAATAATAACCAATGAAAAGAATAAAGATAATTGACGTGCTTCAGAGCACGGAATATGGCAAAGAGGTCTGCGTGAAGGGTTGGGTGCGTACGCACCGTTCTTCCAAGGCCGTCGATTTTATCGCACTGAACGATGGTTCTACCATCAAGAATGTGCAGATTGTTGTTGATCCTGCCAAGTTCGACGAGGATCTGCTGAAGCAGATTACCACCGGTGCCTGCATCTGCGCTGAGGGAACGCTAGTGGAGAGTCAGGGTGCTGGTCAGAACAGTGAGATTCAGGCCACGGCCCTCCAGGTTTATGGTCTCTGTGGCAACGACTATCCCATGCAGAAGAAGGGTCAGAGTTTCGAGGCCATGCGCAAGAATGCCCATATGCGTCTTCGCACTAATACCTTCGGGGCCGTGATGCGCATTCGCCACAACATGGCGATGGCTATTCACACCTACTTCCACGAACATGGATTCTTCTATTTCCATACGCCGCTCATCACCGCCAGCGACTGCGAGGGTGCCGGCAACATGTTTCAGGTGACCACCAAGAACCTCTA
>DETM01000002.1:2063-2895 GCA_002361655.1 Prevotella sp. UBA3288 | reverse complement strand
AGCAGACCTCGCTGACCGTCAGCGGACAGTTGGAGGGAGAACTGGGTGCAACGGCCCTCGGTGCCATCTACACCTTCGGACCGACCTTCCGTGCCGAGAACTCCAACACGCCGCGCCACCTGGCCGAATTCTGGATGGTAGAGCCCGAGGTTGCTTTCCTCGACCAGGAAGAATTGATGGACCTCGAAGAGGACTTCATCAAGTACTGCGTGCGCTGGGCTCTCGACAACTGCAAGGACGACCTCCAGTTCCTCAACCAGATGATTGACAAGACCCTCATCCAGCGTCTGGAGGGCGTGCTGAAGGAGACCTTCGTCCGTCTGCCGTATACCGAAGGTATAAACATCCTGCAGGAGGCCATCAAGCAGGGCAAGAAGTTTGAGTTCCCCTGCCAGTGGGGCGACGACCTGGCCTCCGAGCACGAGCGCTATCTCGTCGAGGAGCACTTCAAGAAGCCCGTCATCATGACCGACTATCCCCGCGCCTTCAAGTCGTTCTATATGAAGCAGAACCCCGGTGTTTCCGGCCAGCCCGGCGACACCGGCGAGAACGGCAGCGTGGGCTATAAGGGTGCCGTGGCTCCCGGTCCCACCATGCAGGGCACCGACGTGCTCTTCCCGCAGATTGGCGAGATTATCGGCGGCTCGGTGCGTGAGGAGAGTTACGACAAACTGATGGCTGAGATTAACCGTCGACAGATGGACATGACCCACCTCTGGTGGTACATCGACACCCGCCGCTGGGGCTCTTGTCCCCATGCCGGTTTCGGTCTGGGCTTCGAGCGTCTCATTCTCTTCGTTACCGGTATGCAGAACATCCGCGACGTCATCCC
>DETM01000002.1:0-2013 GCA_002361655.1 Prevotella sp. UBA3288 | reverse complement strand
TACACCGAAGAGCGCAGAATTCTAACGTCAAGTGGCAATAAGCATTGAGGCGATATCTCTCCGAACAGAGAGATATCGCCTCAATTTCGTCTGCACATGTTTTGTTCTTGTGAAATTATGCCTTGTTGAACTTATCCTTGGGACGCTTGCAGCGGGGACATTTCCAGTCGTCAGGCAGGTCGTCGAAGGGCACACCGTCGTGTTCGGCAGGGTCGTAGACGTAGCCGCAGACCGAGCAGACATACTTGCCTGATGCCTGGAACTGTGAGAAGTCGACTTCGGCCAGCATGGTGGGCACAGGGTTGTCAAGATCCATCACACGCTTGGCCTCCAGATTCTCGTAACCCTGTGGGGTGTGGGTGCCGCAGTAAACTGTGGGATGGTTGCGGATGAACTGACGGATACGGTTCAGTGTCTCGCGGGCAGCCGTCAGGTCGTCGAAGACCACGGAGAGTTTATCTTCGTAGAGAGCCTCGTCAACATAAGTGATGTCGCCGTGAATCATGTAGAACAGTCCGTCCATCTCCACTACGATAATGCTGTTGCCGTTGGTGTGGCCCTTGGCTTTGATGAGGTAGATGCCGTCCTGAATCATCTGGCACTCGGGGAAGTTGTAGTAGGCTCCGTCGCTGAAAGTGACGGGCACGATATTGTCAAGGCCCTGCAGTTCGGTGGCGCTCAGTTCGTCCTTGTTCACGTAAATCTTCGCATTGGGGAACGACTTCAACTCGCCGCTGTGGTCAGCGTGGCGGTGGGTAAGCAGAATCTTGGTCACCTGTTCGGGCTTGTAGCCCAAAGCCCGGAAGGCCTCCATGTATGAACAGATGTCCTTGCCTGTATAGGCTACTGAGTTTTCGTCGGGCGTCTCTTCCGGTGTTCCGGCGGGCAGACCGGTATCCACCAGTATGACCTCGCTGCCGGTGTCGATGAGATAGTTCTGTAGACTGCCGCGATAGCGGATGTCCTTGTCAAACTTGTCTGCGCCTTCCTCTCCACCGAAGGCGAACGGCTGGGTGTAGAACCCATCGCGCCTGAATTTTACTGCTTTAATCTTCATAGTTTGTTTTTATTATTTGTTTAGTTCGCTTAATACTTTTGCAAATATACACAATTTATTCGAATAAAGTAGTCTTTACCCAGATAATTAAGATTCATTATGAAAAATACATTTGTCCGTGGATTTTTCTTATATTTGCAGACGGTAAGGCCAAGATAAATCCGCCATCAAGGGTGAAACCCTGTTCAAGTGACGGAAAAACGCAAGGGTAACTGATAGCAGAGACTTTCATCTACGGGTGAGAGTCTCTGTTTTTTCCGTATTTCATGAAAAATGGCAAAGAGTGGCTTAAAAAACGGAAAGTGCATTGATATAATTCGTATCTTTGTGGCAGAAAAGTTCACTTCTATCTATTAACTAAAAAGGCATGAGACTATGGCAGAGGGAAGCAGGAAAAGACGGAAGCCGTCCGCCGAGGGCGGCGAGGGGCAGAAGGGGCACAGGGAGCACTCGGCCCAGGGGAACGAGGAGCACAAGAAGAACTACAAGGAGTATATGGCCACGGTGGAGGACATTGAACGCTTCCTGGGCGACAACCTGCTGCTCAGGAAAAATGTGGTCACGGGGCGGACGGAGTGCAGGATACCGGAGCGCGACGCCTTCGCGCAGTGGAGTGCCGACGGTCTGCCGCGAGACCAGTGGCTGCCGATCTCCGACCGCATCGTGAACGACCTGTGGCGTACGCTCTCGCGGGTGAAGAAGGTGAAGACGGAGGACATCTGGCGCGTCATCGAAAGCGACTTCGTGCCGACGTTCAACCCCTTCGCCTCCTACCTGGACCACCTGCCGCCGTGGGACGGCGACGACTACATACTGGGCCTGTCGGTGAGCGTGACGGTCAAGGGCGAGGTGGAGGAGCAGGTGCGCTTCGCACGCTACCTGAAGAAATGGCTGGTGGGCATGGTGGCGGCCTGGCTCGACGGCGAGGTGGTGAACAACGTGATACTGGTCTTGAT
>DETM01000054.1:15358-15932 GCA_002361655.1 Prevotella sp. UBA3288 | reverse complement strand
CCTCCATGCCTGGCCCTAACTTCAAGGTCAGACGGAACAGCCTTTCGTGCTCCGTAAAACTCTTGTTGTAGCCCTGGTCGTAGTTGACCTGCGTCATGATGACAAAGAACGAGGCAAAAGCCAGGCTCAGCCCCAGCAGATTCAGCAGGCTTGCCGACACAAACTTGCGGAACATGGATGTAAAGTTTCTGATGATAGTCTTCATATCATTTACGATTTGACGATTTACTATTTATTTACGATTTACGCTGCAAAAGTACGGCAATAAAACAAATCCGCCAAGGTTTTCAGCCCTGGCGGAAGCAGATTGTCTAAAAATTAGACAGTAGAGCGTATGATTTTTAGACACTCTCGCCTTTCTTGACGATTATGTCGTTCAGTTGCCGTCTTTGGGTGTTTAATCATCTCATTGACCCTTTGTGATACCACCCACCACGTCATCGTTCTCGATGCTGTGCTCTGCCTTCTTCACGCTGGCCTTGAGCGAGCCGAAACGCCAGGTGAGCGAGAGGCTGAACGAGCGGCCGTGATTCCACGAGGTCTGACGGCCGCGGTAGTCGCCATTGACGGTCTC
>DETM01000054.1:14970-15235 GCA_002361655.1 Prevotella sp. UBA3288 | reverse complement strand
CGGTCGCCCTTGAGGAACGAACGCTGTAGGGAGGCGTAATAGCCGTAATAGGAGTGCTGCTGGTAGTAGATGCTCGAAGGGCTATGACCTATCTTGCCGTATGCCATCAGGTAGAGGCGCAACTTCCAGGGCAACTGCTGCGAGAGGTTGGCATAGTAGTTGTCCGACCAACCATGATTGCGATAGTCAAGGTTGGGGTTGGCATAATGTTCATAGCGAAGGTTGTTGTTGACGACAAGCGTCGTGCCGTCGAAGGGTTTCCACT
>DETM01000054.1:14158-14913 GCA_002361655.1 Prevotella sp. UBA3288 | reverse complement strand
TGCACATACTGCTCGAACGAGAAGCGGCGATAGCGCTGGACGTTGTCGTAGGTCAGATAGCGCACATCGCCCTGGGCGGTCTGGATATCGGCAATGCCGCCATTGCTGAACCGATAGCCGGGAGCCAGTTGCAGCGTGAGCCGACGACCGATATACATATAGATGAGCGAGAGGCTCTGCGAGTGGGAACTCACCAAGAGCGGATTGCCGTGTTGCACCACATTGGGCGAGGTAGAGACGGCGGGGTTGAGATAGGAGATGCCGGGACGATTGATACTCGTGGTGTAGTTCAGTTTCAGCGACTGCGACGGCGTTAACTGATACTTCAGACTCGCCTGAGGCACCCAGTCGTTCAGCCGATGATTGAAGGCCGCATTTGTGCCGTCAGGATAGTTGCCCCGCATATAACTGTATTCGTAGCGCAAACCAGCACGGGCAGACCATTTGTCGGCATTATAGATATAGTCGGCATATCCTGCCAGGACTCGCGTGGCATGCTCGAAACGGTCGTCGGTAGTAGGCATACTGCCACGGAAGTCTTGCGTGTTGTGACTGTTGTTGTTGCGGTCAATATACTTGGCACCCACTTCTATCTGATGGCCTTTGCCCAACGGACGCAGCCAGTCAGCCTGCAGAGTATGCTCCGTGAAGCGTTCACGCTCGGTCTGCAGACTGTTGGTATAGGCGAAGGGCACGCTGACCAAGTCATCGTAGGTATTCTCCTGGTCAGTATGTTGACGCGTCAGGGCGAGCAT
>DETM01000054.1:13887-14070 GCA_002361655.1 Prevotella sp. UBA3288 | reverse complement strand
CCTTCCGACGCGTCCGATGCTCATAATCCAGTCTGCCGTTCCACGAACTGTGACTGTAGCCAGGCATCCAGTAGTGATTGCTGAAACTATAAAGAGGCTGTGCTGCCGCATTGCTCATTTTCGTCCAGCCGTCTCCCTGCACATTCAACTTATAGAAATAGCCGCCGAAGGAAGCAGACAGCA
>DETM01000054.1:13533-13791 GCA_002361655.1 Prevotella sp. UBA3288 | reverse complement strand
AGTGGATGCCGCCAGGATTGCTGCCATCAGAGTGAGCCAACAGATGGTTACCCGTCTGGAGATAGGTTCGTTCGGTGTCCTGACTATTCTCCGTTTCTTTTGACGACATACCGCCATAGCCGTAGTCCACCGATAGCAGCATTTTCCCCAATTGTCCTGTCAGCGAAGTGTAGAGGTTAGGATGGTTGAGCGTCGTGTAGGTGGCCGATACCACACCCGTCAGTCCGTCGAGTTTCGAACCGTCCATCATCACGATGT
>DETM01000054.1:13311-13462 GCA_002361655.1 Prevotella sp. UBA3288 | reverse complement strand
CCCTCGGCATCCTCGCGGGCACCTGGGTCGGTGATGACCTCTATGCGCCTAACCATCGAGGCGGGCATGGCCTTCAATACTTCCTTGGCGTTCTTCGACAGATTGGGGTCGTAGTGGCCGTTCTTATAGATTTTGAAGTTGCTGTTGCCCT
>DETM01000054.1:11217-13227 GCA_002361655.1 Prevotella sp. UBA3288 | reverse complement strand
CGTCCACCGTCACCATCGGCACCTTTCGCAGCATGTCAAGCACGGTCTGTGTCTTCGATTCGTCATCCGCCTGCACATCGTAGCCAATGCGGTCTACCTCCTGTTTGATGAGCTGGCGCTGGGCCTTGATCTCCACGCCTTTCAGTTCTTGGTTCCAGGTGATGCTGTCGCGTTTTACACTCACGGTGTCGCTCTGGTTTTGGGCCAGTAGTCCCCCTGCTTTCACCGCCATCAGCAGTGAAAGGCACATGATTCTAAGATGTCTCATCGGATTGTCTGTCTATTTCTTGAGTCGCTCGACGCTCATGTCAAACAACTGCTGTATGAACTCGTCGTTGGTTTTCTTTCTCAGTTTCAGTATCTCAGTCGCCACCATATTCTTCTCCACATCTTCGAGCGACTTGGCATTCTTGCAGAGCTTATAAATCTGGTTAGCATAACTGTTGGCAGCAGCACCATTGGGATTCTTCAAGAACAGATTCTTATAGGTATTGAACTCCGTCAGCCAGATCTCTGAGGACTTGTCGTCTGACGAGAAACCAGACCACGTGAAGCCGTCGCCTGACGAGAAGCCACTACCGCTTAGTTTAATGTTTTTTCCATTCACCGTGATGGTTCTTGACTGATGTCTGCTTTGGCGGAATTTTAGAGTAGTAGCGTAGGTCTTGGCGATTCGTCCACGTATCTTATCGCCATCGTCCACCCACTCCAAAGCGTAGGCATAACGGTGCTGACGCAGGGAGTCCTCTGGGTCGAGGAAGCAGGCGTAGATCCATTTTGACCCCTGCATCAGCCCGATGGCTACTCCACCGTTGTTGCTATTGCCAACAGCCAGCGAAACATAATTCTCATTGCTGCCATGAGTCCCCGAACTGACATTATAGGCTTCTGGCTCGTCCTGCTGGAAAGCCTTTCGGATGTCATCCACCAAACGTCTTGCATTCGAATTTCTAATCGTGAAGTCGAAGGTATCCTCCAGCCCCTCCATCATGCCTGTATCAGGATCTTTGTCCAAGGAATGTCTGGCAGAGACTTCTTTGATGTCCTTACTCTGTCTAAGGGCATCAAAAGCCCTCTGAATGTTCTCTTGTGCCATGCTGACGGCTGGCAGCAGCATGAGCAGACCTGTGATAAAAATGTTTTTACTCTTCATATGCAAAATATTCTTTAGGTTCGTTAGTATAAATGATGGTTCCGTCTTCCTGCTGGATGGCCACGTAGCCGGCGGCTGTCAGTTGAGCATGCAATATCTCCTGCTGGGCTTGCTCCATCTCCTGTTCTGCCTGTTGCTGCTCCTTTGCCGCCTCAGCCATCAGGGCGTAAGCCTTGTCGTAGTCGGTCATCGTGGGCTGGGGCTTGCGCAGCCGGCGCTTGGTGCTCGATGGAGCATGCTGCTGAGGCTTAGGCTGCGTGATGTCTGGTCGTGCCTCTACTGCTTTCGGAATAGTCACACTGTCCTTTTCTGTCACTTGGGCTATCACGTCTGACTTTGGCCGATTCTCTGGTAGCATTTGTGTTACGGCAAGCACCACCAGCGCAGCCACTACAGCCGCTGCTATGCGCCAAGACCACCACCGCCGTCTGGACTTTTCGGTTGGCCTCATGCTGTCTATCTCGGCAAATAGCAGCCGATAGTCCTCCCACTCCGCAGGCACATTGCTGCGAGTGAAGTATTGGTGAAGAATGTCTTCTTCTTCCAGCGTCGAGATACCCTCCATGTATCTTTCGAGCAGTTTGTCGATATACTCCTTGGTGTACTGTATCATCGTTTGTTCCTTTGTTTGATTTCATCTAATAGTGTCCGTCGTGCCCTTGCCAGCAGCGTACTGACTGAGGTGGTCTCGATACCCAATAGTCGGGCTATCTCTTCGTGGCTCCGCCGCTCCACCTCTCGCAGATATAATAAGGTGCGCTGTGTCGTTGGCAGTTGCTGCAGTCGTTTGTTGAGCCAGGCGTCGTCCTCTTTCATCTCCAGCAGGTCGTGCGGACTGTTGCTCAGGCTGACCACCA
>DETM01000054.1:6079-11072 GCA_002361655.1 Prevotella sp. UBA3288 | reverse complement strand
TCTGCCTCGTCCTTGCCCGCTCCGCCGCTCATGCTCACCTCGAGAGCCTTCTTCCGCCACGAGCGGGCCTGCTGTTCAAATGCACTTCTGTCCATGCCTTTTTCTTGCTGTACACTTATTAGACACCTCAGCCTATCAAAACCAAACTTCTTTTAGCATTAATTAACAAGAAATATCTTCAATGCCATCAGCCTTTCCTTAAAATGGCCACGATGATGAGCAGGTAACCGCTCAGGCATAGCAGCGGGGCGAGGACGATTCTGCGCGTTGAGAAGATGTCGGCACAGAACGATTGTTCTGTGCAGCCAGGGCCGGCCATCAGGAGATAGCCGGTGGCTATAAGGAGACAGGCTGCCACCGCGATGCGGCGACGGGTGAAGTGAGCGGACAACGAGCGATTAGCCTTGAGGGTATTGCTGGATGTAGTGTTCATATTGTTTGCTGTATTGTTGATAAATATCTGTTCGTTCATTTTGTACGGCCACGGCGAGTGCATGCTGCATGGTCTGTAGCCAGGAGTACTGAGAGTAGAGAGAACTGGCGCGACGGGCGGGACGGATGGTGGCAATCCACGAGAGCCACTCGTCAGCACGGCGCAGCAGGCTGTTGACTATCTTGTCGCCCTCCTCCAATTGCCGGGCAGCATAATAGCATCGGGCCATCGCGAGGGCGGCATCGGTGTAAGGCACATTCTCCTCAGGCATCTCCTGCTGCCACTTCCGACACACTTTGACAGCCCGCTGAGTATCTCCCTGCTGCAGCAGTGAGTCTATCAGGATGGCCATGACCATCTGGTGGGTGTTGGCCATGTACAGCACGTCGGCATCGGCATAGATTCCCTTCCGGCTGAGATTGCCATAGCGGAAGCGGTGCATCACGTTGTCGTAAAGCCGCTCGGTATCCACGCTCCGACTTGTTGTCGTGGGTGAGATGCGATAGGCCAGTCCTTCGAGCACCATGTGGTCGCGAAGAAACGACAACTGGTCAGTCCCCATGCTGATGGAGGCATAGATGGGACGGCTCCAGTTGCCGTGCGACAACATCTCGAGCACCATCAGCTCGTTCTTGTAGAGGCCCCGCTTGCCCTTGAGGGAAATCTGCATTGTGCCCTCGCTGGATGTAATGGTGACGCTGTCCGTGGGAATGCACTGCATGTCGGCAGAGTCACCCAGCACCCATTTCTGGATGATGTTCTTCAGTTCGTATGGGTTGTCGCCTAACAGTTGCCGGGCCTCTTCAGGATGCTGAGCCATGTATGCCTCTATCTCTGCCTTCAACTCCGGGCGAATGGGGATATACTCCCTCTGACCTTCCTGATAGTCCCTCGGCTGCCAACTGATGGGCAGGGCAGGCGAGTCGTAGGCAGGCCGCTTCATCTGGTCGATATACCAGTCGGTCTGTAGGTATTCCATGTTGACGTCGCGTGTATCCGTTCTCACACCCTCCACCTCATGATTATACCACAGCGGGAACGTATCGTTGTCGCCGTTAGTCAGGATGATGGGATGGCCCTCGCGCTGCATGCTCTCCAGATAGTTGGCACCGAAGTCGCGACAGGTATAGCGGCCGGAGCGGTCATGATCGTCCCACGTCTGCGAAACCATCTGTAGCGGGACTAAGAGACAACATATAGCCGAGGCTATGGAGATGGTCCGACTACGGCGTTTCATCGCCTTCTGCACCAAAGATGTGACGGCCCCGACGCCCAAGCCTATCCAGACGGCAAAGGCATAGAAGGAGCCCGCGTAGGCATAATCGCGCTCGCGAGGCTGGAGGGGTGTCTGGTTGAGATAGACCACGATGGCAAGTCCTGTCATCACGAATAGCAGGGTGACGATCAGTAGTTGCTGGCGCCCCTCTCGTCTGCGTCGCCACTGCCAGCAGATGCCTGCAAGCCCCAATAGCAGCGGCAGACCGTAGAACACGTTGCGCCCTTTGTTCTCGGCAAGGTCTGAAGGCAATTGTGTCGTGTCACACCCCAACAGCCAATCGTCTATCCATCGCAGGCCCGTTATCCAGTTGCCGTGCTCCACCTCGCCGTGCCCCTGGATATTGTTCTGCCTACCCACGAAGTTCCACAGGAAGTAGCGCCAGTACATGAAGTTCACCTGATACGTGAGGAAGAAGCGCAGGTTCTCCCTCATGGTGGGCAGATTCCCCTTCTTCTCCACACCGCCCATCCAGTCCTCGTAAGCCTTGGCATGACGCTGGGAGTGCATGCGGGGAAACGTCATGTTTTCCTTATAGCGATACTCGCCCTCGCGCTGATAGGCCTCATAGTCCAGTTCGCTGGTGTAAGCCTGCCCATAGAGCAGTGGTGTCTTGCCGTATTGCTCGCGGTTCAGATAGCTGGCAAGGGCGGCGACGTTGCCAGGGGCATTCTCGCACATCGGCGGATTGGCATTCGCCCGGATGAAGATGACACCATAACTGCTGTAGCCCGCCAAGATCATCAGCAGGCATGCCAGCGAGAGTTTGTACCGTCTGCTTCTTAGTTTATAATATAGGTACACGAGCACCGCCACGAGCAGGATGGCATAGGCCCCCAACTTCACGACACCAGGGATGACGCCATAAAGGATGACACCCAGCAGCAGGCATCCAGCCGCGAGGGTTTTCAGCATGCCAAACATGGTGATTTGCCTGGCCTTGCGGAAATAAACCACCAGCGACATCGCCGGCAGACAGAGCAGGCAGAGCAGGTGGACACCAATGGAAAGGCCTGTGATATAGGCTATCAGGATGATCCAGCGGTCGCTGCCGGGTTCGTCGGCCTGGCTCTCCCACTTCAGTATCAGCCAGAACATCAGTGCCGTCAGGAAACTGGAGAAGGCATAGACCTCGGCCTCGACGGCTGAATACCAGAACGTGTCGCTGAAGGCATAGGCCAGTGCGCCCACCACGCCGCAAGCCTCGATGGTGATGACTTTTGGAAATTCTTCACTCTTCATTATTCGCTCGGCTTTGCCGCTTCGCTCTGCCAAGAACTTTTCACTTAAATGCGTGATGGTGAGGAAGAGGAAGAAGATGCAGCCGGCACTCAGCAGGGCCGACAGCAGGTTGACCATCAGTGCCACTTGCGACGGGCTGCTGGCAAACTGAGAGAAGATGTTGGCGGCCAGCATGAAGAAGGGTGCGCCAGGCGGATGGCCTATCTCCAACTTGTAGCCACAGGCAATGAATTCAGGACAGTCCCACAGGCTGGCTGTAGGCTCAACGGTCAGTCCATACACCACGGCGGCGATGACAAACATCAGCCACGCCACGCAGGTATTGACTCTTGAAAAGGTTGTTTGTTGCATCATGCTTTGCTCGTTTTTCGTGCAAAGGTAGCAACAATCGTCTAACAGGCCGAAAAAGGAGTCTGACATTTGCCTGACATTTCATTGTCAGGTTCTTTGTCAGGCACCTATCTATTTAATAGTCAGCCGATAAGCCTTACTGCGGTCAGACTCGATTTTGAGGTTGGAATGCTGCTCTATGACGGGTTTCAGCCTGCGGATCAGTGTGTAGAGCGTATCGTTGGCATCGGGTTTCTTGGGCCACAGGGCATCACATATCTCTGCCTTCGTCAAGCAGTGTGAGGGCGAATGGAAGAACATATCCATCAGTTGGCGCTGCATGGGAGTCAGCGGCACCTCGTTACCATCAGTAGCATAGAAACGGCCTTCTGCTTCTGAATATGTCAAGCCGCCAAAGCCATTCCCTGCTGGCAAAAATGCTGTGGTAGCATAATGTCTCCGATAACACAAGAATATCGCCCAGAACCCCGTCAGCACCCACAGCAATGCTGCCGGCCGCTGGTCGGAAAGACTGAAGATGGTAGCCTCCGAACAATGGGCATACGCCTTGAACTGCCTGCTGCGGGTATCCACCGCCAGCGTGGCCTTGCCGCGCAATGCTGCTATTTGCAAGTGGCTGTTGAAGGTGCGGATGGTGTCCTGACTGATGACATCGTTCTGCTGCTCCAGCATCGTGATGGCCAGTGCCCTATCCATATCCTCGCTCACTCGTTGGCTCGTTGAGCGATAACTGTCAAGGCTCGTCAGGCTCGATACCAATATCAGTGCAAAAAGCACGATGACTGCATATTGCTGTTTCATACTTGTTTTCCAGATGACTTTAGCCTAAAGAAGTATCTTTGGCATATTGTTTCCTATTATCGACTGCAAATATACGACTTTTTGGTAAAAAATGTTCGTTTCGCCCTTACCTTTTATAAATTATTAGTTGAAAAGTCCCGCTTTTTATTAAGTTCATCACTCCGTCTTGATATTGTTGACGGGATTCTCGGTAGCGGCGCGCCAGCTCTGGAAGGCGGCTGTCAGCAGATTGACGGCAAGCACGATGACAAGGGAGAGCTGGTACGCCCCTCAGACGGTCTGTTCGCAGATCATGCGTGCCATGTCGTTCAGCGAGAGGCATTGGTTGCGGCTGATGGCGGTGCGCTCGTTGTGATGCTCCCAAGGAGCGAGGATGAGCAGTTGGCCCCGAGCACAAGCCTCCATGCGCTGGCCACCGGGCTTTGCGAGGTCAGTAAAGCCGTTCTCTTGCAGGTAGATGAGCGGGAAGCCTCGCTCGAATGCTGCGCGCATCACGGCTTTCTCGCCAGGCGATATGGAGGGCGACACCAGCACGGCTCCCTGTGCGGCGGCACTGAGGGAAAAAGTTACCTGTTGCTGTATCTCCGTTTCTGTCAGGCGGCGCGAGCACTGCACCTGCAGCCTGACGGGGCGCTGAAGCAGGAAACGGTTGCCGATGGCTGAGAACTGCTGGTTGCCTACCGTCAGGCCTCGCTGTACGCGGAAGAGGTCGGGGTGTTCGCGCTTCATCAGCAGGCGGCGCGGGTTGTCGGCGAGGTAGCGGAGCCATGTGTCGAGCTGCCCTTCGCGCAGGAGCAGGCGGTCATTATAGCCGCGGGCAAAGAGGAGGCCGTGGCGGCGGTCGTCATTTTGTCGTTGTTCTGCCTGTCCCGTTTGTTGCGTTTGTCCCG
>DETM01000054.1:0-5970 GCA_002361655.1 Prevotella sp. UBA3288 | reverse complement strand
TGTTGCGTTTGTCCCGTTTGTTGCGACCTGGTCGCAACAGACTGAACCTGGCCAAGCACGAGGCGGCGGTAGGCTTTGTTGCAGCCTGTCTTGAAGCCCTTGATGGCCTGGCCCAGGTGCTGGTCCATTCTTTCCTTTACGAAGAGGATGCCATGCAGGTGGTCGGGCATCATCTGCAGCGCCAGCACTTCTATCTCCGGGTACAGTTCATGAGTGGCCCACCAGCGTTCTGCAACGGCTCGCCCCAGTTCCGACAACTCAATACGCGGCGCATCGGGCGTTCCCGCTTCGCCGTCGCTACGCCCTGCAACCCGTCCGAAGAGCGGACGGCGACCCTCGGTCACCATCGTGATCATGTATATCTGGCGACCCTGATAGTCGTGACCGACGCAGCGGCGGTTCATCGAGGGTATCTTCTCGCCAGCGAAGGTCTTCTGCTTCTCGTAGGACTCTTTATCCATCGGCTTAAAGAAACCATGTCATTCTTTATCATCCATTTGGAAGAAGACTAAGAACGTTGCGTTGCCGTCTCGCCAGAGACTGAAGTCCTCGATGGGCGTGCTGCCCTCGTAGATACCATCGAACCGCAACTCGAAACTGCCCTGATTGGCAAACGGTGTGCCTGCTTCCAGATTCGCCTTCGTCAGGCGGTAGTAGGTGGAAGCATTAGAGACCTTCAGCAGCAGGTGGCGGTCAGTGTCGCCAACATGGAGCGTCAGCGGGATGGTGAAGTCATTATAACCCCAGTTCACGTCGCCATTGTCTCGCAAGTCGAAGAAGCGGTAGGTTGCCATGAAGTCCATGTCCGGAAGACCGGCCAGCGCCTCTGCCAGCGCAGGGTCTTTCACCACTTGGGAGAGCCGACTGATGGGGATGGCGTGGAAAAGTACTGACTGCATTGTCTGGTCGAAGATGGTGACCTGCGCCCCCTCTATCTTTGCGGCCTTAGCGTCGTTGCTGCCGTCGCTGTAGTATAAAACGTAGGTGCCGGTGTATTCGCCTGCCACTGCCTTGGCATAGTCCTCCTTCTGCTGATTGGTCATGCCATGAAAGACAGGATCACTGCTGCACGATACGAGAGCAAGGAGAGCAAGGCTGATGAGGATTGATTTCATGTGTTTCATTTCTTATTTCCTTTTTTCTCTAATAACGACCGATGCCCAAGTTTATTGTACGATGTACTTCCTATTTGATGATCAGCACCTCGTTGTCCCTGAATGCCTCGTAGCCGCTGGTGACGACGCGCTCGCCAGAGCATTTTCGTCCCATTCTTCACTACCAGGCGCACGGGCAGCGGTATCGGACTTTCTTATTCTCGACGGCTAATGCTGCAACAAAAGGGCTACCTGAACCTTGAAAGCCAGCCCCGCACAGGATACCATACCACCTTTTCTGTCGAATTTTCTTCAGATTTGACAGTTTGCAACAGACAAGGGCGTTTTTGATACAAACTGATAACCATTTGACAGAAGAACACAGGTTGCTATTGGCAAAATGTCAGCCGAACAAAGATTTAGCAAACAAAATACCTAAAACAGTTCCTTCATTGTTACATTCTGACTATCTTTGCACCATAATTACATCAATCATGTTAGCAGAAAGCAATAAAAACGAAACAGAAGAAAGATTATGGAAGCATTGAGATTTCAGGTTGTCGGTGAGGCATTCAAAAAGAAGCCGCTCGACGTAAAAACACCCAGTGAAAGGCTACGGGTAGGCGACGGAACGTCGGGAATGCGTCCCGCCAAATATTTCGGGAGCAAGGTCTTCAACCGCGAGAAGATGTACAAGTACCTGCCCAAGGATGTGTACGAGAAGATGATCGACGTGATGGACCGCTCGGGCTCTGCACGCTCGCAAGGCGAGAACGGCGCACGGCTCGACCGCGAAACAGCCGATGCCGTTGCCGCCGGTATGAAACAGTGGGCCACGGAGAATGGCGTGACGCACTACACCCACTGGTTCCAGCCATTGACTGAGGGTACTGCCGAGAAACATGACTCGTTTATCGAGCACGACGGCAAGGGTGGTATGGTAGAAGAATTTACCGGCAAACTGCTCGTACAGCAGGAACCCGACGCCTCGTCGTTCCCCTCGGGCGGCATCCGCTCTACCTTCGAGGCCCGCGGCTACTCAGCATGGGATCCCACATCGCCCGTCTTCATCATCGACGACACGCTCTGCATCCCCACCGTATTTATATCCTATACGGGCGAGGCCCTCGACTACAAGGCCCCGTTGCTCCGCGCCCTGCATGCCGTCAATGTGGCTGCAACAGAAGTATGCCACTACTTCGACCCAAGCGTCAAAAAGGTGACGAGCAATCTTGGTTGGGAGCAGGAGTACTTCCTCGTGGACGAAGGACTCTACAGTGCCCGTCCCGACCTGCTGCTGACGGGTCGCACGCTGATGGGCCACGACTCCGCTAAGAACCAGCAGATGGACGACCACTACTTCGGTGCCATCCCCGAGCGCGTCGCCGCTTTTATGCGAGAACTGGAGATTGTGGCCCTCGAACTGGGCATCCCCTGCAAGACCCGCCACAACGAGGTGGCTCCCAACCAGTTTGAGTTGGCTCCTATCTTCGAGGAGACCAATCTGGCCGTCGACCACAACATGCTGCTGATGTCCGTCATGAAGCGCGTGGCCCGCAAGCACGGTTTCCGTGTACTGCTCCACGAAAAGCCCTTCGCCGGCATCAACGGTAGCGGTAAGCACAACAACTGGAGCCTCTCAACCGACAACGGCGTGCTGCTGCATGCCCCCGGCAAGACGGCTGAGCAGAACCTGCGCTTCGCCACCTTCATCGTTGAGACGCTGATGGGGGTCTATCGTCACAACGGACTGCTGAAGGCCAGCATCATGAGTGCCACCAATGCCCACCGCCTAAGTGCCAACGAGGCGCCTCCCGCCATCATCTCTTCATTCTTGGGCAAGCAGGTATCTGAACTACTCGACCACATCGAGAAGGCCATCGCCTATCACGACACGGTAGAGCCGAAGCTCGACGAGATCCGCTACCAGATAGACAAACTGGAACTGATAGTAGACGACTCGCTCTGGCCACTGCCGAAGTACCGCGAACTGCTGTTCATCAGGTAGCAGTAGTTAACACAAAATAAATCCCGAAATGCTTAGCGTTTCGGGATTTATTTTTGATAACACATTTTAAGCTACACGTTTTGCGAAATAGAATATTCTTCGTATCTTTGCACCATAATTATAATAGAACTATCTAAAAACAAAACTACTACTACACATGAAGAAAGAACTTTTAGGACTACTGACGCTGGTCCTGCTGCTGGCAGGCACCACGGCCGTAACGGCTAAGCAAGTGCACACGCTGGGCGACTCGACAATGGCGACCTATGACGAAAGTGCCACCAACACAAGGGGCTGGGGGATGTACTTCGGCAACTTCCTGACCAACGGATGGACGAGTGTTAACTACGCCAAAGGCGGACGCGACTCGCGCGGCGGCTACAACGAACTGTGGCAGAACGCGAAGAACAACGTAAAGGCCGGCGACTATGTGCTCATACAGTTTGCCCACAACGACGAGAAGTACAACGGCATGGACAACCTTGAACTGCAGGCCTACTATACGGCCAAGGGCGATGCCGCTAATGCCGCTGCCGTGAAGAGCGACGGGCGCGGCACGGTGCCGTCGACCACGTACAAGCAGTGTCTGAAGCAGATTGTCGATGCCGTGAGGGAGAAGGGGGCTACGCCCGTGCTGGTGTCGGCCGTGTGTCGATGCTATTTCGGCGGCGACAACAAAATCACCAAGACCGGACAGCACAACCTGGGCGACAAGTTCGACGCCATCGTAGACGGGGCCATCAAGACGGGACAGAAACTGACCACCGACGACCACTCGATGGACTACACGTACCAGATGAAACAACTGGCCACCGAGATGGGCGTGGCCTTCATCGACATGACGGCTGCCACAAAAGCCCTCTATGAAAGTTACGGCACTTACGACAAGTGTTATGCCGCACTCTTCGACAAGGGTAGCACCAAGGACAATACACACTACAACACGACGGGTGCGCTTATGGCAGCCCGCCTCTGCGCCCAACTGCTGAAGGAGCAGGACATCCTGGCCGACAACATCGTGGTGCCCACCGACATGTCGTTCAACCCCGCGACGGTAGACATGGGCGAGGTGTATGTGGGACAGAGCGCCACCGGGGAACTCACGCTGAGCGGACTGAGCCTGGAGCCTGCCACGGGCAGCGTGACCATCACGGCCTCGGAGGGCATCCTGCTGTCTACTGACAAGCAGAACTGGCAGACATCTATAACCGCCGACTATCTTAACGGCACGCTTATCAAGACCATCTATGCCAAGGTGACCATCACGGCGGCCGGACTGTTGAGCGGCACCGTCACCGCCACGCTGGGCGATAAGTCGGCAGTGGCTGAGGTGAAGGTGAACGGCATTGAACTGGTCGGCGGCATCCCGTTCAGCGCTATATGGGCTCTGACGGCTAGCGACACCCCTGACACCGAAGGCCCGGTCGCGGCTGCCGATGCCAAGGTGGAGGGCATGGCGAAATACGCTAACAACGCCACCCTGGGCCTGATGGTGAGCGCCAGCGACGGCGGCGCATGGGTAAAGGCCGAGGACGACTCGCCCAACCAGTATGTGCAGTTCGGCGTGACGGCTCCCCAAGGTCGTATCCTTAACATCAACAACATCTCACTCAAAGTGGGTGGCCGCGGTGGCAACGGTATGCGGTGCCACGTGTATTACTCGACTGACGGGTTTGTCACGCGTACCACTATCTATGACTCGGGCGCGATGACCAGCGGTGTGATGAACGAGGTGGAGGCTGCTCCCGTCATTAAACTGGAGGAGGACCGGCAACTGCAGATTCGCATCTATCCCTGGTACACCGGCAATGCCACGGGCAAGTGGCTGTGTGTACGTGATGTCGTGGTCAGCGGCCAGTCGAATGATGCCGCCCAGGACGAGGCCACCGCTTCCATCAGCATCAACGGTGTGAACTGTATGGCGATGACCCACCAACGCTTCTTCAGCCTGCAGGGCATCAGCATGGACAAAGCCAGCAGAGGTCTTAACATCATCGGTGCTGACAATGGTCAGTTCCGCAAGGTCATGGTGAAATAGGAACTTGTCTGGGAGTCGGCCAGTTCCGATTTTGTCATTGCTTTCATTGTTGTGAATTTTTCCTACACAGCATACCATTGTCTGCCGGTGACGATCATAGGTGCTACGGCATCAGTTTCGGGGCTTACTACTTCTTCTAAGCGGTAGCGATAGAAGCATATATAATCAAAAATGAACTCTAAAGTAACTTCGGCAAAGCCAAAGTTACGGAAAATGTTATGCTATATGTTATCGTAAATTGTCAATAAGAAATTTTTCGAAAAAGTGGTGTCAGCCGTCATTTTCTTATAAAAACACAGTGTTTATCGTGGTTTCAGATATGACGGCTTACCATTTAAGCCGTCACAGAGCCGTCATATTCTGCCCGTTTGCCGTCATTTTCGCCCTCTGAGCGGGTCAGACGGAATGTTGTATTTTCCCCAAAACAGCATAGTTTCAGTTTGTTTCTATAAGTGAAACTTTTTGTTTCCACTGCAGAAACAATTAGTTTCTATAGGAGAAACAAATTGAAACTGCTATTGATGTGATTGCTAACTGCTTGGTTTTCAGACAAAAACACATATTTAGAGAAATATCCAACATAAAAATACCAACTAAATGACGGCTCTGTGACGGCTCAAAGAGCAAGCCGTCATATCCGAAAGCCATAAATATAAAGGGGTATCCGACAAAAATGACGGCTGAAAGCAGTTTTTGAAGTATTATGAGAAAAAACTGCGACATCTTCCGCATGTGGGAAAGTGCCGGTAGACACAACAAAAAAAATCCCGAAGTGCTTCTGTGCGCTTCGGGATTTTTTTAGTTCGGTTCTTCGCTCACTTAATCACGAC
>DETM01000066.1 GCA_002361655.1 Prevotella sp. UBA3288 | reverse complement strand
TCTGCAATGCCTCCTTGCTGCGGCCTTTGGCACAATTGCCCTTCACGTCCCACATGTCAAGCGGGATTGTCTTCTTACAACTGAACTGCGATTGCGTTCCGTTAATCGTTACCCTGCCCATCACAGGCACCATACCGTTCTTCTCCTTACTCTTGTTCACATAGAACAGAATGTTAAAAGTACTTCTCATGTTTCTTACTTCGTTTTTAATTTTGGCTGCAAAACTACTATTTCTTTTGGCATCCATCGCTATGCAAAATGTAGCAGTTTGCGGAATAAGAAACTGGCGGTGAAAGGTGCACCATTCTTCACCATTTTGCGTGATAACTTTACTCGGCTCCAAGGACATAAATTGGGTTACGAATAAGAAACCTAACTCCTTCACCAATCCTCCCAAATTTGCTTTTAGTCCCTATTTGAACTTCCTCGTTCTTCCCCGTCTTGCCTTTATTTCAGGCTGAATTGCGTTAATCTTCCAAAATCGCTTCGTAACTACAACTTTTTTTCGTAACTTTGCAACCAGAAATCTAAACAACGAAGATGCAAGAGTCAAACCGAAGCATGCAGCGGATCACCATCCGCATCGGACGCAACACGCTGGCCTTCGCCATGCCACAGGAGTCGGAACAGGACATTGTGTACGAACCGTTCGTCGTCAAAAGTGGCATCTCGATGGCCGCCAACCTGCGCGAAGCCTTCAAACAGTCCGACCTGCTGATGCAGGCCCCACAAAAAGTCCGTGTATCCATTGACACCGATGTGCTGCTGACTCCCATCGAGACTTTCAACGAGAAAGACATCGAGACGCTCTACCGCCACGCCTTCCCACAACTGGAGCACGACCTAGTCTACTACAACGTGCTGCCTGATCTGAACGCCGTGGCCATCTTTTCGATGAACAAAGACTTGCGGCTGGTGGTCGACGACCATTTCCAGGACGTGCGCCTCGTCACAGCCATATCGCCCGTCTGGCGCCATCTGCACCGTCGCAGTTTCACCGGCTCACGCCAGAAACTGTATGCTTACTTCCACGAAAAACGTCTCGAAGTGTTCTGTTTCCAGCAAAACCGCTTCCGTTTTTGTAATGCCTACGACGCCTCGCGCCCTAAAGATGCCGTCTACTACATATTATTTATATGGAACGAACTGCAGTATAACGCCGAGTTCGACGAGTTGCACCTGGTGGGCGAGATACCCGACGAGGAGTACGTGCTGGCAGAACTGAGGACTTATCTTGAAAATGTCTATATGATTAACCCCGTAGCCGACTTCAACGAGCACCATGCAACCCATATCAAGGGGATGCCCTACGACCTATTGACACTGTTTGTAAAAGGAAGATGAGAATTATAACAGGACGATACAAAGGACGCCATTTCGAGATTCCGCGCTCATTCAAGGCACGCCCCACCACCGACTTTGCCAAAGAGAACATCTTCAACGTGCTGACAGGCTATATCGACTTCGAGGATGCCACTGCACTGGACCTGTTTTCTGGCACGGGGAGCATCGCGCTGGAACTGGTGTCGAGAGGTTGTCAGCAGGTGATCAGTGTGGAGCAGGACCGCGACCATCACCGTTTCATACAGGACTGCCTGAAGAAACTGGACACCACGGCCTGCGTGGCTCTGCGTGGCGACGTGTTCCGCTTTCTGAAATCTTGTCGGCAGCAGTTCGACTTCATCTTCGCCGACCCGCCCTACGCCCTAAAAGAACTGCCGCAGATTCCAGGCCTCGTGCTCGGGGGCCACCTGCTAAGGGGAGACGGCATCTTCGTCTTCGAACACGGCAAGGACCACGACTTCTCGCAGCATCCCTGCTTCGTGGAACACAGACAGTACGGCAGCGTCAATTTCACGCTGTTCAGAGCAACGAGCGGCGAATAAGAAAAGAACTCCCCCCAATCAGAGTCCCCCAATCAGAGCAAGGGCGACAGCAGACGAGTGAGCGATTCGCCCAGTCGGACGAAGAAGCCAGGTTGCATCCGTTCACGCAGCGAAGATAGCGGCACCGACGATGACGCGTCGTGAAGGAACAACTGCTTCATGCGCACCGCCAGGTCTTCACCATAGCAGAAGACATTGGCTTCGAAATTATTCTCGAACGAACGGAAATCAATATTCGTGGAGCCGCAGGTGCAGATGCTGTCATCGCAGACAAGCATCTTCGAATGCAGGAAGGCCTCATCGTAGAGGCTGATGACGATGCCTGCCTCCTGAGCCTCACGCAGATAGGAACGGCTGCCCCACTCCACAAACCAGCCATCGGTCTTGCGAGGTACCAGTACTCTGACCTCAACTCCTGATGCCGCTGCCGTCTTCAAGGCGAAGAACACGGCATCGGTAGGCAGGAAGTAAGGTGTCTCGATATAGATGTAGTGCTTGGCCGAGAGTATGACACGCACATAGCCCTGCATAATCTCCGGATAGACGGCCAGCGGCGCACTGGTGACGGTCTGAAGGAGGGGCGAGGCAGAAGGGACGTTCGACGAGGTGGGAGGATAGTATTTCCGGTCGCTGAGCAAGGTGCGGTCGACAAAATACCAGTCGATGAGGAAGGCCCGTTGCAGGGAGTAGACAGCCAACCCCTCGATACGCAGCATCGTGTCGCGCCAGCCACGCCCGTTGCGCCCCTTGACATAGCGCAGGGCGATGTTCATGCCACCGATATAGCCCACCCGGCCATCGACAACGAATATCTTACGGTGATTGCGGTAGTTTACCTTGCGGGCAAAGGTGGGGAAACGCACCGGCAGGAAGGGCACCACCTCGATACCCTCGTCGCGCATCCGTTCGAAGAAACGGCTCTTCACTCCCCAGCAGCCCACATCATCGAACACGACACGAACCTCGACACCCTCGCGGGCTTTGGCTATCAGGGCATCGGCTATCAACAGGCCCAAGGCATCCTCCTCGAAGATATAGATGTCGATATGGATATGACTGCGGGCCGATGCAATGTCGCGCAGCAGAGCAGGAAAAAAAGCATAGCCATCGTTGAGCACGTCCACCTTATTGTTATTAAAGGGCAGCGAGAAACTCTGGATGACGAAGAGGTCGATAACGGGCTTGTATGCCTCAGGCAACTGCAGGTCATGCTGTTCGACGAACTCAAGCATCGACCGTTTGGTCAGTTGGTCCATCGAGCGCTGGCTGACCATCCGTTCACGACGGGTGTTGACACCCAGCACGACATAGGCTATGATGCCCACCACAGGGAAGAAGATGATGACCATCGCCCACGCCATCGTCTTGACCGGCTGCCGGTTGTCCATCACCACATGGATGACAGCCGCGATGACTATCACATAATAGAGTATGAAGACGATGGACTGCCAGATCATGGGATGTCGACGAGTTTATGTGTCTGTAGTGACAGGCGCCACTTGGGATGGCGCTTAATATAGTCGACGCAGGCTGCCGTGACGGCACGGTTCAGCACTTCGTCGCCTGTATCGCAGGGCTGCAGGTAATAGTAGTCGGCACGGATGTCATAGTCGCTGACACTGCCGGCATCGCGAAACACCACCTTCAGTTCGCTGCAGACGGTAACGACGGGCCTCTCTTTCGGCGACACCGTCAGCCAGTCGATATTCCGGGGAGCATGACGGGTGCCGTTGCTCTCCATCGCCACCTCATAGCCGTGGGCATGAAGCAAATCAACAAAGGCCTCATCGACCTGCAGCGTCGGTTCGCCACCGGTAAGCACTACGAGAGGGTTGAGAGCCGGGGGGCAAGGAGTGAAGGACGAAGTCTGTAATGCCAGTTCCCGAAGTATCTCCTCGCCGCTCATCTCCCGAAAAGACTCAAATTCGGTGTCGCAGAACGGGCAACGCAGATTGCAGCCTGCAAAACGCACGAACAGCGCAGCACGCCCCGTGTTGCGTCCTTCGCCCTGCAACGAATAGAAGATGTCATTGACCCTATACATTCTTATTCCTGTCTATCCACTCCCCTCCCCCTCGGGTAGGGGTTGGGGGGTAAGGCTATTCTTCATTTTCGTAGATTGCCGAGTTCCCATCGCTCTCCTGAACGGTGGCCTTGTAGCAGTGAGGTATCTGCTCCACACACCAACGGGCAATGTTCTCCGCCGTAGGGTTGAAGGGCAACACGTCGTTGAGGTTCTGATGGTCCAACCTATCTTTAATCTTACGCTTAATAAGCGTAAAATCGACCACCATGCCGTTGCAATCGAGTTCCTTAGAACGGCAATAGATGGTAATGATCCAATTGTGCCCATGCAACTGCGAGCACTTACTTTCATAGTCCAGCACCAAATGATGGCTGGCTGAAATCTCTAATCTTTTCTGAATGTAATACATATTTCTGTTTTAGACAAGGAGGTCGCTGCCCAGCCGTTTTGCCAGGGCGTCACGCAGTTCCTTGGTTTCCTTATGTTCTTTTAATAGTTCCATCACCCGTGGGGCGTCACTGCTCACCTGCTGCAACTCACGCTGAATCTCCTTCAGACGGGCCTCCACGATGTCGAGACGGAAATCCATCACCAGATGGAGCACCCGCTGTCGCAGACTGTCCTCCGTATCCTCTATTACAAACCTGCCGCCCAACTGGTGGCGGTCAATGGCCAGACGGGTGGCCAGTTGACTGATTTCCAGATTGTGATGAGCACAAAAGTATGTCTCGGCCCTGAAACCCTCGTCGTGGACATGTCCGACAGCCTCGGCAAGTATCTGGTTGTGCAGGGGTACGGTGAAGAGCAGTCCGTCTTGCGAGAGGTCGAAATGGATATACTCGGCCACCGTCATCGTGACAACCTGTCCGTCGTCGGTCTCCAGGTTATCGAAGATCACCTTCTCGCCATTGCGCACCACCTCGCGGATGAGCATCAGTTCCAATTGCGACGCCTGCTCCTGCGGGGTGTGCAGGGCCAGCGGTTCGGCTGGAGTCGTCGGCTGTTGTGTCTCACTGGCAAAGGCCTGCTCATTGACTCTGTTCTCGCGTTCACGCTCTTTCGCCTTGTCCTCTATGCCCTGATGGATATACTTGTTCATCTCGGCTATGAGGGTCTGCTCCTTCATGTGGATACGATGAGAGAAATCGGTCAGATAGGTCGAACGGAGAATCTGGTCGGGAATGACCGAGATGCTCTTCACGATACCGCCAATGGCTTCGGAACGCTTCACCGGGTCGGTGACGCCTTCCACCGTCAGACGGCTCTTGAAGGTGATAAAGTCGGTCTGGTGGTCTTCGATATACTTTCGCAGTTCCTCCGTGGAGTGCTTACGGGCAAACGAGTCAGGGTCGTCGCCATCAGGCAGCAGCAGCACCTTGATGTTCAAACCCTCCTCGAGCAGCATGTCTGTACCGCGCATCGCAGCGTGGATGCCGGCCTCATCGCCATCATAAAGCAGGGTGATATTGTTCGTAAAGCGATGCAGCATCCGAATCTGATAAACGCTTAGCGCCGTTCCGCTGTTGGCCACAACATTCTCGATGCCGGCCTGGTGCATGGCGATGACATCGGTATAGCCCTCGACCATGAAGACACGGTCTTCCTTGACAATGGCCTTCTTGGCCTGATAGATACCATAGAGTTCACGCTCCTTATGATAGATGTCGGAGTCGGGCGAATTGACATATTTCTGAGCCACGCCCTTCGTCCGTGAATCAAGTACTCGGCCGCCAAAAGCCACCACCTTGCCACTGACATTGAACCATGGAAAGATGGCACGCCCACGGTAACGGTCGACTAAGGCCCCCTCCGACCCCTCCCCAAGGGAAGGGAGGTGATTACCTTGAGGATTGCCATTTGAACTCCCCTCCCCTTGGGAGGGGTTGGAAGTGGGCTTATAGCACAGGCCGGTCTTCACCAGAAACTCCTTCTTGTAGCCTTTCTGAGTGGCAGCACTGTAGAGGGCATCGCGCTTCTGAGGGGCATAGCCCAATTGAAATTTCTCGATGATGTCATCGCGGATACCCCGGCTACGGAAATACTGCCGACCGATGGCGATGCCGTCCGGATCGTTTAGAAGAATCTGATGAAACCAGTCTTTTGCCCACTCGTTGACAATGAACATCGACTCGCGCTCGCTCTGGGCCTCACGCTCCTCGTCGGTCAGTTCTTTCTCAACAATCTCTATGTTGTATTTCTTGGCCAGCCAGCGCAGGGCTTCAGGATAGGTAATCTGCTCGTGCTCCATCAGAAAACTGGTGGGCGTGCCGCCTTTGCCACAGACGAAGCAATGACAGATGTTCTTTGAGGGCGACACCATAAACGACGGGTTGCGGTCGTCATGGAACGGGCACAGTCCCTTGTAGTTCACGCCGCTCTTCTTCAGCGTCACGAACTCACCCACAACATCGACAATCCTTGCCGCATCCATGATTTTATCTACTGTCGCCCTATCAATCATTGCAATCCTTTTCGGTGCTTTGAAATTTCGAATTATCGATGCGTCGAAATTTCGATACTTCGATGCCTTGAATTATTTCTTCAAATACTTTGCCAATTCACTTTTGTTCTGCTTCAGCCCCTTGGCGAAACTCCGGGCATTCATCTGCGCACCTGCTTTCGAGGCATGGGTATGATCCTTCTTGAAATAGACGGCACCAGCCTTTTCCTTGATTTCTGCCACTTTGGCCTTGGCTTTCTCCTGATCCTCCGGCAGGCGCTTCACGGCAAACTTCTCGTCAAGGAAATCGGCAGAGATGTTGTGCATATCGACGAACTCGACACCCGTCTCAGCCACCACCTCGCGATACCACTTGCCGTAGGAGTCGTCCCGACGCTCCACCTTGCCGTCAGGCCACTCATTTCGAGGTGTCAGCGAAACGAGGATGGGGGTTGCCCCTTTCTCACGCACATCGTCGATCATTTTCTTCAGATACCAGCCAAAGGAGTAGACCACCTCATAGGTGTCGTTGTCCAGATGGTAGACGTGCAGTGTATCTTTCGTGCCGGGAATGACACCACGGGCTTTCTTGTCGGTAATCGGACAGATATCGTTATGACCGAACTGGATGGTCACGAAGTCGCCTGGCTGCAGGGAGTTGTACACCTTGTCCCATAGCCCTTCGCGAATAAAGGAACGTGTCGAGCGACCGGCACGGGCCGCATTCACCAACTGTATCTTGTTCTCGTCAAAGACGGTAGAAGCCTGCGAGGCCCAGCCCCACATGCCGTCATCTTCCTTGTCGGCATTCTTCACCGTCGAGTCGCCTGTAAAGAAGACCACAGGCTTGCCGGGCTCGCGCTTTACCTGATAGCTGTCGGCCGGCATATTCTTCATCATTGCCTGAAGAGGGGCCAGTTGCGGGCTGTTGCTCTCCCACAAACCTTCAGCGGCACTCTGCGCATTCATCTCAGCACCATACTTCGAGGTATGGATCTTGTCACCCAGAAAATGGTACTGCTCCTTCCAATGGCTATAGGAGTCGAGTTTCTGTCCGCTTCGCTCGTTCAGGTCTACAAAGGGGACGCCCTCCACGGCAGCCACATAGGCAGCCCACTCGGTCTGAGGCTTACGCACGATTTTCCCCGTCTTCTCATCATAGGCATCGCGAGGGGTGAGCGACATCAGGATGGGATTGGCGCCCTTGGCACGAATCTCGCTGATATACTTACGAAGATAGGTTCCGTAACTATAGACGGTGTCCTGTTTCTGGGTACGCTGATTGAAACCCACGTAGCAGGTATCGGGGTCGACTCCGGGAATGACGGCACGGGCACGACGCTGGTCGAAAAATTCGCCGTTGTCGTTATGACCTATCGACACGATGACCCAGTCGCCCGGTTTCAAAGCCTGACGGATAGCAGGCCACAGGTCTGTATAGAATGTGCGGGTACTCATGCCACCCAGGGCCTGATTTTCCACCGCAATCTTTTCTGCATCAAAATATTTGGGGAAGAAATAGCCCCAGCCCCACTGGCCGTTCGAGCCGTTGCCCTTCGTGCCGTTGCGCATCGTACTATTACCCACCAGGAAGAGCACCGGTTGGTTGCCCTTACGCGTAGAACCGGGTTTCGGCCGCGACATCAGCGCCTTGGCGATGGAGTCGGGCGTATTGTCCACCACTTTGTTCACATCCTCTATCGGGTCGGGCAGATTATCGAAGCCCTGTGCCCACGCCCCAAGCACCAGAGCCGTCATCATCAGTGTAGATAGTAGTCGTTTCATAATTGATGTGTATATGCTTTGGCTTGCAAAAGTACAAAAAAATACTTGAATCACGAAAAGATTATTACACAAATCTCCAATATTGTGCACGTTTGAAGCCGATTTGTGCATTTTTTACATGTTTTCTTTTGTCAATCGGACAAAAAGCCTTACCTTTGCACCGCTTTTTCGAGCAAACACTTTATATACATTATTATATTATATGGCTTTAAAGATTGTTGTGCT
>DETM01000042.1:1159-3688 GCA_002361655.1 Prevotella sp. UBA3288 | reverse complement strand
CGATGACGTAATGCTCCACGGCTGCGGCCTCGTTGGTCTCGATGCCTGGAATGTGGGACAAGAGGGGCTGGTGGGGATTCTCACAAATGCCCACCACAGCCCAAGAGAGATTTATGTATTTAAAACTGTTGTGCATAGTTATTGCGGTTTAGAAGCGGTTCTTTTCATCGTTGCCAGCACCCGTACCTTTGTACTTACTTCGGGTAGCGTTGAAGTTATACGTGAGGGATGCGCCGATGTACTGCGTATAGACATAGGCATCCTTGCCCATCGTGGTGACGGGATAGTAGCCCGTCCAGCGTTCACGGAGATTTCGGAAGATGTCGTTGGCAAAGAGGGCTGCGGTGAGATTGCCGTCGAGGAAATTTTTCTGTACTCGGGCGTTGATGTTAAACTCATGGGCATAGTGGTTAAAGCCGTAGTCGTGGCTGGTGGAATAATGCAGATAGAGCATAGCCTTTGTTGTCTTGTCGATAGTAAACCAGTTGCGGAAGTTTATCTGCCATTCAGGTTCGTTGCGTTTCGTGGCGAGGCCGTATGCTTGGGTATCGAAGTTCTGCTGCCAGTAACTGAGGGTCAGCGTGGGACTGTAGAAACCGAACTTGGGCGAGGCCGTCAGAGAGGCGTTGTAACTCTCAAACTTGTCAAAGTTGCGGTTGGTCCAGATGGTGATCTCCGTTCCTTCCTGATACAGACTGCCAAAGTTCAAACGCATGTCCTTGTTGTGGCTGTAGCCCGCCGCAAAGTTCAGCCACGAGTAGGTGACATTAAGGTCGAGGTTCTGCTTGATGGTAGGACGCAACAAAGGATTTCCACCCTCGTACTCATAGCGATTGTCATATTGTACGTTTGAGTTCAGAGCCTGATAGTTGGGGCGGCTGATGCGCTTGTTATAGCCCAGTTGGATGCCCCATTTGTTCTTTTGCCAACCGACGGAGAGATTAGGAAACAGGTCGTGGTATTTACGGCTCGGCTCTGTTTGGTACTGACCGAAGGAATAGTAGTCGGACGTGACGGCCTCGTAACGCAGTCCGCCGTTGAGACTCCAATCACCCAACTTCAACTTGTATTCTGCAAATCCCGCTACGTTGCTTTCCTTGATTTCGTCATTGGATGGAGCCACCACTTGCTCCACATTACTATAGATACCGTGGCTGTTGGAACGTGACATTTCCGTGCCAGCACTCAGTTCGCCTTTCCATATCGGATAGGTCAGCACCAGTTTTCCTGCCAACATGTGGTTGCGGTTCTCGTTGTGGGTAGTCACGGTACGGTCGGCCAGTTGCAGACTATGTTCAAAGGATGCCTGGTCACGCACGTTTTTCTTCCATATCCACGAACCGTTGAAGTCAATGCCGAGTTTCCCGGCCTTGCCCACATAGTAGATGTTTGCCTCATGCTGCGGGCGGTCACTTATATTCATTTCAATAAATTGGTCAACCATTCCTTCGAGGGCGTTGTTTCGTGTGATGGTCTGCTGTGCCTGAACCGTTCCACCCTCATAGAGCGAGCCGCTTAAAGTGTAGGAGAAACCGATGGAGTTTTCATCGTTGAAGTCGTAATTGGCTCCTATCTGTCCGCCAAGCATGGTGTACCAGAAGTTGTTGGGACATACTTGTATGATGTTTACGTGATTATCGTTTGCCCGGATGTCAGTCGTTACTGTATTGTCCTCGGAATGGTTGCCGTTATTGATCATCATGTTTCCGAACACTTCCAAACCGCCCGTGCGGTATTTCACTGTGGCATCATCGTAGGTTGTCCACTTCTCATTAAATTTTACTTGGCTATATGCCTCCATGCTGATGCCGTCGCCCTGATGCTTCTTCGTCTTTATGCGGATGACCGCCACGGCTTCTGCATTGTACTTGGCACCAGGTGAAGTAATGACATCCACGCTCTTGATGTCGGTGGACTTTAACTGTTTCAGTTCACGGGCATTCTGCACCTTTTTGTTGTTGATGTAGATTTCAGGCGTACCCTTTGCAAAGACGGTGAAGTTACCGTCGCTGCCTTGTACTTGTGGTAGCATCGATAGCACATCGTCAGCAGTGCCGACATCCTTCAGCAGTGAGTTCTGAATATCAACGGTCATGCCTCCCGTGGTCATTTTGTATTGTGGACGTTCGCCCTTCACCACGACCTCACCAAGTGTTTGTGTGTCGGGCTGCATCTGAATGTTGCCCACGTTACCCTGCCGTGCGTCTATATACCTTATTATATATCCTACGCTCGATACTTTCAGCAAGCCATCGTTACGTTCGGTGGCAATAGAGAAAGTTCCATCATCCTTAGTAACGGCTCCTGCAACGAAAGCGGAGTCGGCACGGTTGACAAGCACAACGTTGACAAACGGCACCGGCTGGGCCTGCTCATCAATAACCCGTCCGCTGATGCTTTGTGCTGTCGAGGCTATCGCCACGAGGCACATCATTGAAAATAGAATCAGTCTTTTCATATCCTTACGAGTTTTTGCCCGCAAAATAAATGAAATGACCAAATAGATCTACTACCCAAATGGGTAATTCT
>DETM01000042.1:965-1095 GCA_002361655.1 Prevotella sp. UBA3288 | reverse complement strand
ATTTGGGTAACAAAATATGTTAAAACCGTGGGAATGTCGGCTTAGATGAGGCCGTAGTTGGTGGCCAAGGCGAGGGCTTCGGTGATGTTCTGCACGTCGAGCTTTTCGAAAATCTGGCGGCGGTAGAACT
>DETM01000042.1:697-892 GCA_002361655.1 Prevotella sp. UBA3288 | reverse complement strand
GCATCTTCTCGGCTATCTCCTTCATGGTGTAGCCTTGGGCCGAGAGCGTCAGGATCTGCTTCTCTTCGGGCTTCAGGGTAATCGTCTCGCGACTCTTCCAGCGGTGGCCCTCCAGTGAGTACTCGCGCTTCTCACCTGTATGGAACTGGAAAAACTCGATGTGTCCGGCATCCTTGTGGGGCGAGAGCGAGACGG
>DETM01000042.1:0-639 GCA_002361655.1 Prevotella sp. UBA3288 | reverse complement strand
TGCAGAGGGCGAGCCAGACGCGGCCACCGTCGGTCATGGCAAGGGGCGTAATCTTGTGATTGACGAGTAGCAGGCGATTGCCATTGGTGATGTGGAAGTCGTAAGACATCATGCACTGGCGGCGGTTCTCCACAGGCTCGTCGTAGAAGGCGCGGAAGCCGGAGCGGTTCAGTTCGGTGAGCATCGGCACCTCGTCATCGGGCACATGGCTCAGGTAGAATCCGTAGCCCATCTGGCGCACCTCGTTGGCGGTGTGGCCGCAGAGGAAGAGCGGATTGTCCGACACGTAGAGGAAGTTCTTGCGGTAGTAGTCGATGATGTAGATGCTCTGATAGGTGGTCTGCGCGAATGCCTGCGCCGCTTCCACGTAAGGCTTCGCCCGCTGGTAGTCGGCATCAGTGATGCCCTCCACGCGGTTCTCGTACATAAAGAAATCGTCTATCTGTGCCATATACTCATTACTCTAATTGCTATGTGCTTACAGTTGGAATCATCGCCACAGCGGTTCGTTCTCCCACCCACGGTGTTGTCAAAAGAGGATAAAGATAAGCACTAAATCTGTAATAGCCGATATGACGGAGATAGTTCTCCGTACGTGCAACATTCTCAACGTGGAGTCCACGAGATTGAAGCAATGTC
>DETM01000019.1 GCA_002361655.1 Prevotella sp. UBA3288 | reverse complement strand
GACGACTCATCGTGGGCAGCCGCAAGTGCCTGACAGCCTACGACCCGGCCAGTGGCCGCCTCGACACCCTCACGACCAGTATCCCCCACCCCTGGTGTGCCGCCGACGACGGACAGGGGCGGCTATGGGTGGGCACCACCTTCGGACTCTATTGCGACGGGCAGAAGGCAGCCTATGAACCGTCGGCCACACCGGGTGGCATCCATCAGGAAGGCGAGCGCCTCATCGTCACCACCATGGAGCGCGACGCACAGGGCAACATCCTGTTTCCGTCGAAGGACTCGCTGTTCGTCATCCGCAACGGCAAGGTCAGTCCATTAGACATGCCAGGGCTGGCAGGCCATGAGGTGCGTGCGCTGCACGTATCGCCGAAAGGCTACCTGGTGGTGGCCGTCATCGACGGACTGTTCGTCAGCCGCATCAGCCGTGACTACGTCGTCAGCGACACCCGTTTCTACGACCACCGCAACGGCTTCACCATGCTCGAACCGCTCATGGCCACCATGGGCGAGACGGCCGACGGCACCATCTGGCTGGCCGGCGTAGAGGAGATGATCTCATTCCGGCCCGCCGACCTGCTAGCCTACGACGAAGAAGACACCTATATCGATCCGCCGCTGCGCTGGTGGCAGCACTGGTGGGTGTGGCTCATCGTCCTGGCACTGCTGTCGCTCGTTGTTTGGGCCGTCACCCGCTGGTATGAGAAGCGTCGCCACCGCCGTCGGATGATGCGGCTGCAACGGGAGAATATACAAAGGGAAGAGCAGATTGCGGCCATCAGACAGAAAGCCATCGAAGAGACGAAGGCCAGCACCCTGGCAAAGGATATCGTGAAGATGACAGAGCATAATATCGAACAGCGCATCACACTGCGAACGGCCAGCGGAACGATTGTAGTCGACGTCAAGGATATTGTCTACTTCAAGGGCGACGGCAACTACTCGCAGATCGTCACTTTCTATACCAAAGATACGGTGCTCATGGGACTGGGTGCACTGGAGAAGATGTTGGACAACGAGATCTTCGTCCGGGCCGACCGCAGCACTCTGGTCAATATCCACCACGTCTGCACACTGCTGCCTAAACAGCGGCGGTGCATCTTCCGCTCGCCTACAGGACAGGAAATAGAAACAACACTGCTCGCACCGGCCTTCAGCCGCTTACAGCAATGGCTGGAGACGAGTGACGGCAGATGACTGACAGGTGACGGCAGATGACTGACAGGCAAATGGGCACTGACGGCACATTTACCAACTGCCGCCGCCACCGCCGCCGCCACCGCCGCCGGAGAAGCCGCCACCGCCGCCAAAACCGCCAAAACCGCTGCCACCGCCGTCGTTGCTGTGGTTGATGGTGGTGATGGCATCGTTGACCGACGAGGTGAGGCTGGAAGCCAGGTGGCTGGCCATGGCGTAGCCCATGAGGGGCGTCGTCGACTGGTACCAGTCGGGCTGTTCGACGGCGATGTTCTTGAACAGCGTGGCCCACTTGTCACTCAGGCCGAAGGCCATGGCGTAGGGCAGAATCTTATAGAAATACTGCGGGTCGTCCTGCTGCAGACTCTCCAAGCGGCTCTGCTCGGCCGTGCTGATAAACTCGCGGAAGCCCAACAGACGGCCCATCATCTCGGTGCGATAGGGGGTGTTGACATTGAAGCGCCCTGCCATCTCGCCAAGCACGAAGGTGACGAGGAAGAGGCCGAACACCCCAGTCAGACTCATGGGCGAACCGTAGGCATCGACCAGGAAGAAGTAGACGGCGAAGCAGACGAGCATCAGCACGAACTTGCCGCCACTGACGAGCAGTCTCTTCCACCATGTCGTGATGCTGTCGCCACCGCTCATGACGAGACGCAGAATCATGCCGTACACGAAGGTGAAGCCGAAGAGGAAGCCTGCCAGCAGCAATATTTTCGGATCGAAGGTGCGCTCGACACTGTTGGTGCCCAGCACGAGCGAGCCGAAGATGGCTACAGGGAAATAGAGCAGGTAGGACAGGTTGTACTTGGTCAGTTTGCGCTCGCCCTTGAAGACGTCGCAAAGGGCTTTCCGTATCTTATGAATGGTGTCGGGCTGCTGGCCGAGTAAACTCATGTTCGACTCGGTGACATCCTTGAAGAGCATCTCCATGAGCAGACGCTGATATTTCGGGGCCTGCTTGGGCAGGTCTTTCTGCTTGGTCAGAATGACGTCGGTCTTGCCCGTCAGTTTGCTCATCAGCCCCTTGCGTTTCTCTTCGCGGATGGTGAGATAGCCCTCGCCGGCCAGCCAGGGGATGAGCGAGGCGAGGTCGCGCAGGTCGGCAGAGTCGTCGATGATGGTGCCTACCTCGGCGGGGCTGATGCCTTCGGGGGGATAGAACTCGATGCTCTTGGTGATATGGGGATGGCGCACCATGATGAGGGCCACGATGAGGGCGATGATGAACACGACGGTGAGGGCAAGGAAGAGGTAATGCCACAGATAGTTGACGGCAGGCACCTCTTCGTAGTAGTCCTGTGGCAGTAGGGCGAAGAGTGTCACGCCCTGATTGGGCTTGATATTTGTTGCCTGACCGCTAATCTCGGTGGGGGTGGCACGGACGGTGAGGTCACTGACGATATTGTTCTGGTCGCCGTACGCTCCGCTGTAGATGCGCAGCCGCTCGGCGATGTTGTCGGGCAGTGGCTTCTCGAAGGTGATGTGGAAGGTGAAACGGTCGGTGGTGGTGTCGAAGTCGGTGCCCAGGATGGTGTGGAACAGGTAGTCGTAGGCCGCCACCCGGTCGTCACGGTAGGCATAGGTGTAGTGGATAATATAAGTCTGACGGCCTGTCACCTCACGGTCGGCATCACCCAGACGGATGATGAAATTGTCGTCTTCCGTCTTGGTCTCGTATGGCCACCCTTCTACCACCAGGTCGCTGATCTTGCTCTGGTAGTGGAACTTTTCGAGGCGCGACGGTCCGCCCTCGATGTCGGCCAGGTCGTGGTTGAGCGAGAAGGCCTCAGGTATGTAGCGGTAGATGCCGTGGCGGGGATAGTCGTACACGACGTCGAGACGTTCGGTGACGTGCCACTCGTTGCTCTTGGTCACCTGTGCCTCTATGTCGATGCTCTCGAAATGGAAACCCTTGCGGTCGGCCAGGGCTGTGGCGGATGAGAGCAGCAACAAAAGGAGTAATCCCACCCCCAACCCTTCACGAGGGATGGAGGAGACGGGCGTACTGCCCAATAAGGGAGATGAGACCGGTGCACTATTATTAAAGGTGGTGGGCACCTGCCGTTCGCTGTCGTCACTGACGGCAAACATCGGCATCTCCCGGAAACCGAAGAGCGAGGCGATGAGGTTCAGGGGGAACATCTGGCACTGGTTGTTGAACTCACGGACGCTGCCGTTGTAGTAGCGGCGCGAACGGGCTATTTCATCTTCTATCTGCGACAGGTTCTGCTGCAGGTTGAGGAAGTTCTCGTTGGCTTTCAGGTCGGGGTAGCCCTCGGCAACGACAAACACCCGGCGCAGGGCGTCGCCGATATGCACCTCGCCGTCGATGGCCGAGCGCAGGTCGCCCTCGGCAGCACGGGCTCGCATCCGGGCCGTCTGTTGCAACACTTCCGACTCGTGGCCGGCATAGCCCTTCACCACTTCAACGAGGGCGGGAATCAGGTCGTGGCGCTTCTTCAGACAGACATCCATCGTGGAGAAGGCTTCCCGCACCTTGTTGCGAAGCATCACTAAGCGGTTGTAGATCACCAACACGGCTACCGCTATAAACAGGAGCAGCACCACCGCTCCTACCAGTACAAAGAGTGCAATTGTCGTCATACGGTTGCAAATATACGAAAGAATTCTCTTTCCGTAAGACGTAAAAGATATAAATAATGTGAAAACATGATGCGTGAAAGGTTTTTTTTGTAACTTTGCATCCTATTATGGCTGTTGCAAATCTTGTTAAAGGGAATCAGAACGAGCATCAGTTCTCGTTTGAGGTGCTGCCCCCACTGAAGGGGACGGGCACCGAGGGGCTGTTTCGCGACATCGAGAAGTTGTGCGAACTGGACCCGGCATTCATCAATATCACAACGCACCACAGCGAGTTTGTCTACCGCGAACTGGGCGACGGACGCTACGAACGTCAGCAGGTGCGCCGCCGGCCGGGCACCATCGCCGTAGCGGCGGCCATCCAACAGCGATTCGGGGTGCCCGTCCAACCGCATATCATCTGCAGCGGGGCTACCATCGATGATATAGAGTATGAACTGCTCGACCTGCAGTTCCTCGGCATCACCGATCTGCTGCTGTTGCGTGGCGACAAGGCGAAGGACGACCGGGTGTTTAAACCGACGCCCGGCGGACATTGTCATACGACGGACCTGATACGGCAGGTGCAGCGGTTCAACGAGGGATTCTTTGCCGATGGGTCGCCCATCAAGAACCCGGGACCGAGGTTCGACATCGGTGTGGCCTGCTATCCCGAGAAACACGAGGAGGCGCCTAATCTGGAACGGGACATGCTGTATCTGTTGGAGAAGCAGCAACTGGGCGCACAATATGCGGTCACTCAGTTGTTCTTCGACAACGACAAATATTTCGCCTTCGTGGAGAAAGCCAGACAGATGGGTATCACGATGCCTATCATTCCGGGCATCAAACCGATGGCTAAACTGAACCAACTGACGGTGGTGCCACGTACCTTCCACTGTGACATTCCTGAACCGCTGGCCAGAGAGATCGTGAAGTGCCACACGGATGAGGATGCCAGACAACTGGGCATCGAATGGACCACCCGGCAGTGTCGGGAACTGTATGCCCACGGGGTCAACGACATCCATTTCTACACCGTGGGTGCCGTGGAGTCGGTGGTGGAAATCGTCAAAGGTCTGAGATCGGAGGTCTGAGGTCAAAGGTCGGAGGCATAAGTGTTTAGGTAAAAGGTATATGGGTTAGAAGTTTAAGAAGGATGAGGTTTGACGAGGTAATCGGACAGGAGGAGGTGAAAGAGCGCCTGACGCAGATGGTCAAAGAGGGCCGTCTGCCGCATGCCATCATGCTCTGCGGACCGGCCGGCAGCGGAAAACTGGCCTTGGCCGTGGCCTTCGCCTGCTATCTGCTGGAGCGAGGGGCTGGGGTCCCATCATCCCCTGAGCCCCCTATGCTCCGCAAACTGGAGCATCCCGACCTGCACTTCACCTTCCCCACCATCAAACTGCCGTCGATGAGCACCGACCACAAACCGGTGAGCGACGACTTTGCCCGCGAATGGCACGAGTTGATCATGCAAGGGCCCTATTTCACCATCGACCAGTGGCTGGCCGCTATCGGAGCCGAAAACCAACAGGCCATCATCACGGCAGGCGAGAGCGACGAACTGGTCAGAAAACTGTCGCTGAAGTCGAGCCAGGGCGGCTATAAGGTCAGCATCATCTGGCTGCCGGAACGCATGAATATAGAGTGTGCCAACAAACTGCTGAAACTCATCGAGGAGCCGCCTTCGCAGACGGTATTCCTGATGGTGTGCCAAGAGCCGGACAAACTGTTAGAGACCATCAGAAGCCGCGTACAGCGCATCGACGTGAAAAAACTGCCGGACGAGACCATCCGACAGGCACTCGTCGAACGGCGAGGCATCGATGCTGAGTCGGCACGGCGCATCAGCCGGATGGTCAACGGTTCGTGGATAAAAGCCCTCCAGTCACTACAGGTGGGCAGCGAGAACGAGCAGTTTCTCGACCTCTTCATCATGCTGATGCGACTGGCATATATGCGGAATGTGAGGGACCTCCGGAAATGGAGCGACGCGCTGGCAGCCTTCGGAAGAGAGAAACAGAAACGATTCCTGGAGTTCTTCCTTCGGTTGATACGCGAAAACTTCATGTACAACTTCCAGCAGGCCGACCTCTGCTATATGACACAGGAAGAGGAGAACTTTGCCCGCAACTTCGCCCGATTCATCAACGAAGCCAACGTGATACAGTTCAACGACTTGGCCAACCGGTGTCTGCGAGACATCGGACAAAATGCTAATGCGAAAATCGTGTTCTTCGACTTCGCACTGCAAATAATCATCTTGCTTATACAGAAATAATAATATGGAAGAGAAACAGAGAACCTATGAGATAAGAACGGGGTGCGACAGAGGACTCTGCCGGGCTGCCGTGGGTCGACAGGACCGACAGTTGAACACCTACGACTGGCTGGCCGACGTGCCGGGCAACATGGAGTCTACCGACTTGGTCGAGGTGCAGTTCAAACATACTCGTAAAGGCTATTATCACAACATCAATAACCTGCCGCTGAAAAAGGGCGACATCGTGGCCGTTGAGGCCAGTCCGGGTCACGACATCGGTGTAGTGACACTGACCGGACGGCTGGTGAACCTGCAGATCAAAAAGGCCAACTTGAAGAGTGCTGACGACATCAAACGCATCTACCGACTGGCACGACAGGTGGACATGGACAAGTTTCACGAGGCGAAGGCACGTGAGCATGCTACCATGATAGAAAGCCGTGAGATAGCCAAGAATCTGGGACTGAAGATGAAAATAGGCGATGTGGAGTATCAGGGCGACGGACAGAAGGCCATCTTCTACTATATCGCCGACGAACGTGTGGACTTCCGGCAACTGATCAAAGACTTGGCGGCGGCCTTCCATGTCCGCATCGAGATGAAGCAAATCGGAGCCCGGCAGGAGGCTGGCCGAATCGGGGGTACCGGACCGTGCGGACGGGAACTGTGCTGTGCCACCTGGATGAAGAATTTTGTGAGCGTCTCTACCGGTGCTGCCCGCTATCAGGACATCTCGCTCAACCCGCAGAAACTGGCGGGTATGTGTGCCAAGTTGAAGTGCTGCCTGAACTACGAGGTGGACGACTATATCGAACATGGACGGAAGTTGCCCAACCGCGAGATAGTGCTGCAGACACTTGATGCTGACTACTTCTACTTCAAGGCCGACATCCTGGCCGGTCTTATCACTTACTCTACCGACAAACGTATCGCTGCCAATCTGGAGACCATCACGGCTGAACGGGCCAAGCAGATTATCGAAATGAACCGCCACGGGGAGAAACCGGCCGGACTGCAAGACGAGCATCAACAGAAGCAGCATCAGCAGGAGGGAACGGTCGACTTGTTGGCCGGCGACAGCATTACCCGTTTCGACAAGAGCAAGAAGAAGAAAAAGAAGAAACCGCAACAACAGGCTGCTCATGGAGGAGAGACACCGGCCGCCCAGCAACAGAAGGTACCGGCTCAGCAGCAGAAAGCACCGGCCCAGCAGCAGAAAGCGGCCACTCAGCATAAAGACAAAAGACAGCATCAGCAGAAACCACAGGAGGGGAAACCACAGGAGGCACAGACGAAGAACGAGCCGAAACATGAGCCGAAAGAATAGATGGACCATCACTGCGGCGATACTGGTGGTCATGGTCTTGGCGGCTTGTCAGAAGAGACCGTTCTACAGCCATTATGAACCTGTGTCCGTCGGGGGCTGGGAGAAGGAGGATACTGTCTCGTTTGAGATAGGACCCTCCGACGACTTCAGACACTACACGATGACGATGGGACTCAGGGCTACCATGGACTTCCCCTACAGAAACCTGTCGCTCGTCGTCCGACAGGAGGCAAGACCTTCCGGCATCAGCCATAGCGATACCGTCGACATCGCCATGACCGACCGCGATGGCATACCTCTTGGCAAAGGGGTCAGCCATCTGCAATATGATATTCCTCTGAGTACGATAGCCATAGTGGCCGACGACACGCTTCGTGTCAGTATTCATCACAACATGAACCGCTACATCCTGCCCGGCATCACCGATATAGGACTCACGCTGGCTGCACAGCAGCAGCCTTAGATTGTGCTGACCTGCCGACCGGCATCAATACGCAGGAAGATAAACAGCAGGAACGTAAAGCCCCACAGCGACGAGCCGCCGTAGGAGAAAAATGGTAATGGGATGCCTATGACGGGCGTCAACCCCAGCACCATGCCTACATTGATGAATACGTGGAACAGGAACACAGAAAGTACACAATAGCCGTAGACACGACCGAATGTAGACGTCTGACGTTCGGATAAACGGATGAGGCGCAGAATAAGCGCCAGAAACAGCAGCAGTGCACCGGCGGCACCTACGAATCCCTCTTCCTCGCCAACGGTGCAGAAGATGAAGTCGGTCTCCTGCTCGGGCACATATTTCAGTTTGGTCTGCGTACCGTTCAGGAAACCCTTGCCTTCCAGTCCGCCGGAACCGATGGCTATCTCACTCTGGTGAACATTATACCCCGCTCCCTTCAAGTCGTCCTCCAAACCCAGCAACACATTGATTCTGGTGCGCTGGTGCTTCTCCAGCACATGGTTCAGCGCATAGTCGGCTGAACTGAAGAAGAAGATGGAACCGACGGCAAAACCCGCTATCCACAGGTAGGACTTGACCTGTGCTGCAAAGGCACGCCACAACAGATAAAGCACCAGCAAGACACTAATGCCCACCTGAACCCAAAACAGGTCGAAGGGGATGACAAACAGAGAGAAGAGCAGACTCAGCAGGGTCAGTCCCAGACAGGCACCAAACACGCTGAAAGCCTCGCGCCAACTCTTGCAGTAGACACCAATCATGGCCGACGAAAACAGATGTATCAGCAGGAAGACAACGAATTTGCCCACCGACGTGGAGGTATGGAGAATCGTCGGTTCGGCAAAGCGGATGCCAATGACGAAATAGACGACCATTGCCACCCCGGTGAACAAGACGCTGCCCGTCATCCCTTCGCGATAGAGCATCAGGAATAACGACAGGTAGACCAGTGCCGAACCGGTCTCTCGCTGCCCCACGATGAACAGCATGGGCACGAAGATGAAGGCTAAGGTACAGATCAGGTCTTTTGTTCTATGGATGTCATAGTCGTAGCGGTCCATAAACTTTGCCAAGGCCAAGGCGGTGGTGAACTTGGCAAACTCGGCCGGCTGAAGGCGCAAGGGGCCCAAGACCAGCCACGAGCGGGAACCTTTGATAGAGTGTGGGTTGAATATCGTCGCAAAGAGCAAGACGAGCATCACGCCAAACAGCACATAGGCAAAGGTGCTGTAGTAGCGGTCGTCGAGCAGCAGTAGTACAAAGCCCAGCAGCAATGAGGTGCCTATCCATACTATCTGCATGCCGGAGCGTGAAGATAGCGACAGCAGGTCGGTATCGCCGTAGGTATAACTGGCACCACATACGCTCACCCAGCCAAACGACAGCAGGGCGACGTAGATGAGGATGGTCCACCAGTCTAGGGAACGGAGCACACCCGGCTTCTTATCTGATTTCTGAGCCATAGTTGATACGTTTGTTCTGTATGTCGGTGGCTTTCTTCTCCGAGGCCTCCGACAGTTCACCATGCAAATACTGTTCCATAATCAAACCGCCAATGGGCACACCATAGGTTGCACCCCACCCGCCGTTCTCCACATAGACGGCAACGGCAATCTTCGGGTCGTCCATCGGGGCAAAACCCATGAACACGGAGTGGTCGTGGCCGCGGTTCTGAGCCGTACCGGTCTTGCCGCAAGGGGTGAAGTCGTAGTGGGCCAGGGCCTTGCAGGTACCGCCCAGGGCGGCCGACCGCATGCCTTTCACCACATAGTCGTAGGCTTCGCGACTGGCCATCGTATAGCGACGCTTGGTATAGAGCGTGTCCAGCGGGATGCCTTCTATCTGCTTGACCACATGGGGGGTGATAAACCAACCACGGTTGGCAATGGTGGCTCCAAGATTGGCTATCTGTAGCGGCGTGGCATTGACCTCACCCTGACCGATGGCGATAGAGATGACCGACAGGCCGTTCCAGGTCTTGTAGGCTTTGTCGTAGAACTGGGCATTGGGTATGAGGCCGCGCTTCTCGCCAGGCAGGTCGATGCCTAACTGATAGCCGAAGCCCATCGACACCATATAGTCGCGCCACTTGTTCATAGCCACCTGCACAGAACCGTATTTCTCCTTATTATTTATCATATAGTAGAGGCCCCAGCAGAAATAGCCGTTGCACGATGTAGAGATGGCCGGTACCAGCGACAGCGGCGAACCGTGACCGTGGCAGCCTACACGCAGACCCTTGAAGACGAAGCCATGATAGCAGGGAAAGGCTGTCTCGGCGGTGATGATTCCCTCTGTCATGTAGGTCAGGGCCTGTGTGGTCTTGAAAGTGGAGCCCGGCGGATACTGGCCCATGATAGAACGGTTGAGCAAGGGCTTCCAGGCATCAAGGCTCAGTTCGCGCTGGCTCTTCGAACGCTTGCGGCCTACCATGATGCGGGGGTCGTAACTGGGCGAACTGGCCATGCAGAGCACCTCGCCGGTCTTTGGCTCGATGGCGACGACAGCCCCGATCTTGCCCTCCAGCAAGCGTTCGCTCAATGCCTGCAGTTGGAGGTCGAGGCCCAACGTGAGATCTTTTCCGGGCACCGGCTGATGGTCTAATTCGCCATGACGGTAACTGCCCTGGATTCGTCCGTGGGCATCACGCAGTAGTATCTGGACACCTTTCTCACCACGCAGATATTTCTCGTAGGAGCGTTCCACACCCAACTTGCCGATATAATCGCCCGGCTGGTAGTAGTCGTCGGCTTCTATCTCGCCCTGCGACACCTCTGCCACATCGCCCAGCACATGGGCGGCATAGGGATATTCGTACTGGCGGATGCTGCGCTTCTGGACATAGAAGCCGGGGAAACGGTAGATCTTCTCTTGAAACATGCTGAACTCCTCGTCTGACAGTTGATTCATGAAGATCTGCTGGGTGAAGGGCGAGTAGCCGGGATTCTTCGAACGGTCCTTGATGGCAGACATCCGAGCATCGAAATCCTCACGGCTGATGTCGAGGGTCTGACAGAGTTCCGTAGTGTCCAGGCGATGCTTGGCTTCGTTCATCACCACCATGATGTCGTAGGCCGGTTGGTTGTAGACCATCAATTCGCCATTGCGGTCGGTGATGATGCCGCGCGACGGATAGTCAATCTTCTTCAAAAAAGCGTTGGAATCGGCATTCTTCTTATACTCGTCGCTCATCAACTGGAGCATAAAGAGACGAATGATGTAGGTGATGACAATGAACACAGCCACGCCACCGATCACGTATTGCCGATAATCGTATTCATGATTCTTCACCGCCTACCTCTTCCTGACACTCTCAAAAGTAAATATCAATATCAAAGTGAGCACAATGCTGCCGAAGATACTCTCCAACCAGTTGAGCCAGTTGAAGAAACTGAATGATTCGAGTGTGAAGAACACCACGCAATAGATGATTACCAAGATGGATGCCAGCGACACGAAATTGCCCCAGCCAAGCGACCGGGCTGATGCCTTGATGGTGTCCTCGGCATCACGGGGCAGGAAGAGTTCCAGCAGGTAGGGCTGCAGAACAGCCACCAGTGTCATGCTGCCCGCTGCCAGACCGGGGGTGTTGGAGAAAGCATCGATACACAAACCCATGAAGAAGGCCCATAGCAGCGACGCCCACTTGGGGTAGTTCCTTGGGAAGATGATGGCAAAATAGACATAGACCAGTGGCAGGATGCAATGGTCTATCCGGATGCGATTGAACAGCAGGGCCTGCACCAGACAGAGCAGTACCAACAAGGTCAGGCGGTGAAGGGAATCAAGCAGCATGTGCGGACTAATGGTTATTATGATTATACTGTTCGAGCGAGTCGAGGGCTGCTTTCTCCAACCGCATCCGCTCAATCATGCTCTTGTCGGTCAGCACACAGACATCACGCAAGGTGGAGAAGTCGGTAGACAGCAGAATGTGCAGCCGGTACGACATGCCGTCGGGCGAGTCTTCCACATCGACAATCTTGCCCACAGAGACACCGGCAGGGAAGATGGCCGAGAAGCCGCTGGTCTCCAGCCAGTCGCCTTTCTCGAATCGGGCATGGCGCGGTATGTCTTCCACCACAGCCCTCATTGAGTTCTCGCCATTCCAGGTGACATAGCCGAAATAGCCCCTGCCACGGATGACACAACTGATGCGTGACCGCCGGTTTAGCAGTGGCAGCACCACCGAGTAGTGGTCGCTGACCTGATAGACGACGCCCACCAGACCGGTACCACAGACCACCCCCATGTCGGCTTCCACACCGTCGGCACTGCCGCGGTCGATGGTCATCAGATTATCCAGATGGTTGACGGAGTTCGACACTACTTTGGCGGGTATCCACTCGAACTGGCTGATATGCTGCATCTCCTGACGTTCCATCTCGGTCGAGTCAACGCCCATATCCATCATCTGACGGCGCAGGCGGCTTACCTCTTGTTCCAGGAAGATGTTACGCTGGGAGAGATTGGCATTCTGATTCTCTAACGACAGATAGTGCTCGACATCTGAGGCCCAATCGTAGACCATGCCCGTCACAACATTGGCTGACGATATCCACACACTGCCCTGATAACTGTTGTAGTGAAACAGCAGGACACCACTGACCACTTCCAGAAAGAGGAAGAGCAGCCAGTGGTAGTGCTTGGTGAGAAATGCCAGCAGATTGTGCATCCTATCTCATGAGGAACGAAAAACGGTCGACGTTCTTCAGGGCAATGCCGGCACCCTTGGCTACACAGTGCAAGGGATCCTCGGCCACAATGAAGGGAATGTTGATCTTGTCGGTCAGACGCTTGTCAAGGCCGCGCAACAGTGCACCGCCACCGGTCAGATAAATACCGTTCTTCACTATGTCGGCATACAGTTCGGGAGGCGTATTCTCCAGAGCGGAGAGCACGGCCGACTCGATGCGGGCCACCGTCTTGTCCAGACAGTGGGCTATCTCCTGATAGCATACGGGCACCTCCATCGGCAGGGCCGTGATACGGTTAGGACCATGCACCACATAGTCGTCGGGAGCATCGTCGCCCAGATCGGTCAGTGCCGAGCCTACGTTGATCTTGATGCGCTCGGCCATACGTTCCGACACCTTCAGGTTGTGCTGACGCGACATATACTCCTGAATGTCGGCCGTCAGGTCGTCGCCGGCCACCTTGATACTGCTGTTCGACACGATGCCGCCAAGCGAGATGACGGCAATCTCCGTGGTACCGCCGCCGATATCTACAATCATATTGCCCTCAGGGGCCTCTACGTCGATGCCGATACCTATGGCGGCTGCCATCGGCTCGAATATCAGATAGACGTCACGACCGTCGGCATGCTCGGCCGAGTCGCGAACGGCACGCAACTCCACTTCCGTCGAACCGCTGGGCACACCAATGACCATACGGAGCGAGGGTGAGAAGAAGTGACGGCCCGTGTGGACCATCTTGATCAGGCCGCGCATCATCTGCTCGCAGGCAGAGAAGTCGGCAATCACACCGTCACGCAACGGACGGATGGTCCGGATACTGTCGTGCGTCTTTTCATACATCATCTTAGCCTGCTGGCCCACGGCTATCATCTTGTCGGTGCGACGGTCGAGCGCAACGACAGAAGGCTCGTCTACCACAATCTTGTCATCGCTGATGATGATGGTGTTGGCTGTGCCAAGGTCCATGGCCAGTTCTTGCCTAAAACTAAAAAAGCCCATTCCTGTTCTACTGTTTAGTCTCGTTCTATGTTCTTACTTCTTCGCAAACCAGCCGTGGATGGCAGTATCGTAATGGCTGCTCACGCCGAAGGCACGCTCGGCAAACATACGGCGGTCCTCGATGTCGGTCTGTGCTCCCTTCTTGTTCAGAATGTCAAGCAGCACACCATACTCGGCTTTCGACGGCACAATGACCACGTCCTTGAAATTCTTGGCTCCGGCACGAATCAGCGAGATGCCGCCAATGTCGATCTTCTCGATGATGTCCGCCTCAGAGGCTCCGCTGGCCACCGTCTGCTCAAAGGGATAGAGGTCGACGATGACCAGGTCGATCTCGGGAATCTCGTATTTAGCCATCTGCTCGCGGTCACCCTCGTTGTCGCGGCGGCCCAGGATGCCTCCGAACACCTTGGGGTGGAGCGTCTTCACCCGACCGCCAAGAATCGAGGGATAGGTGGTCACGTCTTCCACCTTCTGGCAGGCATAGCCCTGCTCTTCGATAAACTTCTGCGTACCGCCTGTCGACAGGAACTTTACGCCTTCTGCATTCAACTTCTTCAGCAACTCGTCAAGGCCGTCTTTATGGAACACCGAGATGAGTGCAGTCTTGATTTTCTTCACTTCTGACATACTAATAAATTGTCTTGTTATTATAACGCTATAATTATAGGCCGCAAAGTTACAAAATAATTATCAATTATCCATTGCCTATAGGCAATTATTTTTTTTGCACACCTTATTTTATTAATGAATATCAACGCTGCTGAATGGCACTTTGCTCGCCTGTCGGCAACAGTTTGCCTACTGCTCCCCGGCAGTTTGCTTACGGTTCTTTGGCATAAAGAATGTTAAGGAATAGAAGTATTCACGAAAAAAGTCGTAACTTTGTCCCAATCAAAACTGCAAGTGTATGAAGAACCGGTATTTGACATCAGCACTATTGCTTTCCATAGCCGCTATGCTGTGGAGTTGTACAGACCACAAAGCACTGACGCTCGACCTGAATAACTATCGACCGATCGACGAGTTCGTGGATGCCTACGAGGCTATCAGTACCCAACGGGACACCGATGCCACCTACGACCTCGAGAAGACCATCAGGGTGGTCAACGCCATCGAACTGGCACAGATGCGATCGGCCGACTTCGACGAGTTCCTCGACTTCATGGCCCGGCAGGACTATACCGATGTCGACCCCCGCATCCTCGATGCCAAGCGCAAACTGTTCCCTATTCTACAGCGCACCTACGAGTTGCAGAAAGACTACGACCAACTGAGCGATGCCTGGATGCTCATCCGAGGTGCCACCCGTGGCGGTGAGACGCTCGTAAGGAACACGTCGGCCAGCGAGGCTCTCCGCATCATGCATGGCGACATCTTCGCCCTGCTGGGATTCATCGGCGGCGAAGATGCCGACCGCTCCACCGAAGAGGCTTTCGCACAATACGAAAAGGACAAGGAACTGAAATCGAAGATCCTGAAAGACCTGGACGAACTGAAAACCATGTATCGCCAGTACTTGGAAGAGTACACACCCATCTACCGGGAGTACATGGAGCAGTACGACCGTCTCTGTCTGGAGAAAGACAAGGCCTATCTGGCCATCTACGGCGGACAGGCCGGCGAAGCACTCAGACATACGGACAACATCCTGCGGCAGTATCCCAACAACTCCGAGGCCATGCTGCTCAATGCGATGTCGAACCTGCTCATCGGGGCTACCGAGAACGCCCGCATTTCCAACGACCGTGTCGTCAACACCAATCCTGAATCGATGCTGCCCGACTCGCTGCCTCAGCCGGAGTCGCCGGCCATGAACAGTTATTTCAGAAAGGCGCAGCAGACTCTCGACCAGTACAATGAGAAGTTTCCGGGCAAGACAGCCCCCTCTCTGCTGTTGCAGGGTCTGATGGAGAAACAACTGGGCAACGAGGCAGCAGCGATGAACTGCTTCAACCTCGCAGCACAGGAATATCCGCGACAGGCCGTCCAACTGACGGATATGCTCGACTCCTACAACATGCGCAACTATACGACGAAGACCGCCGAAGGCCTCTACCTGCGCCGCATCTACGCTTCGACCATGGAGGGCTGCGGCCTGTTCAGCCCCAATCTGCAGAAGGCAAAACTCTACGCCGACAAGGGCGACATGGAGCGTAGCAAGAAGGAGATTCACGACCATTTCTTCCGGCGCGTCAACCAGGGTGTCTACGATGAGTTGCTCAGCGACATGCAGTTCTGCGAGGAAAATCTCTATGCCCCGTTCAACGACCTGCTCTTCGAGCCGTCGTACCTCGATGTCGAGATGGAGCCGCAGAGCGAATGGCTCTTCTGGAACAGCGACCACATGATGAACGTCAGCATCAGCAACCACTCCGACATCTCGCTGGAGAACGTGCGTGTCTTCCTCTGCATCCACTACACCGATATGTACCAGAACGAATACGATGTCATCAAGGTACCTAAGTCGGCAGGTAGACTGGAAGCCCACTCGACGGTCGACCTCGACACCGTGGGACTCCGCTATCCCGGCAAGACCTACGACGACATTGCACGCATCAGGGCTATCGTCGTGGCCGACAAAGAGATATGCTGGGTGGACAATGTCAACTACAAGAGAGACCGCATCCTGGAGGCACTGCGGGGGGGAGACACCGGCAGGACGCAACAGCAGAGACAGGCTCGCGAGGAATACCTGCGCAACTACTCCCTCGACCCGCAGCGCATCATGACCACCATCCGGCAAGGCACCAAAGTGCTACAGCCTGCAGACGACCCTGCTGCGGAAAAGGGGTGGTGGGACACGTTCACAGGTTGGTTCACCAGTTCCGACAACAACCTGAAGATAGAATTGCCGCGCGTCCTCTCGAAGGCCAACCCGCTGTTCAGCCTCAACCCCATCGACCACGAAGATGCCCTGTCGCCAAAGTCCAACGAGATATTCGGCACACGCATCCGGCTAGAGTTCGACTACGAACCAGCCTACGAGGAGGTGCTCTCACTCTATATCTACAACGATGTGCAAAACTACAGGATGGACATCATCTATCGGGGCGAGCAGTCGGAGGTGCAGACTATTCAAGCCATCTGAACAAACGGTCGTCATCATGACACCAAGCCATCTGAACAAACAGTCATCACCATGAAACTATGTATCTTCTGTTCTGCTAATCAGAACATCGATCCGGAGTGCTCCGACAGAGCACGTGAGTTAGGAGAGTGGGCAGCCAAAAACGCCCATTCCATCGTGTTCGGTGGCCACGATGCCGGTCTGATGCACACCGTCAGCCGCTCGGCCAAAGAGGCGGGCGGGATGGTCATCGGCATCGTGCCTCGCAAGATTGAGGAGATGGGACGTCTGAGCCCCTATCTCGATGTACACATCCCGACAGAAGACTTGAGCGACCGCAAGGAACTGATGATGGCACAGAGCGATGCCTTCATCGTGCTGCCGGGCGGCATCGGCACCCTCGACGAACTCTTCACCGTCGCTGCCGCCGCTACCCTGCAATACCACCAGAAGCCCATCATACTTTATAATATGAAGGGCTTCTGGAATTCACTCATCGCCTGTCTGGACGACTTGCAGGAAAAAGGGATGATGCGCGGTTCGTGGAACCGCTATCTCCGTGTGGTCGACAGCCTCGACGGCCTCATCGCCGCCTTACAGTAGTTTCTCAGCCATCGCACGGCCAAGGGCCTCACACTGGGCAAAGGTCTCCGGGGTCAGGCTCTGCTTGATCTCTACAGGCTGGCCTACGGCTTCGTACTTCAGTTTCTCGTCGTTCCACTTGGCTATCTCGGCCACGGCCTTCGATGCCCAGCCATAACTGCCGAACCATCCGAGATAGCGGCCCTTGATATCCTTCTGCGACAATTCCGAGAGCAGCACGTCCATCTCGTGGTAGAGACCGGTGTTGTAGGTGGGGGCACCGACAATCAGTCCTTTGTAGCGGAACACGTCGCGGATGATATAAGAGTGGTGGGTCTTCGACACATTGTGCATCACGATATTCTTCACGCCGGCCTCGCTGGCAGCACGTGCTATCACCTCGGCGGCACGCTCGGTGTTGCCATACATCGTGCCGTAGCAGATGACCAGACCGGGCTCTGCCTCATATTTCGAAAGACGGTCGTAGGTGGCAACGACCTTCTCGATATACTGATGCCACACGGGGCCGTGGGTCGAGCAGATATAGTCGAGGGGTACGCCGGCCAACTTCTTCAGCGCCATCTGTACGGGGGTGCCATACTTGCCGACAATGTTCGAGTAGTAGCGTTCCATCTCATCCCAGAAGTAGTCGCAGTTCATGTGCTCATCGATGATGGCACCGTTCAGTGCACCAAAACAGCCGAAGGCATCGCCGCTGAAGAGCGTCGTGCCGCAGAGCGTGACCATCGTCTCGGGCCAGTGCACCATCGGCGTCAGCACAAAGTTGAGCGAGAGGGCTCCCAGGGCGATGGAATCACCGTTTTTCACTTCTTTCAGACCCGTTGTCAGATGGTAGAAACCGGCCATCATGTCGAAGGTCTTCTTGTTGCCGATAATCTCGATGCCGGGATAGAACTGGCGGAGCAGGGCCAGCGAACCGCTATGGTCAGGCTCCATGTGGTTCACCACCACATAGTCGATGGGGCGGTCGCCCAGCACCTCGCGGATGTTCTCCAGAAACGGCATGAAGAAGTCCACCTCTACGGTATCTATCAACGCTACCTTCTCGTCGACCACGAGATAGGCATTGTAACTCACACCATTGGGCAAAGGCCACAAACCCTCAAACAGGGTCTTGTTGCGGTCATTGACGCCAACATAGTAGATCTTGTCTGTAATCTGTTTCATAATCGCTTATTGAATATTATCTGATATCATTTGAATAGTTTACTGTATGTCTGTTTTCATTTGATTGCCAAAGGCCAAATCGACAGAGTTGTCCAAACTCTGGCACACATTGCCGGCGAACAGCATCGCGCAGTCGATGATGCTGTCCCACTGACTTTCCGTCAGACCGCGCTGTACCATCTCTTTCGTGATGCCGCACTTGATCATGCCATACACCAGGCCGGCATTGAAGTTGTCGCCGGCTCCGATGGTGCTCACCACCCCCGATACCTGACGGACAGCATACTGCTTCTTCAACCCGCCGTCGGCTCGCAGTTCCACAGGGTGTGAACCGTCCGTGCAGATAAACTTCTTGGTGTAGAAGGCTATCTGCGACCGATAGATCACGTCGGGGTCGCTTTTGCCGAACATCACAGCAAAGTCTTCTGTCGAGCCACGCACGATGTCCGACAACTCGAGGTTCTCCAGTATATTGGGGGTCAGTTTTACCACCTCGTTTTTATGGGAGGTACGGAAGTTCACGTCGTAGTAGAGGATAGCCCCATGCGAACGGGCATACTCCAGAAAACCGTGCACCTGAGGACGGATGACGGGATTGACGGCATAGTAGGAACCGAACACTACGATGTCGTCTTCGTGCACTTCCGGATAGTTGAAGTCGAGCCGGTCTTTAGGATGGTCTTTATAGAAAAGATACTCGGCATCGTTCTCGTCGTTGAGGAAGGCCAGCGACAGAGGCGACTTCGAGTCAGGATAGACATTGACGCCAGAACTGTCGACACCGTTCTGGCTGAGGAAGTCCAGAATCTTACGGCCCACACGGTCGTTGCCCGTCTCGCTGATGAAGCAAGCATCGACACCGCAGCGCCCTAACGATATCAGACAATTAAACGTGCTGCCTCCGGGCACCGCACTGACAGGCTGCTCATTCTTGAAGATGATGTCGAGCACCGTCTCGCCTATCCCTATTACTCTTCTCATAATCTCGGTTGTTTTCTTGTTTCGGATGCAAAGGTACGAAATAATTATCAATTATCAATTGTCAATTCTCAATTATTTCGTACCTTTGCACCGATGAACTACAATACTTTCCATCTGGACAACGGTCTGAGGGTGATTCATCTGCCCTCAGCAGCCGACGTCGTCTATTGCGGCATAGCCATCAAAGCGGGTACCAGGGATGAACATCCCGGCGAAGAGGGCCTGGCTCACTTCTGCGAACATCTGTCGTTCAAGGGCACCGGGCGGCGCAGCGCCGTTCAGATCATCAACGCCATCGAAGGCCTGGGTGGCGAACTCAATGCTTTCACCAACAAGGAGGACACGGTGTTCTATTGCGCCATCCAGAACAAGCATTTCATGAAAGCGGTCGATGTCTTGACCGACATCGTCTTCCATAGCGTGTTCCCACAACACGAGGTAGAGAAAGAGTGTGAAGTGGTTTGCGATGAAATCAAGAGTTATGAAGACTCTCCCGCCGAACTTATCTACGACGACATAGAGAACATCTTGTTCGAAGGTCATCCCCTGGGCCACAACATTCTGGGCACCGCCCGACAGGTCCGGCTGTTCACCGCCGCCGATGCCCGCCGCTTCACACAGTGTCACTACCGCCCTGACAATAGTGTCTTTTTCGTCAGCGGCAACGCCAACCTCTCGCTGCTCCTCAAACGGCTGAATGCTATAGAGCGACCTCAGACGTCGGCACCGTCGGCGAGTGCTGCCGTCCCCTCGCTGCCTACACCGCCTCACGAAGTGGTCCGCCGGCGTGGCACCCATCAGGCTCACGTCGTCATCGGCGCTCAGGCCTATGCCGCTGACAATCCCCGCCGCTGGGCCCTCTATCTCCTTAATAATATAATAGGTGGGCCGGGGCTCAACTCACGGCTGAACTTGTCGCTACGAGAGCGCAACGGCTTGGTGTATAGTGTGGAGAGCAGCATGGTGTGCTATGGCGACACCGGGGCATGGTGCATCTACTTCGGATGCGACCAGGACGACGTGAAGCATTGCCTGCGGCTGGTACACCGCGAACTGAACAAACTGATATGCTCGCCCATCTCGGCCTCCGGGCTGGCCAAGGCCAAACAGCAACTGCAGGGACAACTGGCCATCGCCTCGGACAACCGTGAGCAGTTTGCCCTCGACTTTGCCAAGAACTACCTGCATAGTGGCAAACTGCGCGACTTGAGCGACATCATGCGCCATATCGACACCCTGACTGCTGCCGACTTGCAGCAAACGGCCCGCTGCATCTTTGCACCAGACCGGCTCACCACGCTCATCTACGACTGAGCATAGTGTCAGACAGGTCTACGACTGATCATAGAGGCAGACCCGCCCTTCGGCCAAGGAGCGGGGCACGTCGATGATGCGCTGGTTGTAGGAGCCTCGGAAAAGCAGGTCGGGGTCGTTGAACTTCTCGATGTAAGGGCCGTCGACGAGAACGTCCAGTTCGGCCAGCAGTTCGCGCTGGTCATCGTGAATCAGGCTTTCAAACGTGAAGCCGGTGTAGCACCAGATGTCTTTCTGTGTGCGACGGTGTATCTGGCGGGCCAGTTCGGCAAATTCTGCCGCCTGATACATGGGGTCGCCGCCGGAGAAGGTGACGCCACGGGTGTAGGGGTCGGCCTCGACGACTCGCATGATCTGCTCCACCGTCATCTCCTTGCCGCCGTTGAAGTCCCACGACTGCGGATTGTGGCAGCCGGGACACTGGTGGTTGCAGCCGGCACAATAGATAGAGGTCCGGAAGCCCGGACCATCTACCATCGTGTCTTCTATGATACTGAGAATTCTGAGTGCCATAACCCCTCGCCGGCCCCTCCCCGATGGAGGGGCACTGTGAAGTTAAAAGAGTTGTTGGTTGCCGTCGTCGATATGGGTGACGCGGTCGTTGAGTTCTGCCAGTTTGCCGCTGTTCCAGCGGTCGGTGGTGCCGACTAGGTAGCCGGTGATGCGCTGCAGACGGTCGATGTGCTTCGAGCCGCACTTCGGACATTCTTTCAGGTCGGCCGTGGCATTCTCGTAGCCGCAGTCCATGCAGCGGTTGCGGTTGTGGTTCACCGAGCCGTAGCCCATGTTCAGGCGGTCCATCATGTCGACCACGCTCATGATGACCTGCGGGTTGTGGGTGGCGTCGCCGTCGATCTCCACGTAGAAGATGTGGCCGCCGCGGGTCAGGTCGTGGTAGGGGGCCTCCACCTCGGCCTTATGGCGGGCCGAGCATTTGTAGTAGACGGGCACGTGGTTGGAGTTGGTATAGTAGTCGCGGTCGGTGATGCCGGCTATCTTGCCGAAGTCGCGCCGGTCTTTCTTCGTGAAGCGGCCTGCCAGACCCTCGGCGGGGGTGGCCAGCACCGAGTAGTTGTGGTGGTACTGCTCGCAGAACACGTTGATGCGGTCTCTCATGTAGGTCACGATCTTCAGTCCCAGAGCCTGGGCCTCCTCGCTCTCGCCGTGGTGCTTGCCGACGAGTGCAACCAGACACTCGGCCAGTCCAATGAAGCCGATGCCGAGGGTGCCTTGGTTGATGACGCTCTCCACGGTATCGTTGGCACCCAGTTTGTCAGCACCGATCCACAGGCTCTTCATCAGCAGGGGGAACTGCTTGGCGTAGGCCGTCTTCTGGAACTGGAAGCGGTCGTCGAGTTGCTTTGCCGTGACCTCGAGCATCCGGTCGAGTTTGGCAAAGAACTGTCCGATGCGCTGCTCCTTGTCTTCTATGTTGCGGCACTCCAGGGCGAGGCGCACGATATTGATGGTCGAGAACGAGATATTGCCGCGGCCGATCGAGGTCTTCGGTCCGAAGCGGTTCTCGAAGACGCGGGTACGGCAGCCCATCGTGGCCACCTCGTGCAGATAGCGCTTCGGGTCGTCGGCACGCCACTCGTCGCACTGGTTGAACGTGGCGTCGAGGTTGAGGAAATTGGGGAAGAAGCGGCGTGCCGTCACCTTGCAGGCCAGTTGGTAGAGGTCGAAGTTGCGGTCTTCCGGCAGATAGTTCACGCCCCGCTTCTTCTTCCATATCTGAATGGGGAAGATGGCCGTCTCGCCGTCGCCGACGCCCTCGTAGGTCGAGAGCAGTATCTCTCGCATGATGCAACGGCCCTCGGCACTCGTGTCCGTACCATAATTAATAGAGGAGAAGACCACCTGGTTGCCGCCGCGCGAATGGATGGTGTTCATGTTGTGGATGAAGGCCTCCATCGACTGGTGCACACGGCCCACCGTCTTGTTGATGGCATGCTGGCGAATGCGGTCGATGCCCTTCAGCCCGTCCAGCGGCTGTTTCAGATAGTCCAGCAGCGGCTCGTTGTAGAGGGCGCTGTAGTCCTCGCCGTTGAGTTCTTCCAGGTTCTTCAGTTCCTCGATATAGGAGAGGCGCACGAAGGGTGCCAGATAGAAGTCGAAGGCGGGTATGGCCTGACCGCCGTGCATCTCGTTCTGGGCACACTCCAGCGAGATGCAGGCCAGCACCGAGGCCGTCTCGATGCGCTTGGCAGGCCGCGAGGCGCCATGGCCGGCAATGAATCCGCAGTTGAGGATGTTGTCCAGCGGATGCTGCACGCAGGTGAACGACTTTGTGGGGTAGTAGTCCTTGTCGTGGATGTGCAGATAGTTGTGCTCCACGGCATCGCGGCTCTCCGGTGAGAGCAGGTAGTCGTCGACGAAGGGCTTGGTGGTCTCCGAGGCGAACTTCATCATCATGCCGGCCGGCGTGTCGGCGTTCATGTTGGCATTTTCGCGGGTGATGTCGTTCGACTTCACGTTGACGATGTCGAGAAACACGTCGCGGGTCTTGGCCTTGCGGGCTATGCTGCGCTGGTTGCGGTAGGCGATATACTTCTGGGCCACATCCTTGCGGCTCGACTTCATCAGTTCCATCTCCACCAGGTCCTGGATGGCCTCGACGGTCATCTGGCTCTGACCGCGCTGGGCGATGTGGTCGGTTATCTGGCTGAGCAGGCGCTCATCCTCACCTTTGTCCGTCGTCATCATGGCCTTACGGATAGCGGCCATGATTTTCTGCTCATTGAAGCCCACGATGCGGCCATCGCGCTTCACCACTGTCTGTATCATAATTCGATTGCTTTTGGGGTTATCACTAATCTGTCTGCAAAGTTACGATAAATATCCGTAAGTTGTTCTTTTCGGAGAACTTTTCTTTGGTTAAAAATTATTAATCCATTGTATATCAGTGAGTTGTGTTTTTGTTTTGGAAAACTTCACCGTAGCCTTCGTGTTTCCACTTTTCCAAACGCCTACCCCTGCGAAGGCTCTCAGCATGAGCACATTACGCCGACCGGTTCGCTAAAAGGCAAGAAAAAAAAGAGAATATGAAGAGTATATCTAAAAAAATGATTATCTTTGCACACGAAATCTAATTCCTTGTCAAATGACACCTGTAGAAATCATAACGGTGAAAAACCTCAGGCAACTGCGCCAATTCGTACAGTTCTACTACGACTTGTACAGAGACAACGCTCAGGCGGTGCCCTATTTGTTCTCCGAAGAGATGGCCACGTTGCGCAAAGACCGGAACCCTTCGTTCGAGTGTTGCGAGGCCGACTGCTTCATGGCTTTCCGCGACGGCCGGATGGTGGGGCGTGTGGCTGCCATCATCAACCGCAGGGCCAACGAGCGGTGGGGGGTGCAACAGGTGCGTTTCGGCTGGTTCGACTTCATTGACGACATAGAAGTGTCGCAGGCGTTGCTCAAGGCCGTCGAGCAGTGGGGCCGCGAACGGGGCATGAACCAGATGGCCGGTCCGATGGGCTTCATCGACACCGACCGTGAGGGGATGCTCGTCGAGGGCTTCGGTGAACTGTCGACCATGTATGTCAACTACAACTATCCTTACTATCCGCAGCACATGGAGCGGCTGGGGGGATTCCGCAAAGACAACGACTATCTGGAGTATCTGGTCCGGGTGCCGGAGGTGGTGCCCGACAAGTTTGCCAAGGTGGCCGAGATGATCACCCGCCGCTACGGCCTGCGTGTCCACAAGTTCACCCGCCACGAACTGATACAAGAAGGAAAGGGGCGTCAACTGTTTGAACTACTCAACGCCACCTATAATAATTTATACGGTGTGTCGCACCTCTCCGAACGACAGATTGACAAACTTGTCGGCGACTATATCAAGATAGCCGACCTGAACCTCATCACGGCCGTGATGGATGGCGACCGGATGGTGGGCTTCGGCATCACCCTACCCTCATTCTCCAGGGCGCTGCAGAAGACCCGCGACGGACGGCTGTGGCCCTTTGGATGGTGGCACTTGCTGCGCATCCTGAAGTGGCACCGCACCGACACCGTCGACCTGCTGCTCATCGGCGTGCTGCCCGAATATCGGCAGAAGGGTGCCAACGCCCTCATCTTCAACGACCTCATCCTGCAGTTCCAGCGCTATGGCTTCCGCTATGCCGAGGCCATGCCGCAGATGGAGACCAACGAGGCCGTCCGCTCGCAGTGGCAGTATCTGGAGAACCGCCAGCACCGGCGCCACCGCTGCTACCGAAAAGATCTCTAGACTGCGAAATAAAGCAAAGAAAAAGAGGATGTTTTTGAAACACCCTCTTTTTCTTTGCCTGATGACATCTTTACTTCACCATGATCTTCTTGCCGTCGCGAATGATCAGGCCGCGATAGTTGTCAGAGACCTTCTGACCGGCCATGTTGTAGGCCTGGCCCTGCGGCATGTCGGCCTTGACGGCGTTGATGCCGGTGGTTTCCTCTACACTCTTGAATATCTTCACCTGATACTTGTCGTTGGCAGTGTTGACAATACCGATTACGGTGACTTCAGCACCATCCTCGAACTTGTCAAGGCCCTTGCCATTGTTGACGGCCACAATCTTGTTGTCGCCATCCTCTATATAATAGGTGTTAGAACCGCCATCCGTGGTTTCCATCTTTTTCTTGCCCTTCACAATGACCAGGTCGCATACATTCTTGCCGGCAGCAATGTCGGCCACGGTGGCAGCAACGGGAACGGCCTCCTCTTCACTCTCCGTCACGGTGAGGTTGTCGGCCACGGTGTGCTTGTTGGCCTTAATCTCAGGCAGCAAGCGGTAGACCTCGAAGTCTGCACGCACCTTGCCGCTGACAAGGGCATTGGCCTTCAGGACAGCCTTGATATCGTTCATCTGATAGAGACAGAGGGCCTTGCCGTTTTCACGGACGTAGACATAGTTGCCGTCAATCACCAGCACCTTGGCATCGGTCAGTGTCAGTTCCAGGTTCGCTGAGGGGCTCGTCAGTCCCAGCAGGGCTTCGATGCTGGCCACGGGTGTCGCAGGCTCGTCGACCACTTCGCCGCCACCGGCCAGAGTGACTCCCGTGACGACCAACTCTACACCATAAGAAGCACCGCCGTCGTAAGCCAGTCCGGTGATGTCATACTTGGTACCGTCGGTCTTCAGGCCGCTGATGAGTTTCAACTGGAAACGGTCGTAAAGCGCCACTTCGGCACCGTCGGCTGTTGCCTTCATGCTGTTGCCGGAACCGGTAATGGTCACACCTTCCAGTTTGACAAGGTCGCAATAGAAACCAGCCACTTCGTCGACGCCGACCACGACAGGCTTTGGATCGTCGCCGTCAGTCACCGTCACATTCAGGCCGTCGCTATAGTCACCGCCTTTCACCATGGCATAGACGAAACCGCTACGGGCACTGCGCTTGCCTACCACAGTACCGTTGAGCACCTGACCGGCCTTGGCGTCAATACCTAAGTTATAGAGGTCGACAGCACCTTTGGCATCCTTGACGAAGATCTCTTTCGTTCCGTTGTAGTCGTTGACAAAGAGCACCTTGGCATCGGTCAGCGTCAGACGGGCCTCGGTGTTGCTGGCCAAGGCATTGAAGGCTGCAATGTCGGCAACGGTCTCACCGTCGAAGGTCTTCTGCTCGGGCTCATCGCTGCCACCCTCACCTTTTTTATAAATCATAATCTTGGTGATCTGCGTGTTGTGATTACTGGTCACTTTCAGCGTGTAGAGCGTGCCTGCTGCCTGCTTGCCTTCGGCAATGGCATACTTGTTGGTGACGCCCTTGGCACCGGTCGTCTCAGTGCTCACGGCTTCGTCGCCAACAAAAATGTTCTGCTTGACGGAGCCACTGGCACTAGACGTACCTTCGACGTCGATGCGCTCGACATCGAAGTCAAATGCCGGCAACTCAATTGTGGCACCAGTCTTGCCCAACAGGATATTGCCACTATCGTACCAACGGAAATAGCCGCCAGAAGAAGGCGTCAACTTGATGGTATAGCCACCATAGGTGTAGGTCTTGGCCTCGGTCACATTTGTGGTACCTATCCCCCAATTGTCTGAACCGGAGAAGTCGATTGTTACTGCCTGGGCATGGACATTGGCTGAAACGGCCACGGCCACCAGGGCCAACAACAAAAAGCGTAAATGTTTAATCATAAGCATAAGATAATAATTAGTTAATATAATATAATCTGTCTGCAAATATACGGCTTTTTCTTGGAACTGCCAATCTTTTTGGGGATAAAATACTTAAAATAATAGAAAAAGGTTGGTAGTTTCAGAAAGATTGTGTAGATTTGCAGTTTGAAACAAAGCATCGAAGAATCATACAAATGACTTTTACTGAACAAGCAAACAAGATTTTCAATCAGGCCATCCGCGACTATCACCTGACCGACAGCGTGGATACGCCAATCAAAAATCCGTACGACCACGACACCATCGAGTACAAACTCTACATGAAGTGCTGGATCGATGTCGTGCAGTGGCATCTCGAAGACCTGATTCGCGACCCCCATATCGCCCCCGCCGACGCGCTGGCCCTGAAGCGCCGCATCGACCACTCCAACCAGGACCGCACTGACCTGGTGGAGGATATCGACTCCTACTTCCGCCAGTACTTCAGCGAGGTGAAGCCACAGCCCGACGCCCGCCTGAACACGGAGAGCCCGGCATGGGCCGTCGACCGCCTGTCGATACTGGCACTGAAGATCTGGCACATGCAAGAGCAGACCGAGCGGCAGGATGCCACCGACGACCACCGCCGGCGCTGCAAGGCCAAACTCGACGTGCTGCTGGAGCAGCAGGCCGACCTCTCTACGGCCATCGACCAACTGCTGGAGGACATCGAACAAGGGCGGAAGTACATGAAGGTATACCGCCAGATGAAGATGTACAACGATGCCAGCACCAACCCCGTATTATATAAAAAGAGGTGAAGCATCAGCATATACTCGTGATACGCTTTTCAGCCTTGGGCGATGTCGCAATGACGGTGCCCATCGTATGGGCAGTGGCCAGACGCTACCCCGATGTGCGTATCACTATGCTCAGCCGTCCCTTCGCCCGTACCTTCTTCGAAAACCTGGCGCCTAACGTCAACTTCATGGAGGCCGACCTAAAGGGAGAATACAAAGGCTTCAAAGGGCTCAACGCCCTCTACCGCCGACTGGCGGCCAAGCAGTTTACCCACGTGGCCGACCTGCACGCCGTGCTCCGCTCCGAATATCTGCGGCTGCGCTTCAACCTGGGCCACTTCAAGGTGAAGCATATCGACAAGCACCGCCGACTGCGCAAGCAACTGGTCAAGCCGTCAAACAAACAGAAGCAGCCCATGCCATCGTCGTTCGAGAACTATGCCGAGGTCTTTGCCAAACTGGGATTCCCCATCGACCACAACGACTTCCGCTCCATCTTCCAGGACGAAGGCGGCTATCTGAGCACACTGCCCGAGGCTATCGGCGAGAAGCACACCGGCGAACAGTGGATAGGCATCGCACCCTTTGCAGCCCACATCGGCAAGGTCTATCCGCCCCACCTGATGGAGCAGGTCGTACGCCGGCTGACCGAGCGCTATCCGCACTGCCGCATCTTCCTCTTCGGTCGCGGCGAACAGGAAAACCAGTATTTCCCCCAGTGGGCACAGGCCATGCCACAGTGCACCAACGTGGGATGGCATCTCGACACCATGCGCCAGGAACTGATACTCATGGCCCACCTCGACGTGATGCTGTCTATGGACTCGGCCAATATGCACATGGCGTCGCTCACCGGCATCCCAGTGGTGTCGGTCTGGGGAGCCACCCATCCCATGGCCGGCTTCATGGGGTGGCATCAGAGCATCGACAACGCCGTACAACTCGACATGGACTGCCGTCCGTGCAGCATCTACGGCAAGAAGCCCTGCCAGTATGGCGACTACCGCTGTCTGACGGGCATCAAACCGGAAACCATTGTAGACAAGATATCCGTATTATTAACTAAACAAATGTCAGAATTATGAAAAAGTATGTATGTGATGTTTGCGGCTACGTCTATGACCCCGCAGTAGGTGACCCCGATGGAGGCATTGCTCCCGGTACGGCATTCGAAGACATCCCCGAAGATTGGGTGTGCCCCATCTGTGGGGTAGGCAAGGGCGACTTCTCTGAGTCAGAAGACTAAATTCCCTGAGTCAGAAGACAAAGTCGCTGCATCAGAAGACAAAGTCGCTGCATCAGAAAATCAGGTCGCTGGCGAAGTGATAGATCACGATGCCCGCCGTCACCGACACATTCATCGAGTGTTTCGTGCCGAACTGCGGAATCTCCAGACAACCGTCTGACGCATCGATCACTTCCTGGTGGACACCCTTCACCTCGTTGCCCAACACAACGGCATAGCGCTTCCCCGGTTCTGCATGGAACCGGGGAAGTTGCGTTGAACCCTCAGCCTGCTCGATGCTCAGCACCTCCACGCCCCGCCCTTTCAGTTCCGCTACAGCCTCCAGGGCCGTCGCGAAGTAGCGCCACGCCACGCTGTCCTCGGCACCCAGCGCCGTCTTGTGTATCTCGCTGTGGGGCGGACAGCCCGTGATGCCGCACAGGTAGACAGCCTCCAGCCGGAAGGCGTCGGCCGTGCGCAGCACACTGCCCACGTTGTGCATCGAACGCACATCGTCCATCACCACTACCAGCGGCATCTTCGCTGCCGACTGAAACTCCTCCACCGAGAGCCGTTGCATCTCTATCGTCCGTAGTTTTCTCATCGCCTGCAAAGGTACGGATTATTTTCCAAACCACCAAAAGAATATCGCTTCACGGAATGGATCGTAAAGTTTATTCTAATTTTGAGTTCACCGCCCCTGTTGCAGCCCGTTTTTCTGGAATCCGGCGCCTCTCATGCAGACTTATATGATTAAATCGGTAAAAATGACTAAAAAAAGCATCCTCCGTGAACAATTTTCATGGAAAGTTCGTAACTTTGCACAAAATTTGTGCGAGAACGGGCTGCACCTCGGCAAAGAGCGAGCTCTCTGCACTCGGTTTGCACCGTCCTTGCAGCGGAATTTCACATAAATACGTATTAAAAACATTTGAAGATATGAGCAAGTACGAGATTCCCTATCTCACGGCCAGCATTCAGGCTTTCGCCCAGCGTTTCTCCATGACGCGGCAGGCGGCGTTCCGCTACCTGCACGAACACAAAGGGCTGGCATTCCTTATCGAATTCTTCGACGTGGAACACCTGCAGTCGATGGATGAGACGGTCGATGACCTGCTCATCGTCTGCCAAAAGAATGGAGGGACACTGTCATGATACTCTATCACGGCACCAACG
>DETM01000007.1:56041-70668 GCA_002361655.1 Prevotella sp. UBA3288 | reverse complement strand
CTGTAGAGGTTAATACCCTTAAAGTCCACATTCGAAATCTCCGTCAGTTTACTGATGAGCATCAGCCGCTCACGCTTACGCACAAACAGTTCCACAACTTTGTAAATGGTGCCGAACACGATGAGGCAGTTCAGCGGGATCATAATCCAATCCATAATTCTTTTGCTTTTAAGTTAATTTACTAATGTTTCTTGTCTCTACTCTATTATACGCAATAATCTAAGAAACATTACACTATTTGAGAGAGAATTTTTCAAAAAGCACCAATCTCACGAAACGCGGGGTAGGTGTTTTGCTCTTGTTTAATCAAGCATATCAGTCTTTCAGATCCTTGCACCCCGTTTTAGGGCACTTCTATATATAAGACACTTCAGCCCCATCGTTTTTTTTATGGAAATGCCAACTTTTTTCATTTTTCTTTGGTCAAACGCGATATCGTGGTGCAAAGATAATAAAAGGGAACGTAATCCAAAAAAATACTATAATATTTTGGATTACGTTCCCAAATATTAGGCAGCATTTCCTCCAGCGCCACATTGTCGAACACGACGGGTTGCAGAGTTGTTACCGTGTCGGTCTCTGCAGTGTCCTTAACCATTCAGCGCATTCATCGGCGAGCAAGGCTATGAGTTTCATGTAGTATGTGTTCAGTTCTGTTGCCGTTTTACTGTTCAGTCCTGCCATGTTGTGCTGCAGAGACAGCAGTATTCGTAGCATCCGGCGGGTAAATTGCTCGTCGTCAAAATAACTGATGAGGGCAACGATATGCTTGTAGGGACAAAGGCGGTGTCCACACTCCCAGGCATTATATGTTGCTTGCGATATATTCAGGGAAAAAGCAATCTGCTCCTGCGTAACACCTTTACGCTGCCGGGCCTGCAAAAGGGCTGATGAGAAGTCGAAGAGCATGTTCATTTCGTACCTCCTTTCATATAATAGGGCATGAACTCGTCGGGTTCGGTAACGCTGATGGCGATAGGCAACCCCTTGTGACGGTATATCAGAAACGCCTTTTTTGCATCCGTGACATACGAGCAAAACGTACCAACACCTTTTGTACGGAAAAAGCCGATATATCCGAAGACGCCACCTATTCCAAACAAACGGATGGTCTTGGCACCCAGCAAAGGTGTTTCCTCGTCTATGCGTTCGATGTGGTCAATATCTTTATAAGGAACCCGTATGGTTCGTAGCAGCGTCCGAATCCCTATTCCTTCATCGTCGGATATAATATACAATGGAAAGACGAAGAAACACGAGAATACTACAGCGAGAAGGATTGCTGAGACGATAATAACTTCAGTGACGCTGGTTCCCTTAGAGACGTAGTAGATTTCCGTCAAGACGCCGAGGAGCATTGCCAGGATGAAGATGGCCGTAATCCATTTCACCATTTTACTTTGTGAACATTCATAAATTGTTTTCATACAGGATCAGTCTTATTGTTTTGAATGATGCTGCAAAGATAAAACATTTCTTGTGTTATGCTTATCAGTTTTGCTGATAAAATGAAATTGCGCACAAGGCGACCGCATTTTTTACACGGGTTATGATCTTTTTTCGCTTTTTCGTGTAGCAAATCGTACCTTTGCAGCGACGTGCGGACGTGGAACCTGCTTACGGCTCCCACAAATGTCGCTGCATGTCTACATGGGCATTGGCACGGAACGTAACGCCCTCTGCCTCCAACAGCGGGCGTTGGCTGCTCCAGCCGGGAGCCGTGCGGCCCTCCTTGTTGACCACTCGATGGCAGGGCAGCAACTCGGCACCGGGTGTATAGCGCAACGTGCGCCCCACCATGCGCGAATGGCTGGGCCAGCCTGCCCATGCGGCAATGGTGCCGTAGGTCGTCACGCGCCCTCGTGGTATCTGGCTGACAATATTCAGCACATCGTCGCGAAAGCGGCTGGCCTGCTCGGGCGTCATCTTGTCGGGATAGTCATTGTCTAAACGATGTTTCATTTCTTTAGTTTCCCCTTTCGCAACTTATTCCGCAGGTACTTTCTCTGACCTCTACAAATTTTTTGCAAAGATACAATGTTTCGGGTGAAAAAAGAACTTTTCGGCAAGAATATTAGGATTCGTTATGAAAAAATGAAAAAAACAGTATTTTTCTTGTTAGTTTGTTTTTTTTTACCTATATTTGCAGTCGTAAAGAGTTCTATCGGTGTCAATTAGGAAACATTTAGTCTTACGAAAGGATTAGTATTAACCTATAAATAGTTAGTTTATGAAGAAATTATTGGTTTTTGTAGGATGTGCCCTTCTTTCCGCAGGAAGCGTTACGGCACAGGACGACAGCAATTTGTTCACCCATTTAGGTGCAAGTTTGGGCGTAGGAACGACGGGTATTTCCATCGACCTCTCTACAAATGTCACCGACTATGTCAGTGTGCGTGGTGGTGTGGACATCATGCCGAAGTTCAAGTACTCCAGCGACATTAAGATTGCCGGCGTTGCTGAGCGCCAGGCACAGTATGACCAAGTCAGGACGGCCAATCCCGGGCTGGGCCTGCCTGAAGTCACCTTCCCCCAGCGGGTAGACATCCAGGGAAAACTGAACAACACGACCGGACATATCCTTTTCGACATCTATCCCGGCAAGTCCATCGACTGGCACTTGACCCTTGGTGCCTATTTCGGATCGAAGAAAGTGATTGACATCTATACCACAGATGCAAGGCAGTTGGAGGGTGTGTACAGGTATAATAATTCTACCGAGCGTGCTGCTGCAGGTTTCCCGAGAATCGGTGCCCAGTTGGGCGACTTCTTCCTGGAGCCGGATCAGACGGGCATCATCAATGCTACCGTCGAGACGAAGTCGTTCCGTCCGTATGTCGGTCTCGGCTGGGGACGTGCCGTGCCCAAGAACCATCCGTTGGGATTCTCTGTCGACCTGGGTGTCCAGTTCTGGGGCACGCCGAAGGTCTATTGTGAGGGTAACGAGTTGACGGCAGAGGATGTAGGCAACAGTGATGGCGGCTTCATGAAGACGCTGACCAAGATTACCGTCTATCCCACGCTTACCTTCCGCTTGACCGGTAAGATTTTCTAAGACTGGTTTCCGCTTGGCTTTCCGGATGTCTTAAGCCAAGCGGATACCATCATCCGTGATGACGATTAGCCGTCGGCGATAGAGGTCGCCGATGGCTTTTTTGTATGCTTTCTTCGACACCTTGAAGCGGTCGGCAATGAGTTCGGCCGGACTCTTGTCGCCCAGGTCGCAGTGGCCGTTGTTCTCGTAGAGATAGCGCAGCAGCACCTCGGCGAAGTCGAGGGTGTGCTGTCGGCCGGTGGGCTGCAGGGTGATGTCTATCTTGCCGTCCTGTCGCACATGGTCTATGTAGGCCGTGATGCGGTCGCCGCTGTGCAGGGGTTGGAAGATCTGGTTGTCGTAGATCTGTCCCTGATACCGGTTGTCGACGATGACCTTGAAGCCCAGGTCGGTTTTCTGCCAGACGAGGCAGTCCACACTGTCGCCATGCTTGAGGGTGGTGGCATTGAGGGCCGTGGAACCGTCCTTTCCCCCTTCGGTGAGACGGAGGGGGGTCAGGTATCTCTCCACCTTTGCGGTGGCCATGAGGCGGTGCGTCTCTTCGTCTTCTTTTATATAGACGATGTAACTCCTGCCGGTCTCCATGCGCTGCTTCTGTTCACGGAACGGACAGAAGAGGTCTTTCATCAGTCCCCATTTCAGGAAGGCCCCATACTTGTTGATCCAGGCCACTTCGAGCCATGCGAACTCGCCTACCTTGGCCAGCGGTTGCTCGGTGGTGGCTATGAGGCGCTCGTCTTGGTCGAGATAGATGAATACCTCTATTTCGTCACCGACAGCGAGTCCGTCAGGCACATAGCGGTTGGGCAGCAGGATGTCGCCGGTGGTCTCGTCGCCTTGCAGGTAGAATCCCTGTTCGGCCTTATGGTCTGCCCGTAAGGTGTTGTAGTCGCCAAGAGTAATCATAGTGGTGTGGATAATGGGTTAATATTGTCAGAAGGGGCTATCGTTTCTTGGGAAGCAATAGGTTCCAGCAGTCCGTCTTTCATGTGGATGGTGCGGTCGGTGAGAGTAGCCAGTGTCTCGTCGTGAGTGACGATGACGAAGGTCTGCCCGAAGCGGTTGCGCAGGTCGAAGAAGAGTTTGTGCAGTTCCTGCTTGTTCTTGCTGTCGAGTGAGCCGCTGGGCTCGTCGGCCAGAATGACGGCGGGGTTGTTGACCAGAGCGCGGGCTACGGCCACACGCTGTTTCTCGCCGCCGGAGAGTTCGTTGGGCTTGTGGTGGGCGCGGTCGGTGAGTCCCATGAACTGCAGCAGTTCGTTGGCCCGTTCCTTGGCGGCTTTCTGTGATGTTCCGGCGATGTAGGCGGGAATCATGATGTTCTCGATGGCTGTGAACTCAGGCAGCAGTTGGTGGAACTGGAATACGAAGCCCAGGTGGCGGTTGCGGAAATCGGCAAGGGCCTTCTGTGAGAGGGTGGTGGTGTAGATGTCATCGACGCATACAGAACCGCTGTCAGGGCGGTCGAGAGTGCCGATGATTTGCAAGAGAGTGGTCTTGCCGGCTCCGCTGGGGCCTACTATGCTGACCACCTCGCCTCGGTCGATGTGGAGGTCGATGCCTTTGAGCACCTGTAGGGTGCCGAAACTTTTTGTGATATGGTTGATGTCTATCATTGTCGTTGCTGTTTTTGGGGGACTACTGGGGCTACTGGGACTACTGGGACTTGTGGGGCTACTGGGACTTGTGGGTTTTCTGGAACCAGCGGCGGAGGGTGTCGTAGATGCTGATCTCCTCGTGGTGCTGGGCCTCGGTAAAACTCATGGTGTCTTCCTTGGTGTCGCCATACTGGTCGGGGAAGATAATCATGAGGTTGGTGCCTGAGAAGTATTTCGTCAACTCGTCGGGCAGGCGTTCGAGGGCGTTCTTGTAACTGATGGTCCCTTTTCGGGCGGTGACCACCACGAAGAGGTTGTCGTCGTTGACGGTAGCGGCCAGCGTGGGCAGTTCGTTCCAGTGGGCCATAAAGGTGTAGTCGGCCCTTACGTTGTGGTGGTGGGCGTCGATATAGTTTCTGATGAGTTCCATCGACTCGTTACGTCCGTGGAACTGCAGGCGGCAGTCCAACTGTCCGGCGAAGCGGCACACCCGTTCCAGCCAGCGGTGGAAGCCCGGTTCGAACTCAGCGCGGCTGGGCACCACCACCTGTATGCGCCGCAGTGTGGTGAGCGGTTGGGTGAAGCGCATGAGCAGAATCTGGCGGTTCAGGCCGTTGTAGAGGCTCTGTATGAACTGTCCCCAGAACTTGGTGGTCACCTCGGTGTGAACGTGCATGCCCATCACCACCTCCGAGCAGCCATTCTCGCGGAAGGCATGCTTGATGCCGTTGGCGATGTTGGTGGCCAGTCGCACCTGGGTGACCACTCTCACCTCAGAGGCACTGGCCTGCCGCTGCAGTTGCTCCAGCAGTTGTATGCCCTCCTCACGGTCCACGGTGCTGTTCTCCCCGTCGTACACCACGTTGAGTGCTACCAGTTCGCGTTTCAGTTTCTGGTTTCTGATGAGCATGGCCAGTTCCAGCAGTTGGGGTGCTATCTCCGGATATTTCACGCAGACCATGATGCGCTCGTCGTCGTCGCTCTTCTCCTTTATGTCGAGATGAGCCTTCTGGCTGAAGATGATCTGTCGTGCGGCATAGTCGGTCATCAGCGTTGAGATGATGCAGGTGACCAGAATCATGATAACCACGCCGTTGAGCATATTGTCGTCGGCCAGGGGTGTCCCGGGGGCGATCATCAGTTTGCGTCCCACCATCACCATGGCGATGGCTCCGGCGGCATGAGCCGATGTCAGTCCGAACATCATGTGACCGTCGGCCTTGCTCAGCCGGAATATCAGTGCCGAGAGATAGGCGGCCACCGCCTTGCCGAAGGTGCCGAAGAAGGCGATGAGGAACATGATGCCCCACACCTCGGGGCCGGTGGTCAGGGCGCGCAGGTTGATGAGCATGCCCACGCTGATGAGGAAGAAGGGTATGAACAGTGCGTTGCCGATGAACTCAATGCGGTTCATCAGGGGCGACACGTGGGGTATATACCTATTTAATATAAGGCCGGAGAAGAAGGCTCCGAAGATGCCCTCCAGTCCGATGAGTGCCGACAGTGCCGCACTGAGGAACATCACTGCGATGACGAAGATATACTGCATCACGGCATCGCTGTAGCGGCGCAGGAAGTAGCGTGTCAGCCGCGGTATGAGCAGGATGCTGCCGGCGCAGAAGGTGGCGAATTTCAGCACGAAGAGCAGCCAGAACAGCCATCCGCTGTCTTCGCTGAACGTGCCGGTCAGTCCGGCCAGCATGACCAGGGCCATGAACAGCGCTATCATCGACGACCCCACGCTGAGCATGACGCTCGAGTTGCGCTGCAGGCCATAGCGCCCGATGATGGGGTAGGCCACCAGCGTGTTCGATGCCATGATGCACCCCAGCAGGAACGATGCCCGTCCGGAATAGCCCAAAATGGTGATGGCCATCACGTAGGTCAGTATGAGCGGCACGAAGCAGGTGAGCACGCCGAAGGTGTTCAGCCGCCTGTAGTTCTTGCGCACGCTCTCCATGTCCATCTCCAGTCCGGCGAGAAACATGATATAGTAGAGTCCCACCTGTCCGAACACCTCGAACGAGTTGTCGCGCGCCAGCAGGTTCAGGCCGTGTTCGCCGACGAGGACACCGGCCAGCACCATGCCGATGATGTGGGGGATGCGCAATTTGCTCATCACGATGGGCGCAAAGAGGATGATGAGCAGCACCACGAAGAAAATCATCGTGGGACTCGCGATGGGCAGATATACGTCAAGGTGCAGCATGATATTCTCTTATTGCCATGCAAAGGTACGAAATATTTCTGAATCTGCAAGAATTAGAAGCATAAAATATTCAGTACACGTCATGCAGTAATACATAATGTCAACATGCTGCAAATCTCCTCCAGATACGTTTGGTCAGTCTCGTCGAAGGTCGATAGTTCCTTGCTGTCGATGTCGAGGACGGCAACAACTTCATTCCCGACCATGGGTCGCCTATCCGTAGCCTTTCCATCCTTGGAGAATACTGGCACTACAATCTCTGAGCGAGAAAGACTGCTGCATGCGATATGTCCTGGAAACTGTTCCACATCAGGAACGATAATGGTTCGTTGCTCTTTCCATGCCGTGCCGCAGACACCCTTTCCAAAGCCGATGTGCATACAAGCCACTGGCCCTTGGAATGGCCCAAGCACCAACTCGCCATCATTCACACGATAGAATCCCGTCCACCAGAATCCCATTGCCTCGTGAATGGCAGCACACACGTTGGCCATCACCGCCACACCATCCGTTTCGCCATCAATCAGCGCACGAATCTGCGCTGTGAGTAGTCGATATTTCTCTGTCTTATCCATTCTTCTTAATCATAGTTTCTATTCATTCTTCCTTTGCGGGAACAAAGATACGAATAATTTGGCGAAATTACTATCAAAGATAGTCTCCGACTTGAAGTGTCTGCCTTCGTTGATTCCCTCTGCACTAATCTTTGCTCCCGACACATTCATCCTCGCCGTGATGGTCCACTTTGTTGCAGGACGCATGACATACGCCGTGTCTACATTGCCTTTACTATAGTTCTGCGTCAGAATGCTGTCAGCGCGATGAAATATAGACTGCGCCCCTGCGGGTACAATCTGACCAAGCAAACAAACACATGTAAAAACCAGTATTCTGATATTCATCCCTTGGGATTGTTTCGGTTTTGAAAATTCTGCCAGCAAAGGTACGTTTTTTTCGTAAACCCGCACCTATTTCAGGAAAAAGTCTTATTCATTATCTTATTTCTTTTATGGTTTTAACTCTGGCCATCCGTCTGCCGTCCACGAGATGGGACGCTGGATGAGCATGGCAGCACCGTTCTGTGTGGCGCTGTAGCCGTGGCAGATGAAGATGTCCTCGCCGTCGAAGTTATAGGCAGCGCAGTGTCCGGCAGCCTCCCACTCCGTCTTGTCGCCTTCCAGGAAGAGCGTGCCTCCACCGTTGACCATATCCTTTCCTGTGCGGTCGAGATAGGGCCCGTCAACCGTCTTGCTGCGACCCACAGTCACGCGGTAGTTGCTCTTGGCACCACGACAGCAGTAGTCCCACGACACGAAGAGGTAGTAGTAGCCGCCGTGCTTGAAGATGAACGGTGCCTCAATGGCGTTAGTGCCGGCATACTTCGACGTGGGATTCGGCTCCGTGGGTTTGTAACTCGGGTCATAGCGACGGGCGATGGTGCGTGGCTCTTCACCCTTGGCCATGTGCATCGTTGAGTCGAGGCGAGCCAGTTGGATGCCGTTCCAGAACGAGCCCCAGACAAGCCACGGCTGGTCGTTGTCGTCGATGACGAAGTTCGGGTCGATGGCGTTCCAGTTGTCGCGCTTCTCGCGAGAGGTCACGATGCAGCCCTCGTCCTTCCACATCCCAGAGCGTAGTGAGCGACTGCTGAGCAGGCCGATGGCCGAGCCGTTCCTGCCGAAGGTAGAGCAGCTGTAGGCCATCCACCACTTTCCGTGCCACTGAATGACATCGGGGGCCCACACATGATTACCGAAGCCAGGCACAGAATCTGTAGTCCAACCCGGGATGACGGTCATCACGGGCTGCGGCAAGACGGTCCATGTCTTGCGGTCCTTTGAGGTCATCTGCTGGATGCCCATACCCGTAGCATATATATAATAGGTGTCGCCGTCCTTGGCCATCACGGGGTCGTGGACCATTGGTGTCTCGGTGGTGAATGCCTCACGCTTAAAACCCCGGCGCGGTCCCTGTGCGTCGGCTGTCTGGAAAATGGCAGCAAGCGCCATTGTGAAAAGAATCTTGTTAATCATTTTGTTTGTACTTTGTCTTTATGGTGCAAAGTTACGAAAAAAGATTAAAAGGTGCTTGTACTGTTTTGACTTCTCGATGAAATTATGTAACTTTATAATGTTTTTTTAGAATCGACACAATCAGGATTCAAGCCTGCTCCTAATCTGCTTCTATGCATACTCAACAGATTGCATGACAGATGCCTGTGGCAATCAGAGGGACAGATTTGATTGAAATTCCACGAATTCAATCAAGTATTGAAGTCCCCCTGATTGGATGTCCCCCTGATTACCTATAATTCACTTGATGACTTTTTTACGACCTCCAATGATGTAGATGCCCTTCGGCAGGTTTTGACGAGAAGTAGTTTTGTTACTAAACCTTCTCCCTTGTAGATCGTATACATTGGTTTCTGTAGAGATCTTCTCCGTAACATCTTGTATTGCATCAATCAGAGCGTCGAACTCCTCAATCTTAAAGAAATTTTGCCAATGCGGTGCACTGCTGTATTTTTTCAACGCCCCGGTGGGCACATAGAGCGTAGCATTGCTGTAGACCACATCATCGAAGTCCTGAGTCACTTCTGCAGGTTCGGGGTTGTAAACGTAGATTTTCTGCAAGGCATTGCAGGATTTAAAGAGGGCATCAGCATCAATCCACGTCAGTGTTGCAGGAAGCAACAGCTCTTCCAGGGCCGTACAGCCTCCAAATGTCCAATTTTCCAATCGATTGATCTGGCTTTTCTCCAGCGACACACGTTTCAGCTGATGACATTCGCCAAAAGTGAAATTACCCAAATAAGTAAGTGCCGCAGGAACTTCGAAATGCTCGATTTGCGTATAGCACAAGCCGCTAAAATCCTCAATAGTTGATGGCAGGTTGATTTCTTTCAAGTTGAAACAATAATCAAACGAATTGTAGACAAACGCCACACCTTCAGGGATAGTGACTTTTTGCAACGTCGGACACCAGGTAAAGGCGTCATTTATTTGTTCAATTCCATCTGGTATTGTGTAATCCGTTACCCCGTTGGCTATAGGATATGCAATTAGCAAATTACCTTTCCGTGTACCTTTATGTATTCCAATCAATGCATTATCCACAACCTTATAATTGGGGTTGTCACCGTCCATTGTAATAGACTTTAGTTGTTGGCACTGACCAAATGCCCCATCGGCAATATATTGAACGGACGCTGGGATATTAATAGATTCCAACCTGGACTGGTTGAACGCCCAAGTGTCGATGGTTTCAATGCTGTTTGGTAATTGGACTTGTCGGATGTTGCTGTTACAGAAACCCTGAAAACCGATGTCCGTTACACGACAGGACTCTCCATTGATTTCTACCGATGAAGGTAGAACAATATCGCCTCCAATAGAACTGTCGCGCATCATGACTTTTGCTGTCCCATTGCCCGTAGCAACGAATTTTAGTCTGTCATCCTGGGTCTGCAGTCCCGTCAAGTCAATATTCCTTAATTGGAAATCATTGCCGTTCAATACATCGGCATCTGAAGCATCTGAATAGTCGTACTTACCGCTTAGGAAAGCTACGATTCTTGCGTTCTTAAGATTCCATTCTGCCATTGGGATGATGGTATAGGTCATCTCGTATTCATTGCCTTTCCACCTCACATAGTCGCCCCACACTCCCGTTACAATTTGTCTGAGAATGCCGTCAAACTTGAAGTGATGGTCATAGAGAGGCATATTGTTCAAGTCATAGCCGATGGTCTGTCGCATCTCGACGGAATCTTCAACTATCCAAATTGTCAAATAGGCATCCCCTATTAGTTTTAGGTATTCATCATTTCGCTGTCCATCAACACGAATCTCCAATTCTTTCTGTTCGTTCACTTGAGCAGAGATATTCACTGTGGCAAAAGCGGGCCGGCTGACAACGAGTTTCAACTCTTCTTCAATCGGCAATTTGTCACAGTGCGACCTGATATCTGCTGCACCGGGATGGGCGTCTCTATCGTATTGCAGTAGTCTTTTTGTCCATTCGTAGGCTCCCATCAACGTTGCTTCATCCGTGTGAGGGCTGGTAACCAGTGACAGGTCATCCCTGTCTTTCATTACATTCCGGATAGCCGTCATCGTTTCAGGAACGTTAGAATCAGTGAAATTTACCGGCAGTTCTATCAGGGTCTTTTGTCTGCCGATATCTTGCGACCACACTTTATATGTTATACGCAAAGTGTCGCCCGCAGGATTTGATGGAGTATTACCATTCACCGTACTGACATATACTTTAACGATATGTCTTCCGACAGGAAGACTTGCTGGCAAATGATAATAAATCGTTTGTTCATTATCGTTCATTTTTGCCGAGCATTCCAAACTGCCGATGACCTCACCGTCATCTATCTTCCATTCTATCGTGCATTGCGGACTGTCTTTTCTGCCAACATTCAGAACCTTAAAAGACAGAGCATCATCGACTGCAGTGCCCTGCTTTATGTACTTACTGACATTGTTTGGCATAGGTTGATCCTTGCTGTAACTGATTACAGTACGGAGAGGACATAATTCAACATCGTAGTCATGGAAATTGTCTCCTTCCAACAGGCATTGGAAGGCCAGCAGACCGCCCCAATTCAAATCTGTGACATCTTCCCACGTTATGGATTCTTTGATTTTTACCAAGCATGCACCTTTCTTACAGAATTCATCACCATTAAGACAGGACGCAATAACATATCCATTTCCTAACTTAGTATCATCGTACTGTATACCCATATAAAGCCTGCTGCCATTTAAAATAATTGGTGTATTCAGTTTTACGACGTTCCATCCTCTTTGGACTGATGGCACATCCATTTCCAGTACATCATGTTCGTCCAGCGAAGTGCCAATCCATACTTTGAAATTGCATATAGTACTTTCATCGGAATAACGATCTGAGAGGGCAAAACGGATATGGGTAAGCCTGTTTCCTTTAACCTGCTTCATCTTTTCTTCTGAATAAGCAGTCGCAAATAGGGCTGTGCCAGTTATAACAACACCATTATCGTTAAAAATACAATTTCTTGGTTCAACAGCACTGTTATAGTCATCCGTCGTGTAGTGCCCAAATATCATCTGATGGTCGTTCAGATTGACAAAAGGATCTTCCATGACCCCATCGCCAATCGTTATCGTCTCTTCATAGAGTATTTCCCTTGTGTCTCCGCGTTCAATCCTTACAGCAAGGTTTCCCTTTATAGGACTGTAGCGGAATACGACATCGGTACTCTCTCCTGCTCTGACAAAGGCTCCGGTGGCTGATACGAGCCTGTTGTTTACGTACATAGTCAGTACTCCGTTATACTCATCTGTGCTATTGTTGGTAACATTGGCCAAAACATCCTGCATGACATAGGGGATCTTACCGGCTGTGAACGTCAAAGAATTGACTTTGATGTCTACGAGTGGATGCGTTCTATATGTTACAGAGCCATTGTTTGATGTTATTTCGACATATTCTCTGGCCGTGCCATCACAAAGAATCCAATCTTCAGAGCCCTGAGGACGGTATACTGGCTTTAATGTATAAGTGCCATTTGCAACGTCTTTCATATCATTGACGTTGATATGTGTCAGATACCAACCGTTTGACTCTATATCTGTTGACTGACTTTTCAGAATGGAACTTGTTCCAGAATCGCTGAATAGTGCTACGCCTACATCACCCTTGAACGACTCGGTGTTGATATTCAAGAGATTCCAAAGAAAGTCGTTTCCTTCTGTGACACTCAGCCCCATTTGTATCAAGACTTTTTTGCCTTGAGATGTTTGTCCGACAGGCTTTTGTATGCCAATGATGGCAGATTGACTGATGGAATATCCATCTGCTGTAGAACTACCACCAGTTCCACTACCATAAGGATTCAGAATAGACAGGCTGAAGAAACCATTAAATGAGCCATCCCAGCCCCAATTGATATGATAAAGACCGTCACGATAACCATCACACACAAAAGCATGTCCTGCATCTGTAGAATTACCACAATAAATGACAGGTCGCCTGGCCGCCAATTCTTCATATATCATATTTTCCCATTCATCGACTCCGAAATCTGAACGTGCGACAAAACGGATGCCTGAATCGTATCCAAAATATTGGGGCAGCGCAATGGCTGGACTATAACTAGAAGCACCGGAGGCAAAAAAACCATAATTCATCTGTACTGAAGCGCCACAATACAACATCAATTTGGCGACTTCGGCATTATTCATGTTCTCCCAATCAAATTTGGTAACAGGCAATTCATCGACAAAACTGTATTCCGGAATTGCCTTTGTTGTGGTAGATATTGGCCATTGGTGATAATTAATAACCTGAGCCATAGCTGTTGCAACACAGCCTGTAACGCATTTTTGTGGACATATGCTGTTATAAGGATGTCCCTGTCCCCAAGTTGTTTTCACTAACGGGGCAATATCGGCATGTTGAGCGCTTCTGGGAGTCGTCTGTATCTGCAGGTCGCCCAAAGAACGTATGACCTGCTCGTAGTAGCCAAGCCACGACTTTACATTGTCGGGCATATTACTGGTGTCGAAGGTCCCAGTGTCTGAATATCCTAAGATTTCCTCCGTACGATCATCAGCCGACACGATAACAAAGCCGCCATCTTCCTCTACGTTGAAAACATAGTAAGCATGGCTTTGCGATATTTGGGCAACTCTGCGAATACTGCGCGCCTTGGACTTTTGCATCAGTTGCTTTCCTTGCAAGAATCGTTGTGCCTTCTCCAGTGCTTGCTGTTCTGTTACTTCCCGGCCGTTTGCCATTAAACAGATTATAATTCCTGTCAGTAGTAAGGTCAGTCTCTTCATGATTATCTCTGTATTTATTGTATAATAGTCACAACTAATTTATGCCTATAGCCCCCAGATTCAGTGGTTAGTAATATTTATACGTAAAGACGTGGGTGCTCTACTTCGCTTATCCCACGTGAGGGCTATTGCATTGCCTTGTGCAAGGATAAATATATTGACTCACCCAGCCGCACGCGGTTGGCTTAGTCAGGGGCAAAGATACGATAATAAATTGGAATAATAACACTCCAGAGCAAAAAATCTGCAAAAAAGTTGGAAGATAACAGAAAAATACCTATCTGCAGCATCAGAACAATTAGGGAGATGACATGCATAATCATTCTCCTTTCTATGAGCAAAACGTAATTTTGCTATGGGCAAATCGTAATTATGCTATGGGCAAATCGTAATTTTGCTTAGAGCAAATTGGTTGCAAACGACAACAGTGAGGTTAAGTCAAAAAAATGGGGGCTTGGCCTTACTTTTTTACTTTTTTGCTTTTCTACCTTTAAATTATTTAGTACCTTTGCAGCCCAAAATAGTATAAACGGAAAAGAAAAGACTTATGAAAGTAGCAATTGTGGGCGCGAGCGGCGCCGTTGGTCAGGAGTTCCTGAGACTGCTCGACGAGAGAAATTTCCCGATGGATGAACTGGTGCTGTTCGGCTCAGAGCGCAGCGCCGGCACTACCTACACCTTCCGTGGCAAGCCGCTCACCGTGAAACTGCTGCAGCATAACGACGACTTCAAGGACATCGACATTGCCTTCACCTCTGCCGGTGCCGGCACGTCGAAGGAGTTTGCCGAGACTATCACCAAGTATGGCTGTGTGATGATCGACAACTCGAGCGCTTTCCGTATGGACGACGATGTACCCCTGGTGGTGCCCGAGTGCAATGCTGAAGATGCCCTGACGCGTCCCCGCGGCATCATTGCCAACCCCAACT
>DETM01000007.1:55738-55978 GCA_002361655.1 Prevotella sp. UBA3288 | reverse complement strand
CCATCATGATGGTGGTGGTGCTGCAGCCGCTGGAGCAACTGAGCCACATCAAGCGCATCCACGTCAGCAGTTACCAGAGTGCCTCCGGTGCCGGTGCTGCCGCCATGGCCGAACTGCAGCAGCAGTACAAGGAGATTGTGGAGACCGGCGAGGTGAAGACCATCAAGAAGTTCCCCCACCAGTTGGCCTACAACGTTATTCCCCAGATCGATGTCTTCCAGCCCAACGGCTATACGAAGG
>DETM01000007.1:34420-55688 GCA_002361655.1 Prevotella sp. UBA3288 | reverse complement strand
AGATGAAGATGTACAACGAGACGCGTAAGATCATGCATACCGATGCCAAGTGTTCGGCCATGTGTGTCCGGGTGTCGTCGCTGCGCAGCCACTCGGAGAGTGTGTGGATAGAGACCGAGAAGCCCATCAGCGTCGAGGATGCCCAGCGGGCCATTGCCGCTGCTCCCGGCTGCACGCTGGTCGACGATCCCGCCACGCTGACCTATCCCATGCCTCTGGATACTGCCGGCAAGGACGATGTCTTCGTGGGGCGTGTTCGCAAGGACCTGACCGACGACTGTGGTCTGACCTTCTGGCTCTCGGGCGACCAGATTCGCAAGGGTGCTGCCCTGAATGCCGTCCAGATAGGTGAGTACCTCATCAAGGTGGGCAACGTGAAATAATGAAAATACCTAAAAATGATGATTGCGGGTGCGAGTTTTTTTTCTTAACTTTGCACCCGCAATTTATTGTGCAAATATTTAAATCACGAACAATGAAAATCATTACATCAGTTAAGGTACTGGCCTTGATGGCCAGTATGACCGCAACAACCGCCATGGCCGGTACCGTCGATTCGCTGACAGTGCTTGTCAACGGCATGCATTGTGACAAGTGTGCCCACAAGGTGAAAACTATCGTCAAGAGTGGCCCCGGCATCGAGGGCGTCCGCATTAACACGGAGCGTCGCACCGTGACCGTGGCCTACGATGCTGCGCTGACCTGTGCCGACAGTATCAAGGCACATCTGGATGCCACGGGGCGTTATAAGACATCGGCCTACAGTCCTAGTGACCCGATTCTGCGCAACTACAGTCTGCGCATCGAGGATATGCACTGTCAGAACTGCTTCAACCGCATCAGCAAGCGTCTGCAGACAGTGGAGGGCATCGACAGTCTCGCCTCGCATCTGGACAAGCACTACATCAGTGTGCGCTACGATGCCAACCGCACCAGCAAGGGCGACATCCGCCGGGTGTTGGGCGGTCTGGGCTTTACGCCAGTGAACTATTACGACAGTCCGAAGGTGGCCTTCGCCTACTATAACATCCCCGCCGAGGCCGTCACCGAGGAGACCGTCGGTGAGGTGCTGGCCCTCGCCGGCGTGCAAGATGCCAATGTCAACGCCCGTCAGAAGTCGCTGGCTGTCACCTATATGGTCGGCGAGACATCGGCCGACGCACTGCTTGCGGCCATCAAGGCTGCCGGCATCGCTGCCGTTCTGCCTCCTGCCCACGAATGCAAGGAAGGCAAACTGTGAGTTTTAGAGTTTAAGAGTTTAAAATAAAAAGAGTATGAAGAGATTCTTTACTTTAATGCTGGTGCTGATGGCACTGGTCAAGGTGTCTGCCGATGAGTTGCCGGCACCCGTGTATTTAGAGGCTGCCAACATCGCTGCCTTCAACGCAGTGGAGGACGGCAAAACCGTGAGACTGACGCTCACCAATGCCCGTGTCAATGCCTACAACGACCTGAGCGCCACCTACTATGTGGAGGATGCATCAGGTGCTACTGCCATCAAGGGCATCGCCCTGACCAAGGGCACGGCCCTCAACGGCTACATCGTAGGTAAGAAAGGTACGGAGGATGTAGACTATGTGAACACCCCCTCGCAGGGTCTGGAGTATTCGCTGACCGTCGAGGATGCCACGCTGTCGTCCTTCGAGGCTACGTCGGCAGAACTCGCCGGTACCGCCATGACCATCGCCGAGGCTGCCCGGCAGGCCAACTACGGCCGTCTGGTGACGCTGAGCGACGTCAGCATTGCGGCCCTTGGCAATGGCAAAAACAAGGAGTTGACCGACGGTGCCGGCAACACCATCAAGTGCCGCGACCTCTTCGGCGTGTTGAGTGCCGACTATGAGTGGCCCTCCAAGGCCAGCAAGGTGACGGGTGTCGTGCTGTTCTACATGACCGGCTGGTTCATCATTCCCATCTCACAGGAGGCAATTGTTAAATACGAGCAACCCACTGAGGTAGCGTTTGACTTCAGTAATGGAAGTCTGATGGCACCCGGCGCCAAACTGGCAGACCGCGCAGGCTTTATCTTCAATAAGACGTTTACCGTCGACGGTGTTGCCCTGCAGGTTACTGCCGGTTCTGCCCAGTCGGCTGTCTATAATGACACAAACCGCGGTACTTGCCTTGCCATGTTCCCCATGTACGCCATGATGGGCATCACTGCTCCTGAGGGTTATGCTGTTACGAAGATAGAGTTCACTCAGGCCGGGACAGGCAATCTGAATATGACGCCTATGGTAGGTAGCGTAGAAGACCATACATGGACAGGCAATGCCGATGTCGTCTACTTCACGATGCCTCAGAGTCAAGGCACGGCCTATTTGTCGAAAGTTGCTGTTACGCTCGCTGCCAAGACGGCCGAAACCGTTACCGCTACGATTGACTATACAGAGTGTGCCAATATTGCTGCTTTCAATGCTCTGGAGACGGGCACACCGGCCAAGGTGACACTGACCGATGCCGAGGTGACAGGTATCGCCGCCAACGGTTACGGTACGGCATGGATACAGGATGCCACTGGCGGCTGCCTCATTCAGTATTCATCGCTGATAGAAGGTCTGCAGGAGAAGACGAAACTGAATGGTGTGGTCTATGTCATCGCTCGCAAGAATTCCGGCAACACTCAGATGAAGGATGCTATTGATACTCCGAAGAGTAGTTTGACATCGGAGCCCGTTGCCGACTTGACCATGATTGAGGGCACGCTGTCTGAGGTCAATGTTGCTGCCAATTTGAATAAGGTTGTGAAGATAGCCGGTGCATCGTTTGTCGCCACGAGTGCTACTGCGGGCACCCTGACTCAAGGCGATGCCACCATTGATGTGAACAATGGTAGTGCCACTGCTAACCAGCAGTTGCACAAGATTACTGATACTTGGGTGAAGAACGAAACCACGATGTCGAATGTGACCATTGTGGCCATCCTTACGGCGAAGTCTTCCACTGCCAATCAGTTGCTGCCCATCAGCATGACAACAGAGACTGTCGGTATCAGTAATGTGAATGTTGCAGATGAGGGTCGTCTACAGATTTACAATCTGCAGGGTGTTCGTCTGAACGAGTTGCAGCGCGGTCTGAACATCGTCAACGGAAAGAAGATAGTGGTGCGCTAACTACGCACATCCTCATTTCTTTATCGCAAAGCCCTGGCTGTCTCGAGCCGGGGCTTTGTTGTGCTGACATTCTCGAGCCGGGGCTTTGTTGTGTGCCCATCCGTCATCGATTGTGTTGGCTCTGATTATCTTTTCCAAAAAAAATTTTTTTTGCAAAAATAACGTCACAACGTCACTTTTGCTCTTAATCGACTTAAAATCAGAGTGTTAGGAGGTGACGTTATGGGTGACGTTAGTCATCCAAACGTCACTTTTTGGCAAAATCAGCCGTATTTTACAATAAAATTATACAGTCGGAGCCGTCGAAGCAAAAGTGTTTTACTACTGTTTCCAAAATTGAAACAAACTGTTTCTCCAGTAGAAACTAATTGTTTCTCTTATGGAAACAAATAGTTTCTATTTTTGAAACAGTAAGGAACTGTCTTATTATCAGCAGGTTAGACTAAAACAGAGGGGTAAAGGGGGGTGCTACACCCCCCAAAAGTGACGTTTCAAACCAAACGTCACCCTATAACGTCACCACCTAACCTGTTGTGTATCAGTATGGTAGATTCAAAAGTGACGTTGTGATGTTATTTTTCAAAATTTTTTTCTGAAAACTATTTTTGACCTTCACAACCCGGCGGATTTTGTTGTGAATTATCATTCTTATTCGAGAGTCCATTATTCCAATTCGTTTCCACGCAGCAACGAAGGCGGCCGGTCCTCACGGACTGGTCGCCTTAGGATATACACGGCCTGGCTGACATTGTTAATAAGTAAAAGGTTAAAATAGTCTGGTTCCATTTTTGATTTATGTCAATTTGTGTCAACTGCCCCTTTAGGTTTCCTATTGCTCAATATCCCAGCATTGCCGCTGGTGTAATCCCCAAGGTGGCACAAAGCAAACGGGGCGAAGACTGTCAGAAGGCGCAGCCGATGGCGACGGCGGCCCGGGTGTGGTTGCGGCCGGTGGAGAAGTCGGTGGTCTCGTTGGCCTTGCGGTGGGTCAGACTGATGGCGGCGTAGGTCTTCAGGCTGGTGCCGGGGAAGACGAAGGCATACTTCACGCTGCCGCCGAGGGCAAACTGCGCTGCCGTCAGATATTGGTACTCGCGAAGAAGGTATGCCTCCATCGATGCGGGAGCCGTCTGTTTGTCGCTGGGTGTCTGGAACGTCAGGTCGTCACAGGGCGAGCCGTTGCCTTTCTGAAAGGAACCGTGCAGGCTGACGGTCCATACGCCCTTGTCGGTCAGTATGTTGCGGCACACCTCGGCCTTTCCCTCCGTGTAGCGCAGATGTTGCCGGCGGTAGTAGGGGAAGCCGTAGGCCGTCTGTTGGCGGTCGAAGCGGTAGACGGTGGTCCTGATGGTCCACGTGGGCAAAGCCTCTCGTATGCCGAGGTCGAGCGTATAGGCCAACCGGTAGTTGGTCCACTGCTTGTCGGCCGTCTTCACCGGTGTGTAGTATTCGTAGTAGGTGGCGCTGCTCGCATTCTGCAGTTCACGATAGGTGTTGGCGTTGTTCTCCAGTTGCTCGTAGTCCATGCTGAAGTCGAGCCGGTGTCTCGTCGCTGGTGACGGGGCATAGGCCACTTGAGCGTGGAGGTTGTGGCAGTCGGTGTGGTGGTCGGTATAGGTGATGGTGTAGGGTGACTTGCGGCCGTAGTAGCCCCGGCCGTGGCTATAGGCATAGTCGGCAAAGATGGTCACCTGCGACAGTTTCACCATGGCCTGTGCGCCGCCGCCATTGTAGTTGGTCACCAGCGGCATCTCACGGCTTTTGTCCGTGTAGCCCTGTTGTCCGAACTGCTCCACGTGGCCGGTGAAGTTGGCGTAGGCCACCAGTGTCTTGTAGACCTTGTCGCTGGTGCCATAGGTGCCGAAGGTGATGCTCTCCGTGTTGCGGTGGTACAGGTAGTTGGCACCGATGGAAAAGCCATCGGCCACAGTGTAGGTGAGGCCTGCGGAGAGTTGCAGGTCCATCAGTTTGTTCTGGTGGCGCAGGTCCTTGTATTTGGCATAGTTGGCGGCGGTGTAGTCGATTTTCATGCCGACGGAGAAGCCGTCGGCCACTGTGGTGGCGCAGGCCCCAGCGAGGTGGTAGGTGTCGCGGTGCTTGGTGCCTTGGTTTGTGAGCGAGTCTTCCACCAGGTCGAAGGGTTTACGGTCGGGTTGTATGAAGGCCGAGCCCGCCATGTGGCGTCCGGAGAAGTTGTCGTAGGCGATGCTGCCGAAGAATACTGTGCGCTTGTTGTAGCGGAAGAAGGCCTCGACGCCGGCGTCGAACTGTGTGACATCGTCCGAGCCGTCGTAGTTGGTGAATCCGCCCCTTTCGCCCGATAGCGAGAGTTCGGCCTGTGCCATGTTGCGATGGGCGAAGCGCGTCAGTGCTGCAGCGTTAGGGGAGGTGAGCCACGGGTCGCTGTGCTTGACGAAGGAGTAGTCGTGTAGCAGGAGGGAGTTCGTGCCGACGGAGAAGCCGTCGGCCACTGTTGTGTGGCCAATTTTCGTGCCGACGGAGAAGCCGTCGGCCACTGTGGTGGCGCAGGCGTGGTATGCCAGCATAGAAGAGAAGAGGAGGGAGGTTAGTCTTTGAGTGAGCATTGTTGGCGTTGATGAAAGTCGTTGGATGAATTGTTGGTGTCTTGGTAGACGATGTGTGCCCCCTGCTTGAGGCTGGCTTCGGCGTCGATGCCGCTGGGGTCGGCGTCGTAGCCATAGACGAGTCGTCCCTCGTTCTCGGGCAGGGCTTCGGTGGCCGTCTTGTCGACGTTGCGGTAGAGCGAGTGGCCGTGCTGGTTGGTGAGGCTGACCGATCCGGCATCGACGGTGGGTGAGAGTCGTTTGAGGTTGCTGGTGGTGTGGGCGGCCGAGAACACCTCGATGCCGTCGAGTATCCAGTCGACGGGCACGCGTGCAGCCTTGTTGATGTCGGTCTGGGCTGCACCGGGGGTATAGACCATATTGCTGACGTTGGTGGCAAACTCGCGTGGCGTGACCTCCTGTGTCCGGAAGAGAAACATGGCCGGTGAGGTGACGCTGAGTGCCCAGGCATTGGCGATGCCCATCTTGACGGCCTTCAGATAATGGGCCGTAGGTATGACGTCGGCGGGTGTGGGGTAGTAACTGGTGTTGGTATAGCCGGCCTCGGGGTCGAACATACAGTAATAGTCGGCGTTGGCATAGTTGACCGACTGCGGGTAGGTCAGTGTGTTGTCGATGGCCCCATGCACATTGACCACCACCTGGGAGTAGGGAGCGATGGTGAGTGTCGATGGAAAGAACCAGATGCCGTCGAGGGCTGGGATGTAGCCTTGCGCCTCGTAAAGGAGTTTGCCGTCAGGGCCGTACCATGTGTTGTTGGCCTGACTGTTGTAGGGGGCAGCCATTGCCACGCAGAGGTTGTCGAGACTGAGCGTGGTGCTCGAGTTGTTGTAGAGGATGAAACACTTGTCGGCCTGGAAGTTCTTGCCGTCGTCTTTGAGCACGCCGCCGTTGTAGAGTTCCTTGATGACCAGCGGACTGATGCGCGAAGCCTGTAGCGTGAGGGAGACGGTCTGTGCCTGCTCGCCGAGGACGATCTGCCCCGATGTGGCGTTGAGGATGAGCAGGCTGTTGGTGCCCAGTTGGTGTGTCGTCGACGCACTGGCTTCGTAGATGCCGGGTGTCACGTGGAAGGTGGCGATGCCCCGAGCATCGGTGGAGTCTACGAAGATGGCTTCTCGGCCGATGCTCTTCAGTTCCACCCTGATGTTATCCTTGCTGCCTTCCGTCCCTTCGGGGAAGGTGAGGGCAACGGCTACGGTGGTGGTGTCGACCTGCTCGTCGTAGTCGGAGCAGGCAGAGAGGGTGAAGAGGAGGACGAGGATGGTCAGGTGAATGGAAGTTGCTGAGGTACAGCAACAGACGGGTCGTTTTTTCATATCTTTAGTCTGAGTGAGAGTCCGTAATAATAACTAGGCACGTAACTGCTGCCGAAGAGCGATGTGTCGAGATCCGTCTGCGAGGAGTGCACGCGCCGCATGGTGTTGAAGAAGTTGTTGGCATAGAACGACAGCGCGATGTGGTCGCCTATTTCCTTCGTCACGCTGAGGTTGGCCGAGTAGTAGGCCGACAGGCGGTTGGGGTTCATGGTGTAGGCATAGTTGGAGCGCACCACCAGTTTCGCCAAGTCGCTGTAGAGTGCGGGGTCGTTGTCCTTAGCCCAGAGGAAGCGTTCGGCGAAGGGAATCATCTCCGTTGGGTTGTCCCATGTGGTGTAGTAGTCAGGATAGACGGCGATATACTTGTCGGTGGCAGAGCCGTCGTAAGGCAGTCCTACGAAACTGTTGCTCTCGTTGAGCATATAGCCTCGGGAGCCGTTGCTGAACTCGCTGAGCGAGCGTCGGTAGTTGTAGAGCGTGCTCTCAAACCGTAGCGAGACGATGAGGCGTATCTTAGGGATGTGCGTCGTGACGGTGATGTTCTGGTTCAGTTGCTTCGACAGAGCCCCGTTGGCGATGGCCGCATCGGCACTGTAGCCCGTGCCCGTCACGTTGGAGCCGCGGTAGTAGCCCACATATTGGTAGAGGCTGCCGTCGCTCTGGTAGGAATTGACGCCGAGGGGGATGTCGGCGAAGAGCACCTCGTCAATACCTTTATAATAATAGTAGTTGCCGTCCAGTCGGATGGTGGTGCGCAGCGGCTTGATCTGTGCGAAGTCGACGGTCCACTCCAGTCCGTAGCGGCTGACGGGCGCATCGGCGTTGACAAAGGTGGAACTGGTGGCATAAGTCTTTCGGTATGTGCCGTCGAGCGTCATAGCCGGTACGGCCCCCGTGGCATCGCTCATGGTGACGACCCCCGTCAGTCGGTCGATGGTGAACTGACGGTTCTCGGCTGCGATGGCGTCGTAGTTGGCCGTTGGCGTGTAGCGATACTGGAAAGGGGTGAAGTCCGTCTTCGACATATAGGAGCGGTTAGTGCTGTGATAGAAGCCAGAGACGGCGATGTGCGTGCCCTTGATGTCCATGCTGAAGCCCAGGTCTGTCTGGTTGGTGTACTGCCAGCGCAGGTCGGGATTGTAGAGTGGCCGTTGTGGTGTGGTGTGGTAGGCGCGGTAGGAGCGGTTGTTTGCGTCGCTCGTTGCAGCGAACACCTCGCGGTCGGTATAGGATGGGGCGGGGTAGAGCACCTGGAACGAGGGCAACTTGACGCTTTTGCCCCATCCGGCGTGCATCTCCAGACTGCCGATGAAGCGTTTGCGCTGGTTGCGCCAGAAGACGTAGCGTCCGTTGAAGCGTGGCGAGAGGCTGCCGACGGTGCCATAGTCGGAGCCGCTGATCATGGTGATGTCGTCGCGCAGCCCGGCTGTCAGTTCCAGTGTAGCGCGTTTCGTGGTGGGAATGATGACCTTCTCCTCGGCGTAGAGCCCCAGGTTGTGCATGGTGGGCAACCGGTCGAGGCGGTATTCGCGCCAGGTGGGAGCCGTGGCCATGTCGTCGTAGTAAGTGCCTCGGCCCCGGTTGCTGCTGCCAGTGTACTGGATGCCGACCGTGAAACGGTTGGCCACAGTGGCGAAGCGGTGGTTCCAGTCGGCCTTCGCCTTGAGTGCCCAGTTCAGCGGTTTCGAGTCGTTGAATCCCGTTACATACCAGTAGCCGGTGGGGCTGAGCGTGACGGGCCCCTCGCCTGCCATGAAGTAGCCCTCGTCGGTGGTGTGCAGGTAGGGCAGCGTAGAGGCACTGCTAGTGTATGTGTAAGTCTCCGCCTTGCGGTCGCTGTAGGCGATGGCAGCGTTCAGTTGCACGTTGGTGATCCACTTCTTGTTGAGCAGCCACTGCAGGTCGAAGTTGGCCCGCAGTGCGTTGTCGCGGGTCTTGTGGTAGTCGTCCTTCGTCTCGTCGGGGTCGGCCTCCGAGTTGTAGCCGCCCAGGTTGCCGGTCAGTCCGATGTTCAAAGTCAGCGGTGTGCTCTCTTGCATGAAGACGTTCATATAGTGCAGACTCACGATGTTGCGCTGGTAGGCTGTGTGTGGCGATGCCGAATTAGTGAACGAGCGTGCGTGCTCCAGCGAGGCATTCAGTATGCCCGAGCGGCGGCCGAGGTCGAAACCCTTGTTGACGGCCACCTGGCGTGTGTGCTGGTTAAGGCTTCCCTCGATGATGAATGGCGACTTGCCCTTGCGAGTGTTCACCCTGACGACCCCGTTCGACAAGTCGCCGTACTCCACCGAGGGGATGCCCGTCACGATCTCGATGCTCTCGATGTTGGAAGCACTGATGGTGCGCGTCGATGCTCCCATCGTCTCGCCGCTGAGCGCATTGTTGTCCATGCGTATGCCGTCCACCTCGATGGCCGTACCGAACGATGCGTTGCCCTTCTCCTGCTGTGCGCTGCGCAGGCTCAGCCGGTTGTCGGCGGTGAGCGACGGGTTGACGGTCTTGCCGCCGGGCAGCAGTGTGGCGATGTCGGCCACGTTGACAATCTGCTGGTTGTCCAGTGTCTGTCGGTCGATGGTGTACGAGGTAGTGGCCTCGTCACGCTTGCGCTTGGCCACCACCGTCACCCCTTCCAGTTTCAGGTTGCCCTGGCTGAGACGCAGATTCATGTTGTCCACGTCGCGGTTGATGTCGCAGGGCCAGGAGCGTTTCTGGTAGCCCAGGCACTGCACGACGAGTGTGTTCTTGCCTTTCGTCACGTTTTTGATTGTAAATTCTCCCTTGTCGTTGGTGATGGCCCACAAGCCGTTCTCCTCCACCCGTATAGAGGCGAACTCGACGGGTGCTCCCGTCTCGGCGTCGACCACCTTGCCTGCCAGGCGGAAGCCTTGAGCCCGGCTGACGACGAATGCTCCCAGCAGTGCCGCGAGCACGATGTATCTTCTGATTTTTGGCATACCTTATTAATAATTGGGTGCAAAGTTACTCATTTTCGGAAGAAATACCAAATTTTTAGTATGCCTAGAATTTGGTATTTTGATGCGTTCTTCGTAACTTTGCACCCGTAACTTATATAAGGAAAAGACATGAAACGAATGAATCTGATTCTCCTGCTGCTGGTGGGCAGCGTCGGGCTGAGTGCCCAGCCCCCCCTGCAGCAAGACCCGGAGGTACGTATGGGAAAACTGAAAAACGGCTTGACCTACTACATCCGCCACAACGCAAAGGAGCCCGGGCTGGCCGACTTCTACATTGCCCAGCGCGTAGGCTCCATCCAGGAAGAGCCCCGTCAGCGCGGGCTGGCCCACTTTCTGGAACACATGGCCTTCAACGGTACCAAGAATTTCCCCGGCAAGGGAGGGCGTCTGGGCATTGTGCCCTGGTGCGAGACCATCGGTGTGAAGTTCGGTGCCAATCTGAACGCCTACACCAGCGTCGACCAGACCGTCTACCACATCGGCTCCGCTCCGCTAAAGCGCGAGGGCATCATCGACTCGTGTCTGCTGGTGCTGCACGACTGGAGCCACTATCTGCTGCTGGAAGACGAGGAGATAGACAAGGAGCGTGGCGTGATCCACGAAGAGTGGCGCACGCGCCGTGCCGGGCGTGCCGTGCAGCGGCTGATGGAGCAGGCCATGCCTAAGGTCTACAAAGGCACGAAGTATGAGGACTGCATGCCCATCGGTTCGATGGACATCGTCGACAACTTCGCCTATCAGGACCTGCGCGACTACTATCATAAGTGGTATCGTCCCGACCTGCAGGGCGTCATCGTGGTGGGCGATGTCGATGTAGACCAGATTGAGAAGAAGATCAAGAAGATGTTCGGTCCGATACCCATGCCGAAGAATGCTGCCGAGCGTGTCTACTATCCCGTCAGCGACAATGAGCGCATGATAGTCGACATAGAGAAGGATGCCGAACAGCCCATCGTGCTCTGCCACCTCTACATGAAGCGCGATGCAACGCCCGACGACCAGAAGAACAACGAGGCCTATCTGCGTGGCGACTATGTGGACCAACTGATCGGCTATATGCTCAACGACCGTCTGGCCGGACTGAAGCAGCAGGCCGTCCCCCCGTTCCAGAGTGCCACGGGGCGTGTCTCGTCGTTCTTCCTCAGCCGCACCAAGGAAGCCTTCTCGCTGAGCGTCAGTTGCAAGCAGGAGAACATTCTCGGCGGACTGATTAGTGCTGTGGCAGCCTGCGAGCAGGCCCGTCAGCAGGGATTTACCCAGGAGGAACTGGACCGTGCCAAGAAGTTCCGCCTGAACCACAACGAACGGAAATACAACGAGCGCAACGACCGCACCAACTCCCGTCTGGTGAACCTCTGCGTGCAGCACTTCCTCACCGGCGAGCCCCTCATCTCTATCGACACCCAGTGGGCGCTGACGCAGAAGTTCGACCGTGAGGTGACACTCGAGGAGGTGAACCGGGCCACCCGCCAACTCATCACCGACCAGAACCAGGTGGTCATTATGTATGCCCCTGACAAGGAGACCGTCTCCCTGCCCACCGAGGCTCAGATTGAGGATGTCATCATGGCCGCACAGCGTCAGCCGTATGCCCCCTACAAGGAAGAGCAGGTCGACGACCGACTGTTGAGGGCCGCGCCGCAGGCAGGCACCATCGTCAGCGAACAGCCCTGGAAGCACGGCTTCACGCTGCTCACCCTGAGCAACGGCATGAAGGTCTACGTGCGGCAGACCGACTATAGCGCCAATACCGTGCAGATGACCATGAAGGGCGAGGGCGGCACCAGCGGCTACGGCAACGAGGACATACCGCAGTTCTCGCTCATCTCGAGCAGCGTGAGCGAAGCCGGTGTCGGCCCGTGGGATGCCACCACACTGCGCAAGAAACTCACCGGCAAGAGCGTGCGGGTGCAGACCTCCGTGGGCAGTCGTTCGCAGAGCATCACGGGCGGTGCCTCCATCAAGGATGCTGAGACGATGATGCAACTGGCCTACCTCTATTTCACCTCGCCCCGGCGTGACTCGACGGCCTTCGAGGCACTGCGCCACCGCACCCATTCCTTCCTGAACAACCGCAACGCCTCGCCGCGCGTCGACTACAACGACTCTATCTCAGCCATCCTCTACGGCCATCATCCCCGACTGGAACCGATGTCGCAGGAACGGCTGGCCAAGGCCGACTATGACCGCATCCTGGCCATCTACAGGCAGGCCTTCAGCAATGCTGCCGACTTCCAGACCGTCATCATCGGCAATATGTCGCTCGACGAACTGCGTCCACTCGTCTGCCGCTATCTGGCATCGCTGCCGACAGCCGGTAGCAAGCAGTCGACGGTCCATCAGGAGAACCTGCCCCAGATTGTCAATAAGAGCAGCACCACCGTCTTCCGCAAGAAGATGGCCACGCCGCTGGCCAATGTCAGCGTATTCCATCTGGCCGATGTGCCTTTCACGGCGAAGAACGACCTGACGCTTGACTTCCTGAAACGTGTGCTGAGCATTGCCTATACCGACTCGGTGCGTGAGGAAAAGGGTGGCACCTATGGTGTGAGCGTCGACTTCTCGCTGGAGAGTGACGAGACGCCCAACGCCATGTTGCGCATCTCCTACAATGCCGCCCCCGACCGCTATGAGGAACTGAATCCCGTTGTCGACCAGCAACTTCGCATCATCGCCGAACACGGACCGCAGCCCACCTCGATGGCGAAGGTGCGCGAGTATCTGCTGAAACAGTACGACCAGATGGCTATCACCAACGACTACTGGAACTATGTCGTGTGGCACGAACTGGACGACGATGCCGACTTCGACACCGGCTATCAGGACATGGTGCGCCAGATGACTGCTGCCGACGTGCAGCAGATGGCACGCCTGCTACTGCAACAAGGAAACCGCGTCGAGGTCACCATGCTTTCTGAGTAAGCGCTTGCTCTGTCCAAACAAGGAGATTGAAGGCTCCAAACAAGGAGTTTGAAGGCTTCAAACCGGTTGTTTGAAGGCTCCAAGCCCATAGTTTCCACTGCGGAAACTGTGGGCTTTCTTCTTTAAATGAAAAAACTTCCCTATTCCTTTGGCCGATTCATAAATATTTCATAAATTTGCAGGCAGAACGCTAACCTTGAATGTCTGCATAAATGAAATACGTGCTACTGCCTGAAAACGAAGAGAGACGCTTGTCGTTCTACCTCGCTATGGAGGAATACGTTGCCCGTCACACAGACGAGGACGACCTCTTCTTTATGTGGCAGGTGGCGCCAACGGTCATCTTCGGGCGCCATCAGGTGATGGAGAACGAAGTGAACGTGGACTACTGTCGCGAGCACGGCATCGAGATGTACCGGAGGAAGAGCGGCGGCGGCTGTGTATATGCCGACCGTGACAACGTGATGATGTCGTATGTCAGCAGGGACGAGAATGTCGCGCTGACCTTTAACCGCTTCATCGGCATGCTGTTGCTGGTGCTCCGCCGGATGGGCATCGAGGCCACGGGGACGACACACAACGACGTGATGATCGGCGACCGCAAGGTGAGCGGCACCGCCTTCTACCATCTGCCCGGGGCGAGTATCGTGCACGCCACGATGCTCTACGACACCAACATGGAGCATATGCTGCGGGCTATCACCCCTTCACGCGAAAAATTGCAGCGCAAGGGCGTGGAGAGCGTCCGGCAGCGCATCACGCTGCTTAGGGATCATACAGCCATGAGCCTGGCCGACTTCAAGACCTTTGTCCGGCAGACGCTCTGCAAGGGCGAACTGGTGCTGACGGCGGCCGATGTGGAGGGCATCGTGCAACTGGAGCAGGACTACCTTCGTAAGGAATTCATAGAACATATTAAATCATAAAATGTAGAAATGTAATAATGTAAATACCTATGGCAATCAAACAAGAACAACAAGAACGGGAAAAAAAAACATGCCTCTACGACAGGCACGTGTCGCTGCGAGCATTCATGTCGCCCTTTGCGGGCTTCCTCATGCCTATCCAATATTCGAACATCACGGATGAGCATGTGGCGGTGCGTGAACATGTGGGGCTGTTCGACGTGAGCCACATGGGCGAGGTTACCGTGGGTGGCAAAGATGCCGAACGCTACGTGCAGCACATCTTTACGAACGATGTTGCCGGTGCCCCGGCGGGCAAAGTTTTCTACGGCATGATGTGCTACGAGGATGGCGGAACGGTCGACGACCTGCTGGTCTACAAGATGGGCGAGCAGGACTTCTTCCTCGTCATCAACGCCTCCAATATCGAAAAGGACTGGGCGTGGATGCAGCAGCAGGCCAAGGGTTTTGACATTGACCTGCAGAACCGCTCCGATGCCTATGGACAGATAGCCCTCCAAGGCCCCGAGGCGGAGCACGTGATGGGGACAGTGCTGGGACTGGCGTGCAAGGACCTGAAGTTCTATGAGGCTCGTTATCTGACGGAACTCCCCTCCCTTGGTGAGGGACAGGTGGCGGGTATCCTCTCCCGCACCGGCTATACTGGCGAGGATGGCTTCGAACTCTATGCCTCTCGCGCGTACATTATTAATTATTGGGACAAACTGATTGCTGCCGGTGTGCAGGCCTGCGGACTGGGTTGTCGCGACACTCTGCGCTTTGAGGTGGGACTGCCGCTCTATGGCGACGAACTCAGCGAGGATATCTCGCCCATCATGGCCGGGCTGGGTATGTTCGTCAAACTCGACAAGGCTGAGTTTATCGGCAAGGAGGCCCTGGCGAAACAGAAGGCTGAGGGGACGGCAAAGAAAATAGTTGGTATCGAACTGGCCGACAAGGCTATACCCCGGCATGGCTATCCCGTGCTGAACATGGAGGGCGAAACCATTGGTGAGGTGACTACCGGCTATCACTGTCTGTCGGTCGACAAGAGCGTGTGTATGGCACTGGTCGATGCACAGTATGCCAAGATGGGCACCGAGTTGCAGATTCAAATCCGTAAGAAGGTATTCCCGGGCAAAGTGGTGAAAAAACAATTCTATACAAAAAACTATAAAAAATAATACTATGGCAAAAGTGATTGAGGGACTCTACTACTCAGAGTCGCACGAATATGTGAGAGTAGAAGGCGATTTCGGTTTTATCGGTATCAGTGACTATGCTCAAAATGCCCTGGGCAACGTGGTCTATGTTGATATGCCCGAGGTGGACGACGAGGTGACGGCCGGCGAGGAGTTTGGTGCCGTAGAGAGTGTGAAGGCCGCCAGTGACCTGATTGCTCCCGTCAGCGGAACTGTCGTCGAGGTGAACGAGGCGCTGGATGACCAGCCTGAACTGGTGAACCAGGACCCCTACGAGAACTGGATTGTCAAGGTGGAACTTGCTGATAAGACCGAACTGGACAATCTGATGGAAGGCAAGGCCTACGAGGCTTTCTGCGATAAGTGAGTGCCCACCCCCAACCCCTCCCCAAGTGAGGGGCTTTTATAAAGTTTACCAACAGGAATAACACATGGATAATAATGTAACCAATCACCCCTCCCTTGAGGAGGGGAAGGGGATGGGCTTCAAATACTTCCCCCATACTGAAGCCGACCTGAAGGCCATGCTGGAGCGCATAGGGGTGAAGTCGCTTGACGAACTTTATGCCGACATCCCTGAGGCCATCCGCTTCCGCGGCGACTATCGGTTGCCCGAGGAGATGAGCGAAATGGAGGTGCGACAGGTCTTTGAGCAACTGGGTTCACAGAACAAGGTACTTACCTGCTTTGCCGGTGCCGGTATCTATGACCACTACACGCCGAGTGTCATTCCCAACTTGCTTCAGCGGTCGGAGTTTTTGACCAGTTATACGCCCTATCAGGCAGAGATTTCGCAGGGCACGCTCCACTACATTTTCGAGTTTCAGTCGGTGATGGCCGAACTGACGGGCATGGACATCTCTAATGCTTCGATGTACGACGGTTCTACAGCGACGGCTGAGGCTGTGATGATGGCCGTGGCGGCCGGCAAGAAACAGAACACGGTGCTCGTCTCCGAGACCATCGACCCGAAGACACTGGCGGTGGTAAAAACCTACGCCCACTTCCACGGCATAAGGCTGGAGATGATTCCCGCAGACAACGGCATCACAAAACTCTTCGCTCTTAACTCTCAACTCTCAACTATTGAAAATGTGGCCGGGGTGCTGGTGCAGCAGCCCAACTTCTACGGTATCGTAGAGGACTATAGCGGTTTTGCCGAGGCGACTCACGCCAAGAAGGCTCTCTTCATCATGAACAGCGTCGCTGCCGACCTGGCCGTGCTGAAGACGCCGGGCGAGTGGGGGGCCGACATTGCCGTGGGCGACGGACAGTCGCTAGGCATACCCATGCAGTGGGGCGGACCTTATGTCGGTTATATGTGCTGCACCGAGAAACTCATTCGCAAGATGCCGGGCCGCATTGTCGGCAAGACGTTGGACAACCGCGGCCAGCGGGCTTTCGTGCTCACCCTGCAAGCCCGCGAGCAGCACATCCGTCGGCAGAAGGCCACGTCGAACATCTGCAGCAACCAAAGTCTGATGGCCCTCTTCGTCACCATCTACTGCGCACTGATGGGACGGCAGGGACTGAAGGAGGCGGCCGAACTATCGTATGCCGGAGCGCACTACCTGTGTGACCAACTCTTGGCCACGGGGCGTTTCTCGCTGGTCTACGAGCAGCCCTTCTTCAATGAGTTCGTAGTGCGCTACGATGGCAATGTAGATGCCCTTCAGCGCCGCTTCATCGACCACGGTATCTTCGGTGGTGTCAAGGTGGCTCCCGGCCAAATGATGTTTGCCGTCACCGAGAAGCGCACGAAGGAAGAGATTGATAACTTAGTCTCATTAGCCTTATAGGCCTAATGAGGCCAATGAGCCCAATGAGCCCAATAAGCCTGAGCCCAATGAGCCCAATGAGGCCAATAAGCCCAATAGCCCAATAAACCCCATAAAAAAAACTATGAACAATCGATTATACGGAAACCTGATATTCGAACTCTCGCAGTCCGGTCGTTGTGGCTACTCGCTGCCCAAGAACCGCTTTGGCGACTACAAGGTGCCCGACGGCCTGCGGCGCAAGGAAGAGGCACAGTTGCCGGAGTGCGACGAGATGACGGTGGTGCGTCACTATACCAACCTGTCGGCCAACAACTTCGGTGTGGACAACGGCTTCTATCCGCTGGGCTCGTGCACCATGAAGTATAACCCCAAGATCAACGAGGAGATGGCGGCCCTGCCGCAGTTTCAGAACCTGCATCCCTTGCAACCGGCAGAAACGGTGAAGGGCGCTGAGGCTGTCTGTACGTTGCTGTGCCGTTCGCTCTGCGAACTGACCGGCCTGTATGCTTTCACCCTCAAACCCTTTGCCGGTGCACATGGCGAATTGACCGGCCTGATGGTCATCAAGCGTTACCACGAGAGCCGGGGCGATCTGCAGCGCACGAAAGTCATCGTGCCCGACTCGGCTCATGGCACCAATCCTGCCTCGGCCGCCGTCTGCGGACTGGATGTCGTGGAGGTGAAGTCGCTTGCCGACGGCACCGTCGACGTGGAGGCTCTCAAGACGCTACTTGCGGCAGAAGGCCCCGCAACCATCGCCGCCATGATGATGACCAATCCCAACACTCTCGGCCTTTTTGAGAAACGCATCCCTGAGATAGCCGCGCTCATTCATGACTGCGGTGCTCTGATGTACTACGACGGTGCCAACCTCAACCCCATGCTGGGTGCCGCCCGGCCGGGAGATATGGGTTTCGACGTGATGCATATCAACCTGCACAAGACCTTCTCCACTCCTCATGGTGGCGGCGGTCCTGGTGCCGGTCCTGTCGGTGTTCGTCAGGGACTGGAGACTTTCTTCCCTGAGGTGTCGCCCTATCACGGCAACTTCGCCGTAGCCATGCGTGCCTATGCCTATATTCTCTCTCTGGGTCGCGAGCATATCAAAGAGGTGGGACCGCTGGCTACGCTCAACGCCAACTATATCAAGGAGTCGTTGAAAGATGTCTACGAACTGCCCATCGACACGCTATGCAAGCACGAATTTGTGTTCGACGGTCTGAAGGATAAGTCCACGGGTGTCACCACGATGGATGTGGCCAAGCGCCTGCTCGACTACGGCTACCATGCCCCCACCATCTATTTCCCCCTGCTCTTCCACGAGAGCCTCATGATTGAACCCACCGAGAACGAGTCGCGTGAGACCATCGACGGCTTCATCGCCGTGATGCGCCAGATAGCCGAGGAGGCGAAGAACGATCCCGAACTGGTGAAGTCGGCTCCGCACAACACACCTATCGGTCGCGTCGATGATGTGCTGGCTGCCAAGCATCCGATAACAACCTATAGACAACTACAGCATGACCAACAGCAATACTAACCAGTCTCCCCTTCCCGACCTCATCATCATCGGTGCCGGCCCCGGTGGCTATCGTGCCGCGGAATATGCTGCCAAGCAGGGACTGAAGGTGGTTATCTTTGAGGACGCTGAGGTGGGAGGCACCTGCCTCAATGTAGGGTGCATCCCGACGAAGACCTATGTGCATAGTGCCACTTTTGCTGAGGCTCGTGAGCGGATGGCTGCAGTAGTGCCGCAACTGCGCAGTGGGGTAGAGGCCATCCTCTCGCATCCCAACATCACGCTTATCCGCGAAAGGGCAGTCTTTGGCAAGACTTCTCTCCTTTCGGAGGGAGTGTCTCCCGTCATTATTGCCACCGGTTCAGAGACTAAGTGTCTCCCTCTCAAGGGTGTGGACGACCCGCGTGTGGTCGACTCTACCGGTCTGCTTTGTCTCGACACCCTGCCCAAGCGGCTCACCATCATCGGTGCCGGTGTCATCGGCATGGAGTTCGCCTCGGCATTCAATCGCTTCGGCTCTGAGGTGACGGTCATAGAATATCTGAAGGAATGTCTGCCTGCCCTTGACAGCGATATCGCCAAACGGCTGCGGAAATGCCTGGAGAAGCAGGGCATCACCTTCAAGATGAAGACCGCCGTGGAGGACGTGTCTGCCCTTGATGCCGATGTTATCCTGATGGCCACTGGCCGTAAGCCGCGCACCGAGGGACTGAATCTGGAGGCCGCCGGCATTACGCTCGCCCCTGATGGCAGCATCCCTGTTGATGGCAACTTCCAAATAGTAAATAGTAAATGGGTGAATCGTGAATTGTTTGCCATCGGCGACGTGAATGGGCGCCAGATGCTGGCCCATGCTGCTGAGTGGCAGGCCAAGATTGTCGTTGACCATTTACTGGGCAAGGATGAACGTTGGAAGACGGGACAGGGAGAAGTGATGCCTGCCGCCATCTTCACTACGCCGGAGGCTGCCTGTGTGGGGCCGACGGAAGACCAACTGAAGGCCGCCGGCACTGCATACGTCTGCAAGAAAGCCTTTTGGCGTGCCAACGGCAAAGCCCTGACGATGGGCGAGACAGAAGGGATGCTCAAACTCTTCTGCGAACCCGATACGGGGTGCATTCTGGGTTGCCACGCCTATGGTGCCCATAGTGCCGACATCATCCAGGAGGTCTATGTGCTGATGTGCTGTGGAGCCAGTCTTGAGCAACTCCGCTACATGGTGCATATCCACCCCACACTCTCAGAGATACTATTAACGGCAGCAGAGACGTAAACTATTGTGCCCTATTGGGAATCAGCCGCACATTGTCTAAGAGGACGTGTGCGGTTGAGGGGTCTATCTGCTTGTCCACCTTATTATATATAATAGAGCAGTCGCTGATGTGGATGTCCTTCACGCAGTCCAGTCCGGCAATACCTGAGGCCTCGATGCCCGTCTTGCAGCCTCGGCACACCACACGGCTGATGTGAATGTCCTGAAACTGCGGTGCCCACCGCTTCTGTGCCTCGGTGTAGACCGGCGTGCCAGTCTCCTTGCCGGCATGCTTGTTCACATAGTCACACCGGAACGAGATGGCCTCGCCGCTGATGTCGTTCATCATGATGTCGCTGATGAATATCTGCTCCGAGCGTCCGCCGCGGTCCAGCGAACTCTTGAAACGCAGGCCTACGTCGGTGCCGCTGAAAGTGTTGTGGCGCACCACCATGCGCCTCATGCCGGCGGCCGTCTCGCTGCCGAACACAAAGCCGCCGTGGGCGTGGTTCACCGTGTTGTTCACCACCACGATGTCCTCGCAGCCACTGATGGGGTGACTCTTCGAGGGTTTGCCGCTCTTCATGCAGATACCGTCGTCGCCCACGCTCACCGTACAGTCTACGATGAGTGCCTGGTGGCAGTCGCTGAGATCGATGCCGTCGCCGTTCTGCACGTTCCACTCCGAGCGCACTGTCACATCGTCGATAATAACATTGGCGCAGTAGCAGGGATGTAAGTGGAAACGGGGCGAGTTCTGGATGGTCACATCCTCGATGAGCACATTCTCGCAGTCGGTCAGCCGGATAAGGTCGTTGCGCATCCCCTCCTGTTTCTCTGGCGTGTCGGCTATATCGGGATAGCCGCTCTTCATCTGCCAGGGGTACCACAGGTCGCCTTTCTCTGTCAACTGTCCACCCATCGCCAGATAGGCATTCCACTCTACGTCGCTCATCTTCGAGCGCTTCACGGGTCGCCACTGCTGTCCACCGCCGTCTAGGGTGCCGTCGCCGGTGATAGCGATGTTCTTACGCTTTGAGGCACGGATGCAGGGATAGACGCGGCTGGCATCCGGGTTTTTGTCGAGATAGAGCCGCTTGTCGGGCGAGAAGGTGACGAGGGCGTTACGCTCGAGATGCAGTTCGATGTTGTCTTTGAGCATGATGGGGCCGGTGAGCCACACGCCCTCGGGCACCACTACCTGTCCGCCGCCCATCTTGCTGAGTCGCGAGATGGCCTTTTCGAAAGCCTCGGTGCACAGCGTGGCACCGTCGCCCACGGCACCGCAGTCGGTCAGCAGCACCTTGTTGTCGGGAATCTCTACCGGCACCACTCTCTTCACTTTGCAGGGCAGCGATTGGTAATACTCGTCGTAATCGTCGGCAAAGCCCGTGGCCGTGATGGCCAGTAGGCACAGGGTAGTAAGAATGGTCTTCATAAAAATAACAGTCAGTTTGTTTTGATTTGCGGTGCAAAGATAAATAAAAAAGCCGAAAGCGACAAACTTTCGGCTTCTTTTGTTCTGTTACATTATGGTTACACCATACGTACAGACTACACCAGACGCATAGTTTACACCAGATGGCTGATAAGTTCCTCTTTGTCGCCGGGCAGCATGTCGATGACGGGAATCTCCACCATCGTGTAGCAGCCGGGCTGCAGACGCATCGAGGCGCGGGCCACGTTGACCAGCAC
>DETM01000007.1:26951-34368 GCA_002361655.1 Prevotella sp. UBA3288 | reverse complement strand
TTGTTGATGCTCATGTTGAACTCGAGGCGCTGGTTCTGCGTCTTACCGCTGACACCCTTGCGCACGAGGTTCACGCCATGGCCCATGTCGCGCACGTCGTCGACGCTCTCCACCTGAAACACGTGGGTCTCGTCACTGGCGAAGTAGGGGTCGGCCTTGATGGCTGCCGTCACCTCGTCGAGTTTGGCTCCCTCTTCCAACTCCACATAGACCATGCGGCGATGGATGCCCTCACCCAGGGGGATGGTCATCGAGAGCGCATTCTTCACACCGGCCTTCGAACGGACGCAGACGCTATGGCCCATCGACATGCCGGGACCGAAGTTGGTGTAGGAAAGGCCTTTCGGGGCGAGGCTCTGCATGAGGGTGCGCACGATAGAGTCGCTGCCCGGATCCCAACCGGCGGCGATGACGCTCACGGTGTTGGTTTCCTTATTGACGGCCATCAGGTTGCGGCGGTAGTCGCGAATCATGGTGTGGATGTCGAACGAGTCGACAGTATTGATGCCCAGTGGCAGAATCTGACGGGCGTATTCTTCACACGAACGGGTGGGGGTGGCTAGGATGGCGACATCGACGTCTTTCAGTTCGCGGATGTCTTTGACGACGTCGTACTTAGCCAATTCTGCAGGCTTGTTGTCTGCACCCTGACGACGGACGATGCCTGCTACCTCGAAGTCGGGTGCTGTCTCAAGGGCCTCGAGGGCATACCTTCCGATGTTGCCGTAACCAACGACGGCGGCTCTGATCTTTTTCATTTGTTTTCCTTGTGTTGTGTTAATAAATCGCATGCAAAATTACACTTTTTTGTCGATATGCCAAACATTTATGCAATAAAAAATGCGTTAAGGCGTTAATTCTATTGTATATATACAAACAGAACGACAATATGATAGATTACATCAGGGGTGAGTTGACGGAACTTACTCCCGCGCTGGCTACCATCGAGGCTGCCGGAGTGGGCTACGGACTGAATATTTCGCTCACCACCTTTTCAGCCCTGCAGGGCAAGAAAGCGGTTAAACTATATGTCTACGAGGCCATTCGCGAGGATGCCCACGTGTTGTATGGCTTCTATAATAAAAAGGAACGCGAGATGTTCCTGCAACTTATCACCGTCAGCGGCGTGGGGGCCAATACGGCACGCATGATGCTTTCCGGTATGAGTGTGGCTGAACTCTGCTCCGCCATCAGCACAGGCAATGCCAAACTGATACAGGGCATCAAGGGCATTGGTAAGATGACGGCCCAGCGCATCATTGTTGACTTGCGCGACAAGATTGTCACAATGGGTATCGCTGAAGAGATTCCCGCCGGCGGCCAGATGTCGGCCCCTGTCGATAATGCCGTGAAGGACGAGGCCGTGTCGGCCTTGACGATGCTTGGCTTTGCCCCTGCTCCGACGCAGAAAGTGGTGTTGCAGATTCTGCAGGAGCAGCCTACGCTGCCTGTTGAACAGGTGGTGAAGTTGGCGCTGAAACAAATTAAATAAGACCCACCCCCTGCCCCTCCCTATAAGGAGGGGAGTAAATGGACAAAAGAAAAAGAATGAAGAAAAGGAATAATATAATAAGGAAAGTGGAGCAGTTTACTTCTTTGCGGAGTATGCTTTTCCTTTTATTCTTCCTTTTCATCTGGTCTACACAATTGTTTGGACAGGCAACTACTCCCCTCCCTCAGCAGGGAGGGGCTGGGGGTGGGTCTCAAGTCAAGGCCCAGCCAAAGGCATTGGAAGTCGATGAAGACGAGATTCCCGACTCGCTCTTGCACCCTCGTTGGAAAATTCAGAAGACTGCCCCCGTCATGACGGCGGACCTGGACTCGAGTGCACTCGACCTGCGCATGCCCGACAATTTGAAGGTCGAACCAGTCTACGACGACTCGCTGGGCGTCTATATCCTCGGCTCGAAGATGGGCGACTCTTATCTGAACGCCCCCATCTTCATGACACCCGAAGAATATATGAAGTGGAGCGAACGGCGTGCCCGGCAGCAGTTCTTCCGACAGAAGGATGCAGAGAATAACAAGGCAAAAGGTAAGGAGAAGTTTGACTTCACTGATATGAAGTTCGACCTTGGACCGGCCGAGAAAATCTTCGGACCGGGCGGTGTGAGGGTGAAGACACAGGGCACGGCCGAACTGAAAGTCGGTGCCACGCTGAAGAGCATCGACAATCCTTCGCTGCCGATCCGCAACCGCAAGACGACGGCTTTCGACTTCGATGAAAAAATCAACCTGAGCGTCAATGGTAAGGTGGGCGACAAGGTCAACATGAACCTGAACTACAATACCGATGCCACCTTCGACTTCGACACCAAGAACCTGAAGTTGAAGTACGACGGCAAGGAAGATGAAATCATCAAACTGGTGGAGGCTGGCAATGTGACGTTCCCCTCGAACAATTCGCTTGTCCAGGGCGCCTCGTCGCTGTTCGGCATCCGGACGGATATGCAGTTCGGAAAACTGAAACTGCAGACGGTCATTTCGCAGAAGAAGTCGACATCGAAGAGTGTCTCCTCGAGGGGCGGCACACAGACCACACCCTTTGAAATCAATGTGGCCGACTATGAGGAGAACCGACACTTCTTCCTCTCGCACTATTTCCGCGAACGCTACGACAAGGCCATGCAGACACTGCCCAATATGACCACCGGCATCAAGATCAATCGCGTGGAGATATGGGTGACCAATAAGACAGGGACAACCTCAAACTCGCGCAATATCGTGGCTTTCAGCGAACTGGGCGAGAATGGCTATATCCGCAATGCGAAGTGGACGGCGACAGGTATGAGCGTACCCAGCAACCAGGCCAACACGCTCTATTCGACCATAACTGCCAAAATCGACTCCGCTTCGCGAGGCATCGACCAGGTCACAGCCCGGCTTGAGGCTATCACAGACATCGTCGGGGGCGTCGACTACGAGAAACTGTCGAGTGCGCGTCTGCTCTCCTCCAGCGAATATACCGTCAACGAGGCCCTTGGCTATGTGTCGTTGAAGACGGGATTGCAGACCGACCAGGTGCTGGCCGTGGCCTTCGAGTACACCTATGGGGGACGGACGTATCAGGTGGGCGAGTTCTCTACGGATGTCACCCAGACAAACAGGTGTCTCTTCGTCAAGGCGCTGAAGAATACATCCAACAACCCCAAGCAGGCCAACTGGCGCTTGATGATGAAAAACGTCTACTATCTGGCATCGACCGTCGAGCAGGAGCGTTTCAAACTCGACATAAAATACCAAAGCGACACCACAGGCACCTATCTGACCTATCTGCCGGAGGAAAAACTGAAGTCGACCACATTGCTCCGTGTGATGGGGCTCGACCGTCTGGATGCCAACATGAAACCTCATGCCAACGGACAGTTCGACTTCGTACAGGGCTATACCATCAGCAACGGCCGGGTGTTCCTGCCTGCCGCTGAGCCGTTCGGGGCCTATCTCCGTTCTTACCTCACAGAAAAGGGACTGCCGGCGCTGGCCGACAAGTATTGTTTCGACCAACTCTACGACTCTACAAAGACGGTGGCCAAACAGAATGCCGAGCGCGATAAGTTTATCATGGCCGGACAGTATAAAGGGACCAGCGCCAACGTCATCTCGCTGGGGGCCTACAACGTGCCGCAGGGCTCTGTCAAGGTGACGGCCGGTGGCGTCGAACTACAGGAAGGCAGCGACTACTCGGTCGACTATTCGGCCGGCGAGGTGACCATACTCAACCAGAGCATCATCGATGCTGGCACTAATGTCAGCGTCTCCCTCGAGGATAATACCAGTTACGGCATGCAGCGCAAGACGATGCTCGGACTCAACTGGCAGTACGACTTCACCAAAAACTTCTCGTTGGGCGGTACGGTGATGCATCTGTCCGAACAGGCGCTGACTACGAAGGTCAATATGGGCGACGAACCTTTGAAGAACACCATCTGGGGCCTCAACGTCAACTGGAAGCAGGAGTCGCAGTGGCTGACGAATATGCTCGACAAACTGCCGTTGCTGCATTGCACACAGCCATCGCAGATATCCTTCAGCGGCGAGTTTGCACAATTGATTGCCGGAAGGGCCAGCGGCACTCAGGACAATGCCTCTTATCTCGACGATTTCGAGAATGCCAAGGACCTCTATTCCGTCAGCGACCCCAAGGCATGGGTCCTCTCCAGCGTGCCTACCATGTTCCCTGGCTACAACGACAAGACATCTGTCAGCAGTGGCTACGGGCGCGCTTTGCTCTCGTGGTATAATGTCGACCCTATCTTCACACGCCGCTCCAGCAGTCTGACGCCCGCTCATATCAAGAGCGACCTCGAACAACTCTCCAACCACTATGTCCGCGAGGTCTACGTCCGCGAACTCTATCCCAACCGCGACCAGTCAACTTATAACGGGGCTGTCTCCACACTCCCCGTGCTCAACCTGGCGTATTATCCTCAGGAGCGCGGACCCTACAACTTGACTACCGACTTCAATGCCGACGGCACGCTGCGCGACCCCATGTCGAAATGGGGCGGCATGATGCGGCGCCTCGAGACCACCGACTTCGAACAGTCGAACATCGAGTATGTCGAGTTCTGGCTCCTCGATCCGTTTATATATACGCGCAAAAATGGTACTGCAGGCCAGCACAGCGGTGAACTCTATATCAACCTCGGAGAAATTTCCGAGGATGTGCTCTGCGACGGCAAGAAATTCTATGAGAGTGGTATGCCTGTTGATGGCACTTCTAGTTTTGAACAGACGCAGTGGGGCAAAATTCCTGTACAGGCTACGCAGACTTATGCCTTTGCTACTACCTCCGGTTCACGACAGTTGCAGGATGTGGGCCTCAATGGCCTCACCGACGACGAAGAACGCACCTACGACACCTATGCGCAGTGGATCAACAATGTCAGCACCGTCGTCACCAACGACTCGCTGTTGCAGGCTTGGCGCAACGACCCTGCAGGCGACGACTACCACTATTTCCGGGGCTCCGACTTCGACCAGCAGCAGACTGGCATCATGGACCGCTATAAGCGTATCAACAACCCGCAGGGCAACTCCCCCGCCAACGACAACCAGACCGAGGGCTACGATACATCGTACAAGACGGGACCGGATGTGGAAGATATCAACCAAGACTATACGCTCAACGAGTACGAACGCTACTATCAGTACCGCATTCCTATCAGCGACGACGAACTGCAGGCCTACAACCGGGGGGCAAAGTCGGAGAAGTCGTACATCGTCGACCATCGTGACTATAATGCCAAACTGCGCAATGGCGACTCTGTCACCGTGCGCTGGTACCAGTACCGCGTTCCGCTCATGGAGTTCGACTCTAAGGTGGGCGCTATCAACGACTTCACTTCCATACGCTTCATGCGAATGTTCCTCACCGGATTCAGTCAGCCCATCGTGCTCCGCTTCGGATCGCTCGACCTGGTGCGAGGCACATGGCGACAGTATAAGCAGAGTTTACAGACGTCGAATGCCGAGACGGGGTCTTTGGCCGTCAGTGCTGTCAATGTCGAGGAGAACACCGAACGCCAGCCTGTGGCCTATGTCCTGCCGCCGGGCATCACGCGGGCCAGCGACCCCAACCAGCCGCAGTTGACCGAGGACAACGAGCAGGCACTCTGTCTGGTCGTGAAAAACCTGGCGCAGAACGAGTCGAAGGCTGTCTATAAGAACACCAACCTCGACCTCAGACAGTATAAGCGCTTGCAGATGTTCGTTCATGCCAACTACTTGGTGCCAAACGCCACGCAGTTGGAAGACAACCAGTTGGCCGTCTTCGTCCGCCTGGGATCTGACTACAAGAGCAACTACTACGAATACCTCATCCCGCTCAAGGTCACACCGCAGGGTCACTATCGCTGGAATGTACCCTCCGACCGCCCCTTGGTGTGGCCCCAGGAGAATATGCTCGACATCGACATGAGTGTCTTCACCGATGTGAAGAAAAACAGAAACAAGGCGCGTGCCGACGGCACGGCCGACTTTAATCATCTCTATTCCGCCTACGACCCGCAGAAGCCAAACAACAAGGTGTCGGTCATGGGCAATCCCTCGCTCGGCGAAGTCAAGACAATGATCATCGGCGTGCGCAACCTCTCTGCTTCGCCCAAGTCGGGCGAGGTCTGGGTCAACGAGTTGCGACTCGAAGACCCTGCCAACGAGGGCGGATGGGCCGCCTCCGGCACCATGAACGTACAACTCAGCGACTTGGGATCCGTCAACCTCACCGGACGCTATATGTCGTCAGGCTTTGGCGGACTCGAAGAGAACGTCATGCAACGGTCCACCGACAACCAGTCTTCATACTCCATCACGGCCAATGTCGAATTGGGCAAGTTCTTCCCCGACAAGGCAAAAGTCTCGGTTCCGCTCTACTACTCTTACTCTAAAGAAGTGGTCAGCCCAAAGTATAATCCCCTCGATACCGATATGCTGCTCGACGACGCCCTCGATGCGGCCGCCGACAGCCGCGAACGCGACTCTATCGAGAGCATCGCGGTCACTAAGCGCATCTCGCGCAACTTCTCCATCTCTAACGCGCGGGTCGATATCAAAAACAAACGCCACCCCATGCCTTACGACCCGGCCAACTTCTCCTTCACCTATAGCCACTCTCACAATCGCTCGTCGGGCGAGACTACGGTCTACGACAAGGAGGACCGCTGGCGCGGAGCGCTCAACTACACTTATTCGCCCGTCTATAAGACGTGGGAACCGTTCAAGAACTCAAAGTCGAAGTCTAAGTGGATGCAGTTCCCCAAGGCCATCGGATTCAACTATCTCCCGCAGACCATCTCGTTCAACACCGAGATCACGCGTTTCTACAGCGAACTCCAGGAGCGCGACCTCGAGAATACCGAGAATCCTAACCTCCCCCTCACCTTCAGTCAGCAGTTCCTCTGGAACCGCGAGTTCCAGTTGCGGTGGGACTTCACCAAGAATCTCCACATGAACTTCCAGTCGGCCACCCATGCACAGATCGAAGAGCCTTATACGCCCGTCAACGAAGATCTCTACCCCGACCGCTACTCCGCGTGGAAAGACTCCGTCTGGAACAGCATACGCCACCTCGGCACGCCACTCGACTATCAGCAGGCCTTCAAGGCTTCTTATCAGGTGCCGCTCGACAAACTGCCACTCTTCGACTGGCTCAAGGTCGATGCCAACTATTCTGCCACCTACTCATGGCTCCGAGGAACCGAACTCGACGATGGCACTTCGCTTGGCAATACCATCCGCAACAATCGCGACGTCAACGTCAACGGCTCCTTCAACCTCGAAACGCTCTACAATCACATCCCCTTCCTCAAAAAGGCCAACGAGCAGTTCAAAAAGTCCCAGAACACCCAGAAACCCCAGAAGAAAAAGACCAACGCTGGGAAAGACGCCAAAAGCGTGCCCAGCGGTTCACCCGCTGGGA
>DETM01000007.1:3008-26883 GCA_002361655.1 Prevotella sp. UBA3288 | reverse complement strand
AGCGGTTCACCCGCTGGGAAAGACGGGAAGGACTCCAAAGAAGAAAAAGACCTCCCCAAGAACAAGAACACCTTCCAGAAGGAGATTACCTTCGTGGGCGACAGTGCCATCGAACTGCAGCACGGCAAGAAGACAAAGCGCCTGCTCATCTCAGCCCGCAACAAGGACGGCCGCAAGGTGGAAGTCAAATGGAAGGCCTTAGATGCCAATAAAATACGTGTCTGGCTGCCCAAACCCGACAGCACCACCGTCAAAATCTCTGTCACACCCAAGACGCCACTTGACAATCAGTGGTGGTACAAACCCACACAGCACATTGCCCGCTTCCTCATGATGGTGCGCACCATCAATATCAGTTACCGTAATCAGTATGCTATGACATTGCCCGGCTTCATGCCAAATGCCGGCGACATCTTCGGACAACGCACAGGTAGCGTCATGGCGCCAGGGCTCGACTTCGCCTTCGGCCTCACCGGCGACGCCTACATCGACAAAGCACGCGAGCAGGGATGGCTCCTCGACAACGAAAGCGTTGCCACGCCTGCCAATACATCGGCCATGGAAGACCTCCAGATCCGAGCCACGCTCGAACCGCTGCGCGACCTGAAAATCGACCTGTCTGCCACACGCACTTCCAACAGCGCTCGCTCCATACAGTATATGTATACAGGCTCACCCACCACCTATAGCGGCTCCTTCAACATCACCACCATCTCCATCGGCAGTGCTCTCGAAGGCATGGGCGATGCCAACGATGGCTACCGCTCCGGTGCCTTCAACCGCTTCTGCGCCAGCCTCCCCGCCTTCCGACAGAGGGTGCAGGCGCAGTATCCCGCCACCACAGCCCCTGTGCTCGGTGGTTCTCCCACCGAGTCCACCACAGCCCCTGTGCTCGGTGGTTCTCCCACCGAGTCCGCCACCGTCCCCTCCCTCCGTGGCGCCACCGTCAATCCCGTCGACCCCTATAGCGCCGACGTACTCATACCCGCCTTCCTCGATGCCTATACCGTCGGAGCCGGCGGCTCCCTCCACATCTTCCCCACACTCGCCCGGCTCCTGCCCAACTGGACTGTGCGTTATGCCGGACTCTCCAAACTGCCTTGGGTCCGCGACCATTTCAAAAGCGTCAACATCAACCACGCTTACAAGAGCATCTACTCCGTCGGCTCCTATGCCTCCTACTCATCATGGCTCCAGTACATGGGCGACCTCGGTTACGTTCAGGCCGCCGACGGCTCCTTCACCCCCTCCTCGCGCTACAATATCTCCTCCGTCAGCATCAACGAGGCCTTCTCCCCCCTCCTCGGCATCGATATGACCTTCAACAACAACCTTACCTGCAAGTTTGAGTATCGCACCACCCGAGTCCTCAACCTCTCCATGACAAGCGTCCAGATCAACGAATCACAGTCCAAAGACTGGGTCATCGGTATGGGCTACAAGATTGCAAACTTCAATTTCTTCGGATTGGGCAGCAGCCGTAAAGTCAAGGCAGCCAAAGGTAAGAACAGCAATACTGCCGATAATAAAAAACAGCAGACCACAACACGCAATCGTGGCGTCAACCACGACCTCAACACCCGACTCGACATCTCGTTCCGACGCCAGGCCGCCATCACCCGCGACATCGCCACCGGTGTCTCTTCCGCCAGCAGCGGCAACTCCGCACTCAAAATCTCACTACAGGCTGACTACACCCTCTCACGACTGCTTACAATTACAGCCTACTACGACCGCCAGACCAACACGCCACTCCTCTCCTCCAGCAGTTATCCTACCACAACGCAGGACTTCGGAGTCAGCGTCAAATTCTCACTGACACGCTAAGAGAGTCATATCCTACAGTTTCACCGTGGCCTTGCCACGGATGTCGGCACTGCTGGCGCCGACCATGAAGGTATAGATGCCGCCATCGACAATCCAGCGGTGCTGCACCTCATCCCAGGAAGCCAGTTTCTCTCGAGGGATACGCATCTGAAGCGTCTCGCTCTCACCGGGTTGCAGCAGACGGGTCTTGGCAAAAGCCTTCAGTTCTTTGACGGGCTTCTCCATCTGTTTGTTCTTGGGAGCCGCGGCATAGACCTGTGCTGTCTCCTTACCTACCCGGTTTCCCACGTTGGTGATGGTGACGCTGACTGTCACGTCGTTGCCACTTGCCTCAACCACTGGCTTGGCGTATTGGAAGGTGGTATAACTGAGACCATAGCCGAAGGGAAACAGCGGTTTGACCTTGTCACGTTCAAAGCCACGGTAGCCCACGAAGATGTCCTCCTTGTAGTACACCTGCTTGTCGACACCGGGATATGCCTCCTTGCCATGTCTAACGTAGGGATAGTCCTCATAGCGCTTGGCAAAGGTGACGGGCAGTTTGCCGCTGGGGGTTGTCTTGCCGGTCAGTATGTTGATTAGGGCGTTGCCTGCCTCGCTGCCCAGATACCAGCAGTGTACGAGAGCCGCCACCTGGTCGAGCCAGGGCATGGCATAAGGATTGCCGCCAAAGGTGACTACTACGATGTTTGGCTGAATATTGGCCAGGTCACTAATCAGTTCATTCTGGCCGAAGGAGAGGTCGTAAGACTCACGGTCGCCGTTTTCGCAGTCCTGCCGATGATTTTTGTTCAGGCCACCGACATAGATGATTAGGTCGGCCGTCTTTGCTTTCTCCAACGCCTCGGCCTTCAGCCTGGCGTCCTCGTCGGCAGATACCTTGTCCACCTTGTCGTAGAGGGCACGGCCGGAGGTGTAGCCAGGGGCGTGTGTAATTGACAGTTGCGAATTGACAATAGATGATTGAGCGCGCAAAGCATCAAGGGGCGACACATCCCTTAGCGTCTTCAGTTCAGAGGAACCGCCACCCTGAGTGAGCGAACGGGTGGCATTCTCGCCGACCACGAGGACATGCTGATACTTAGAAAAATCAAGCGGAAGCATCTTCTCAGCCTCTCCGCTGGTTTGAGAGGTTTTGTGAGGACGGGTAGCATTCTTCAGCAGCACGATGCCCTCCTCGCCAATCTGACGGCAGGCCTCGTAGTGTGCATCGGAACAGAGAGAGCCGATGACTTTCTGCGGATTCATTGCCGTGCGGAAGATGAGTCGCAGCACACGACTTACTTTCTCGTCAAGTACAGACATCGGTGCCTTGCCCTCTTCGAGCAGCGTTTCGAAGGGGCGTCCCAGATAGTAGTCGTCATAGGTGAACTCCGACTCTTTCAACTTGCCGTCGGTATAAGTGCCCATTTCGATGTCGAGTCCGCCATAGACAGCCTGTTGCGTATTGGTTGTGCCGCCCCAGTCGCTGACCAGTGCGCCGTCCCAACCCCACTCTTTCTTCAGTATGCCATTAATCAGCGCGTCGTTATGGCAGCAATGCACGCCCTGCCACAGGTTATACGATCCCATGATGCTCCACACCCGAGCCCGCTTCACGGCTTGCTCAAAAGGATAGAGATAGATCTCGCGCATCGCCCGTTCGCTGACATTGACATTCACACGGAAGCGATCCGTCTCCTGGTCGTTCAGCACAAAATGTTTCAGGCAGCAGCCCACGCCATTCTGCTGAGCCGCCACAATATAGGGCACCACCATCTCGCCGGCCAGCAGCGGGTCTTCGCCCATATACTCGAAGGCCCTCCCGTTGAGTGGCGTGCGCTGGATATTGACACCAGGGCCAAGCATCAGGTCTTTGCCACGGAAGGCAAACTCTTCACTCACGGCATCGCCGTAGAGCGTCGAGAGGTCGGTGTTCCATGTAGCAGCCAGGCAGGTTAGCGACGGGAAGGCCACCACATAGTCATTGGTCCACTTTGCCGGACTCCACGAGTTCCACTCCAGTTCCTCGCGTACACCATGGGGACCGTCATCCATGTTCAGTTGGCGGATGCCAAGACGGGGCACGCCAGCAGAAGTGAACTTACTCTGTGCATGGAGCACCAGAATCTTCTCGTGGGTGGTCATACGGCCCAGCGCATCCTTGACACGCTCCTCGATGGGAGCCTTAGTGTCCAGATAGACCTGTGCATTGACGTTTGTGGCTGTCAGTACCAGCGACAATAGGATAAAACATTTTTTCATGATATATAGGCTTTTAATTTAGTTGTTAATACGAATGGTCTTCTTGTGTCCGTCGTAGGCCACCATCTGTCCATGGACACGATTGAAATCGAGCGGGGTAGGGTGGTCTGGCGTGACATAGACGATTAGGAATCGGCGCTTCTCAAGCATCCCCTTGAAGTGGCCCTGACGGCTACCGAATGTGACGGTACGCCGGGCATCGTCGTAGCAGATGTCGATGGTGGCATAGTGACCGTGCTCGTAGTTATAGTTGGTGCCCTCGTCCTCATAGAGGGAGAACCGTGCATCACGACCGCTATATATAAATAGGTGAATCAGTTCGGCCGGTTTCTCGTCACTCCACTCCATGGCCGGACCGAAGGGTACAATCGATCCTTCTGGTACAAAGACGGGGATGCGGTCGTAGGGCGCGTCGACTGTCAATCGGCGGTTTGACTCCAGACTGTCGACCACCTGCCGACCTGAGTAGAGATCATACCACCCTCGTCTGGCAGGGAAGCAGACGCTGCGGCTACGGGCTTGATAGGTGCTGACCGGACAAACCATAAGCGACGGGCCGAACAGCCACTGGTCCCTGACGTCGAGCACCTGCTGGTCGTAGCCGAAGTCCATCACCAAGGCACGCATTATCGTATAGTCACGCCAGTGCACCCAGCCTGCCATCGAATAAAGGTAGGGCATCAGACGATAGCGCAGTTGGTCATAGTAGACAAACGACTGATAGGCTGGATGGTCATCGGGGGCGATGTGCCACGGTTCGCGATAGGGCCACTGGCCGTGGGCACGGTAGATAGGTACGAAACAGCCGAACTGGTTCCATCGTGTCTGCAGTTCACGCCACTCTTTCATGTCGTCATTCTCCTGGTGCGTCTTGTCGTACAGTCGCTGGGCCTTCACATAACGGTTTTCTACACAGAATCCGCCATTGTCCATCCCCCAAAAGGGCAGTCCTGAGAGAGAGTAGTTCATGCCGGCCGTCATCTGTGCCCGCATATCTTCCCAACGGGTGCCGATGTCACCACTCCACGTGGCAGCGGAATAGCGTTGCAAACCAGCGAAGCCGCTGCGGGTGAGGAGAAACACACGAGGTGTCTCACCTTGTCTTTTCGCAAGGTTATGGGTGTCGAAGACCGAACGCTGTCCCTCGTAGATGGCCTGGGCGTTGACCAGTGCGTAGGCATTGAAATATTCGGTCGACGTGCCAAGGGCTGTCGGCCCGCAGAGAGCCTTTCGGTACCACATCGGTGTACAGTCGCGGACATTGGGCTCCGAGGCATCCATCCACCAGGCATCAAGCAATTGACTGTTGTTCGATTTGGCAAGGCCGGTATAAAGACAATCATCCATCTGCTGCCAGAACAACTTTCGCGCCCCTTCAGCATAGGCATCGTAGAAAGAGCCGACATAGCCCGGCCCTACCCAGTCGTGGATATCATCTTCAATAGCCTGATGGTACATCCACCCTTTCTGGTCGAGGGCTTTGTAATGGTTGGTGTTGAAATAGAACTTTGGCCACACCGAGATCATGAAACGGCCATGCATCCGATGGATAGAGTCGATCATCTGTTGCGGCTGTGGGAAACGCGAGGTCTCAAACAGATGGGAACCCCATTGTTCTTCGGGCCAGTAGTTCCAGTCCTGCACGATATTGTCAATGGGCAGGTGGCGTCGCCGGAACTCCGTCAGCGTCGCTTCCACTTCCTGCTGCGTCTTGTAGCGTTCGCGACTCTGCCAATAACCCAACACCCACTTGGGATAGACCGGCGCACGGCCAGTCAGTGTACGATAGCCGCCGATGACCTCGTCCATATTCTCTCCGGCAATGAAATAGTAGTCCATGTCGCGTGCCATCTCGCTCCAGATGGTCAGTCTGTCATCAGTTGGCAGGACTTCTGCAGCCCGCAGCCCCAGATAACTGACGCCACCGTCTGGCTTCCACTCAATGCGGATGGGCGTCTTCACGTCAGGTTGCAACAGGGCCGTAAACTTATAGGCATTGGGGTTCCAGGCCGTACGCCAACGTTCTGGTACGACCAGCGAGTCGCCAATGAACACCTTTACATAGCCGGCATAATAGAGCATGAATTGGAAGTCGCTCGCCGCCTTGGCGGAAAGAGGCGTGAGAAAACCTTCATAGATCACGTCAGCCCCGTCGAGACGGAACCCTTTTGGCAGGTTCTTGATGCCGCCGACATCGCTGGCCTGCTGTTTCTGAGGCAGGTCGTATTCAAAATAGAGACTGTCTTCCTGACGCACCAGCGTCTGGCCGTTTTTGTTTGTGTAGGTTCCTGTGAGTCCCCCTTCCTGACCCTCTTTGTCGTAGAGCCGGAAGGTCCGATGCAGTTGCTCATAGCGTTCAGGATGACCAAAACGGCAGTAACTATACGAGTCCCAGAGAATGCCATAGTTCCTGTTGGAAATGACAAACGGCACACTCACCTTTGTGTTGTATTGAAACAGATCCTCGCTCTTTCCACGCATGTTCAGTTCCTCAGACTGATGTTGGCCTAATCCGTAGAGCGCATCGGCAGAGGGCTCGAAGGTCAGTCTCCACGACAGTCCGTTGCGCTGGGCCTCAGTCACCTTCGTCGAGTCGACGCCGATGTCACAACCGGGCACCCTATAAGGCTGGAAAATCTTGCCCTGTTCCGTCTCGCTGAGCAGAGGGAGGCCAGAACGCTCGAAAAAGGCTATCCTCCCCGTGCGTTTGTCGACGACAGCCGTCACCTTGGGAGCCTCGATGCAAACAGTCGTGTCATTTTCCTTGACTGCGGCCTTGTCTGACAGCACCTGAGGCAGGCACATCAGACTCGGCGTCTTGTCTGGCAGTTCTGATTCGCAGGTTGCCCTCACTCGTATGATGCCATCACCCACCACCTCCAGCCTGACCACTTTGGCCTCGCCTTCGGTAGGGCGCACCGTCACCTGCGCCCCACGCTGATCTGCCGTGGCTGCCTGCAGCATCAACCAGGGAGCCAGTAAGACTGCGACAATCTGTGTCGATTTCATATATTCAAACGCTTTTGCATGCAAAGATACAATAAATAATTAATAACGACATCTGATTCAGAGAAATATTCATGCCAAACGAACAAAACATCTTGCTTTTTCGCCACACATCCTTCATTTTCTATCAAATAATTTGTTCATTTCGAAAAAAGAACGTAAATTTGCAAATTCAAACAAAAGAAACAGAACGAAAAAAATGAAAAAATGGCTAATCATCTTCCTCTGGACCATGATCTCCGTCGCCATCATTACGGCTGCAGCGGGCTTCTGGGCCATTGCCGACGGGAAGATTGGCTATATGCCGCCGATACAGGACCTGCAGAACCCCATCAACCGATACGCCACACAGGTCTACTCCGCTGACGGAAAACAACTGGGCACATGGAGCATGAGCCGCGAAAACCGCGTCATGGTCGACTATTCCGACATTTCGCCATGGCTCGTCAAAGCACTCGTCGCTACCGAAGACGTTCGCTTCTACCAGCATTCCGGCATCGACTTCTACGCACTTGGCAGAGCCATCGTCAAACGAGGACTCTTGGGGCAGAAAAATGCCGGAGGAGGATCCACCATCACACAGCAGTTGGCCAAGCAGTTGTTCACAGTTCAGGTCGCGCAGTCCACCACCGAACGCATCCTCCAGAAACCTATCGAGTGGGTCATCGCCGTCAAACTCGAGCGCAACTATACCAAAGACGAGATCATCGCCATGTATCTCAACTACTTCGATTTCCTCCACAACGCCGTCGGCATCAAGACCGCTGCCAACACCTACTTCTCTAAAGAACCCTCTCAACTCACCGTCACAGAGGCAGCCATGCTCGTCGGACTGTGCAAAAATCCCTCCTTCTTCAACCCCGTCCGATTCCCCGAACGCTGTCTCGACCGGCGCAATGTGGTGCTCGGACAGATGCTCAAGGCAGAATATATCACCCAGGCTCAGTACGACAGTTGCACTCAGGTACCTCTCAACCTCAAGTTCCACGTCACCGACCACAACGACGGACATGCCACTTACTTCCGCGACTTCCTCCGGCGATACATGACCGCCCAGCGGCCCGTCCGCTCTGATTACCCCCAGTGGAACTATGTCAAATATCACCTCGACTCTATCGCATGGCAACAAGACCCACTCTACGGCTGGTGCAACAAGAACACTAAGCGCGACGGCTCGCACTACAATATCTATACTGACGGACTCAAGGTCTACACTACCATCGACTCCAGAATGCAGCAGTATGCCGAACAGGCCTGTTTCGACCATGTGGTAGGCTATCTGCAGCCGGAGTTCAACCGTTCCAACCGGCAGAAGCGCAACGCCCCTTATTCCAACGCGTTGTCAACGAGTGAGGTTCAGCGTATTCTGATGCGTAACATCCGCCAGTCGGAGCGCTACCGGGTCATGAAAAACGACGGCCTTTCTGACGAGGCCATCACCCGGGCTTTCAATACCCGTATCCCCATGCGAATCTTCACCTATCATGGCGAGGTGGACACTGTGATGACGCCGATGGACTCTATCCGCTACTATAAGTCGTTCCTCCGTACCGGATTCTTCAGCATGGCACCGCAAAACGGGGCGGTCAAGGCTTACGTCGGAGGCCTCGACTTCCAGCACTTCGCCTACGACATGGCTACCGAAGGCCGACGACAGGTGGGCTCTACCATCAAACCACTGCTCTACTCTCTCGCCATGGAAAACGGCATGACACCTTGCGACGAGGTGCCAAACGTACAAGAGACGTATATCGTCGCCGGACAGCCCTGGACACCACGCAACGGCAGCCGGGCACGCTACGGCGAGATGGTCTCCCTGAAGTGGGGACTGCAGCAGTCCAACAACTGGATTTCGGCCTATCTCATGATGCACCGACTCACTCCTACCGGATTCGTCACTCTCTTGCACAACTACGGCATACTCAACCCGGAGATTCATCCCTCCCCGGCACTCTGTCTCGGACCATGCGAGATTACGGTGGCAGAGATGGTCAGCGCCTACTCGGCATTCGTCAACCATGGCATACGCTCGGCACCAATGTACGTCACTCGTATCACCGACAACGAGGGTAACCTCGTCGCTGAGTTCAAACCGCGTATGAACGAGGTGATCAGTGGCGAGAGTGCCGACAAGATGCTCTATATGCTAAGGGCCGTCGTCGACGGGGGTACGGCCGGACGACTCCGGCACCGTTACAACATCTCTGCACCACTCGGAGGCAAGACCGGGACTACCAACGCCAACAGCGACGGCTGGTTCATGGGCGTCGCGCCTAAACTGGTATCAGGCTGCTGGGTCGGGGGCGACGACCGCGACATCCACTTCGACTCAATGACCTATGGGCAGGGAGCATCCATGGCGCTGCCTATCTTTGCTCTCTATATGAAGAGTCTCTACAATGATCCTACGCTCGACTATTCACAGAACGACCAGTTTGATCTGCCTGCCGACTTCGACCCCTGTCACCGCGCCGGATTCGACTCCGACGACATGAACGAAGTGACGGAACAGGACACCACCGACAACAAATCGGATCTGGAAATCATTGAGGAACTCTTCGAATGACTATCGTCTTAGCCCCAGTCGCCCCAGAAGCCTCAGAAAACCCAGTGGCCCCAGTGGCCCCAGAAGCCCCAGAAGCCCCAGTCGCCCCAGTGGCCCCAGAAAACCCAGTGGCCCCAGAAGCCCCAGAAATACAATAAAAATACAATAGAATAATGAAACACCAACTCAGAAGCAGCGTCTGCACCGAAGGCAGACGAATGGCCGGAGCACGTGCTCTGTGGGTCGCCGCCGGCATGAAGCGCGAGCAGTTCGGCAAACCTGTCATCGCCATCGTCAACTCGTTTACGCAGTTCGTACCGGGACACACTCATCTGCACGAGATAGGACAGATCGTCAAACAGGAGATAGAGAAGATGGGATGCTATGCAGCCGAATTCAACACCATCGCCATCGACGACGGCATCGCCATGGGCCACGACGGCATGCTCTATTCGCTGCCCTCACGAGATATCATCGCCGACTCCGTGGAATATATGGTCAACGCACACAAGGCCGATGCCATGATTTGCATCTCCAACTGCGACAAGGTGACGCCTGGCATGCTCATGGCAGCCATGCGGCTCAACATACCTGCCGTGTTCTGCTCGGGAGGCCCTATGGAGGCCGGAAAATGGCGGGGCGAAAATGCTGACTTGATCACTGCTATGGTCAAGGGGGCCGACCCCACCGTCTCTGACGACGAGATGGCGCAGATTGAGGGGTGTGCCTGTCCGGGCTGTGGCTCTTGTTCCGGCATGTTCACTGCCAACTCGATGAACTCGCTCACCGAAGCCATCGGGCTTAGCCTGCCCGGCAACGGCACCATCCTCGCCACCCATGTCAACCGCATCGAACTGTTCAAGGCGGCGGCACGACAGATCGTGAACAATGCCCTCGCCTACTATGAGCAGGGCGACGAGAGTGTGCTCCCACGAAACATCGCTACGCGCCAAGCCTTCCTCAATGCCATGACACTCGACATCGCCATGGGAGGCAGCACCAACACCGTGCTCCATCTCTTGGCGGTGGCCCAGGAGGCAGGAGCCGACTTCACTATCAACGATATCGACCAACTGAGCCGTCTGACACCCTGTCTCTGCAAACTGGCTCCTAATACTCAGAAATACAGTGTGCAGGAATGTAACCGCGCAGGTGGCATCCTGGGTATCATGAACGAACTCAACAGGGCCGGTCTTATCCACGGCAACTGCAAGCGCGTCGACGGCATGACGCTCGACGAGGCTATGCACAAATATGATATCACCTCATCCGCCCCATCCGCCCCATCCGCCTCTCCAACCGATATCTATTTCTCCGCTCCCGGCAACCGCTTCTCTACCAAGATGGGCTCGCAGGCAGAGCGGTATCCATCGCTCGATACCGACCGTGCTAATGGCTGTATCCGTGATGTCGACCATGCCTATACCAAGGATGGCGGACTGGCCGTACTCTTTGGCAATATCGCCCAAGACGGCTGTGTGGTCAAGACGGCCGGCGTAGACGAAAGCCTCTGGCACTTTGAAGGTCCCGCCGTGGTCTTCGACTCGCAGGAGGATGCTTGCGAGGGCATCCTGGGCGGTAAAGTGAACAAAGGCGACTGTGTCGTCATTACTCATGAGGGGCCCAAAGGCGGACCCGGCATGCAGGAGATGCTTTATCCCACCTCTTATATTAAGAGTATGCACATGGGCAAAGAGTGCGCACTCATCACCGACGGACGCTTCTCCGGCGGTACCAGCGGCCTGAGCATCGGTCACATCTCCCCCGAGGCCGCCAGCGGCGGCAATATCGGTAAGATCAAGGATGGCGACATCATCGTGATAGATATTCCTTCACGCTCCATCAACGTAAAACTGACCGACGAAGAACTCTCCGCCCGGCAGCAGCAGCCCCTCAAGCGCAACCGGGTCGTTAGCAAGGCGCTCCGGGCTTATGCCCAGAGTGTGTCGAGTGCCGACAAGGGCGGTGTGCGAATCATTGACTAGTCGCCCCAGAATCCCCAGTGGTCCCAGTGGTTCCTAGTCGCCCCAGAATCCCCAGTGGCCCTAGTGGCCCCAGAAGCCCCAAAAAACAAGAAATACAATAGAAAAAAACAACAATGAGAGACAGAATAACAGGAGCGAAAGCGCTGATGCGAGCCTTACAGGCTGAAGGGGTGAAGACCATCTTCGGATACCCCGGAGGCAGCATCATGCCGGTCTACGACGCGCTCTTCGACTATACCCGTGGCGAGAAAAAATGTTTCGACCACATCTTGGTACGGCACGAACAGGGGGCCACCCATGCCGCTGAAGGCTATGCCCGCGTCAGCGGCCAGGTGGGCGTGGCATTGGTGACCAGCGGGCCCGGGGTCACCAACACGCTCACGGGCATCGCCGACGCCATGCTCGACTCTACTCCGATTGTGGTCATTGCCGGACAGGTGCCCATTGCCGCCTTGGGTACGGATGCCTTTCAGGAGGTCGACCTCGTGGGCGTCTCACAGCCTATCTCGAAATGGTCCTATCAGATACGACGGGCCGAAGATGTGGCATGGGCCGTCAGCCGGGCTTTCTATATCGCCAGGACCGGGCGTCCCGGGCCCGTCGTGCTCGACTTCGCCAAAAACGCACAGGTCGAGGAGGTCGACTGGGAACCCAAACATGTGGACTTCGTACGTTCTTATGTGCCATACCCGAAACTCGATGACGAGGCAGTACGTCAGGCGGCCGAACTCATCAACAACGCTAAACGGCCGCTGGCTCTGGTGGGGCAGGGTGTCGAACTGGGCAATGCGCAGGAAGAACTGAAGGCTTTCCTCGAAAAGGCCGACATACCCGCCGGGCGTACCATGCTGGGACTCTCGGCACTGCCATCCAACCATCCGCTGAACGTGGGGATGTTGGGCATGCATGGCAACTATGCCGTCAACCTGAAAGAGCAGGAGTGCGACGTGCTGATTGCCATCGGCATGCGATTCAGCGACCGGGTGACGGGCAATACTAAGACGTATGCCAAACAGGCTAAGATTATTCATCTGGATATCGACCGTAGCGAGATCGACAAAAACGTGAAGGCTGACGTGGCAGTGGTGGCCGACTGTAAGGAGTCGCTGCCGGCCATTACGGCCCTGCTCAACAGAAACCGGCACCGTGAGTGGCACGACTCGTTCAAACCGCTCAATGAGATGGAGCGCGTCAAAGTCATCGAACCGGCCATTCACCCCCAGAGCGGACCGTTGCTGATGGGCGAGGTGGTCAACATGGTGGCCACGCAGGCTCCCGACGATGCGGTACTGGTGACCGATGTCGGGCAGAACCAACTGTTCGCTACACGCTACTTCAAGTACCACCACCGGCGTAGCATCTGTACCAGCGGCGGACTGGGCACCATGGGCTATGGCATGCCGGCCGCCATCGGGGCTACCTTCGGCGCACCGCACCGCACCGTCTGCTGCTTCATGGGCGATGGCGGATTCCAGATGTGCATCGAGGAACTGGGTACTATCATGGAGCAGAAGGCACCGGTGAAGATGATCCTTCTGAACAATCACTATCTGGGCAACGTACGACAGTGGCAGGATATGTTCTGGATGCGACGAAAGTCGTTTACCAAGATGCTCAACCCCTGCTACGAGCACATCGCACAGGCTTATGGCATCGACTACGAGGCCGTCACCGACCGACAGCGCTTAGCCAAGGCTGTCGAGCGTATGCTGGCCACCGACGGACCGTTCATCCTCGAGTGTGCCATCAAGGAAGAAGACAACGTGCTGCCAATGACGCCTCCCGGCATGAATGTCAACGAAATGATGCTGGAGGTATGACTGTATGATTATGAAAGAGACAACGAAACTATATACGCTGCTGGTCTATTCGGAGAATGTGGCCGGTATCCTTAACCAGATTACGGCTGTCTTTACACGGCGCCAGGTGAACATCGAGAGCCTCAACGTGTCGGCATCGAGTATTCCCGGTGTTCATAAATACACCATCACCGCTTGGAGCAACGAAGACCAGATCGTAAAGATTACTCATCAGATAGAAAAGAAAATCGACGTCATCAAGGCTAACTACTTCACCGACGAACAACTCTTCATCCGAGAGGCAGGACTCTACAAACTGGCTACCGACAAGGTGCTGGACAATCCGGAGATTTCGCGTACCGTACGACGCTACGACGCCACCATCACCGAGGTCAACCCCACTTATACCATCGTGATGAAAAGCGGAAAGACCGACGACATCATCGCCCTCTTCCGCGACCTCGACGCCTTCGACTGCGTGCTGCAGTATACTCGTAGTGGCCGCATTGCCGTCACACGGGGCAAACAGGAACAGGTCAGCGAGTTCCTCGAACAGCGCGAGAAAGAACATTAATACCTGCATATTAATAACGATTATGTTAGTAACTATTATATTAATACCTATTATATAATATATATATTGTGGAACATAAGAAACTCGAAATACTGAGTACCATCGACAATCCCACACAACTGAGGCTCATGAAACCTGAGTTGCTGCCAAAACTGTGCGCAGAACTCAGGGACGACATCATACAAGAGTTGTCGGTCAACCCCGGACACCTGGCTTCCAGCCTGGGTGTGGTGGAACTGACGGTGGCGCTTCACTATGTCTTCAACACCCCCAGCGACCGGATCGTCTGGGATGTGGGGCATCAAGCCTATGGCCACAAGATATTGACGGGGCGCCGCGAGCAGTTCTGCACCAACCGTAAGTTGCACGGCATCCGACCGTTCCCCACCCCCGAGGAGAGCGAATACGATGCTTTCATCTGCGGACATGCCTCCAACAGCATCTCTGCTGCATTGGGCATGGCGGTGGCGGCCAAAGGCACCAACCGCAAGGTGGTGGCCGTCATCGGCGATGGAGCCATGAGTGGCGGACTGGCCTTCGAGGGACTCAACAATGTGTCGTCGTCGCCCAACGACCTGCTCATCGTGCTCAACGACAACGACATGTCTATCGACCGCTCGGTGGGAGGCATGAAGGAGTATCTCATCAGCCTGAGCACCAACGAGACCTACAACTCCATCCGCTTCAAGGCCTCACGGTGGCTAGCCCAGCAGGGACTGCTCACCGAAGACCGGAAGAAAGGCATCATCCGTCTGTCTAACGCCCTGAAGAGTGCCATCACCCAGCAGCAGAACATCTTCGAGGGGATGAACATCCGCTACTTCGGACCCTTCGACGGCCACGATGTGAAGGAGTTGGTACGCATCCTCCGGCAACTGAAGGACATGAAGGGGCCCAAATTGCTCCATCTCCATACCAAGAAAGGCCACGGCTATGCCCCCGCCGAGAACTACAAGCCCGTGTGGCACGCTCCCGGTAAGTTCGACCCTGATACCGGCGAACTCATTCATGGCGACAACAAGAACAAGCCGCCGAAGTTCCAGGACGTCTTTGGACACACACTGCTTGAACTGGCCAGACAGAACCCACGTATCGTCGGCGTTACGCCGGCCATGCCTACCGGGTGCTCGATGAATATACCGATGGCAGAGATGCCCGACCGCATGTTCGACGTGGGCATCGCCGAGGGACACGCCGTCACCTTCTCCGCCGGCATGGCCAAGGACGGGCTGCTGCCCTTCTGCAATATCTATAGTGCCTTCGCACAGAGGGCTTATGATAATATCATCCACGATGTGGCCATACTCAAGTTGCCCGTCGTGCTCTGTCTCGATAGGGCCGGACTGGTGGGCGAAGACGGCCCCACCCACCATGGTGCCTTCGACCTGGCAGCCCTCCGCCCCATACCCAACCTGACCATCGCCTCACCACTCGACGAGCACGAGTTGCGACGGATGATGTACACCGCTCAACTCGACGGCAAGGGGCCCTTCGTCATCCGCTATCCCCGTGGCTGTGGCTCGCTGGTCGACTGGCGTTGTCCGTTGGAGGAGATTGCCGTAGGCACCGGGCGCAAACTCCGTGAGGGCAGCGATGTGGCCATCCTTACCCTGGGCCCCATCGGCAACGATGCCCTGAAGGCCGCTGTCGAATGTGCCATGTACGACCAGATACAGACTGCCGTCTACGACATGCGCTTCCTGAAACCGCTCGACGAACAGATTCTCCACGAGGTGGGCAGCCGCTTCAAGCACGTCATCACCATCGAAGACGGCGTACGCAATGGTGGACTGGGCTCTGCCGTCCTTGAGTGGATGAGCGATCACGGCTACTGTCCGCACGTCATCCGTCTCGGACTGCCCGACCAGTTTGTAGAGCACGGCACCGTGGCTGAACTCCGCCAGATTGTCGGACTCGACATCGAGAGCATCAAGCGGTGCGTTAGGGAGTTGGGAGTTGAGAGTTGAGAGTTACGAATTACGAATTACGAGTTGCGAATTACGAATTATGAAGATAGTCATAGCAGGCGCCGGTGCCGTAGGTATCCATCTGTCGAAACTCCTGTCAACGGAGAATCACGACTGCGTGCTCATCGACGATAGTGAAGAGCGGCTGAGCAACATGGACTCCAGTTACGACATCATGGCCATCAACGACTCGCCCACCAGCATCAAGGCCTTGAAAGATGCCGGGGTGGGCAGTGCCGACCTCTTTGTGGGAGTCACCCGCTACGAGAGCCGCAATATCACGGCCTGCACCCTGGCACATGCCCTGGGAGCCAAGAAGACGGTGGCCCGCATCGACAACTACGAGTATCTGTCGCCACAGAACCAGCCCTTCTTCCACGACCTGGGCATCGATTCCCTGGTCTATCCCGAGGTGCTCGCTGCCGCCGACATCATCAGCGGTCTGAAACTGTCGTGGGTACGGCAGCGGTGGGATGTGCACGACGGCGCCCTGGTGCTGCTGGGCATCAAACTGCGTGAGGGCTGCGAGATCCTCAACCAGCCGCTGAAAGACCTCTGCGGTCCCGACGACCCCTACCATGTGGTGGCCATCAAGCGGGGCACCGATGCCATCATCCCCGGCGGTATGGACGTGCTGCAACTGCACGACCTGGCCTACTTCATGACCACCTCTGAATATATACCTTATATCCGCAAGATAGTGGGCAAGGAGCACTACGAGGATGTGCACAACGTCATCATCATGGGTGGCGGCAAGACGGCCGTCCGGGCGGCCCTGACCATGCCCGACTATATGAACTGCAAGATCATCGAGGTCAATGCCGACCGCTGTGAGCGCCTCAACCAACTGCTGGCCAACAACGATGCGATGGTCATCCACGGCGACGGACGCGACCTGGGTCTGCTCAGCGAAGAGGGCATCCGCCACACCCAGGCTTTCGTGGCCCTGACCGGCAATGCCGAGACCAACATCCTCGCTTGTCTGACAGCCAAGAAACTCGGTGTGCGCAAGACGGTGGCCATGGTCGAAAATCTCGACTATGTCAGCATGGCCGAGAGTCTCGACATAGGCACCATTATCAATAAGAAGACGGTGGCGGCCAGCCATATCTTCCAGATGATGCTCAAGGCCGATGTGCGCAACATGCGGTCGCTGATGATGGTCGAGGCCGACGTGGCCGAATTTGTGGCTGCCGAAGGCTCTAAGGTCACCAAGAAGGCGGTCAAGGAGTTGGGACTGCCCTTCGGCATCACCATCGGCGGACTGGTGCGCGACGGCAAGGGCATCCTGGTCAATGGCAACACCCGCATTCTGCCTGGCGACTCCGTGATGGTGTTCAGTCACAAGCACCAACTGGAGAAGGCAGAGAAGTTTTTCAAGAAATCACTCTTCTTTTAATCCCCTGCACTCACCTTGATCAACTGGCGCATCATATTGAAAATCATTGGCTCGCTGCTCTTCATCGAAGCCTTCTTCATGGCATGCTGCATGGCGATGGCCATGTCGTTCCACGAAGACGACACGATAGCCTTCGCCCTCTCCACACTGCTCACCTTCGGTGCTGCCTTCGTCTTCCTGCTTTTCGGACGTGAGGCCGAAAACCTGTTGAGCCGTCGCGATGCCTATGTCGTAGTCACACTGACGTGGGTCGTCTTCTCCTTCTTCGGCATGTTCCCCTTCCTCATCCACGGCTCGATGACGAGCATCGCCGATGCCTATTTCGAGACCATGTCGGGATTCACCACCACCGGCGCCACCGTCATCGACGATGTGGAGTCGCTGCCCCACGGCCTGCTCTTCTGGCGGTCGCTGATGCAGTGGATAGGCGGCTTGGGCATTGTCTTCTTCACCATCGCCGTCCTGCCGTCGCTCGTCGGCGGTAGCGTCAAGGTGTTCGCTGCCGAGGCCACCGGCCCCATGCGGTCGAAGATGCACCCCCGGCTCTCCACCTCGGCCAAGTGGATATGGAGCATCTACCTGATGCTCACCGTGCTCTGTGCCCTGTCGTTCTGGTTGGCCGGCATGGACTGGTTTGGTGCTACCAACTACTCGATGTCGACCACGGCCACCGGCGGCTTCTCCATTCACAACGGCACCATCTTCCTGGCCAGCCCCACAGTCGAGTATCTGGCCATCCTCTTCCAGTTTCTCGCCGGCATCAATTTCACCTTGCTCTATGTGAGCCTCTTCAAGTTCCGGTTGGGTGCCCTGTTCCGCAACTCCGAGTTCAAGATGTACATCTTTGCCATCGTCGTGGCCACCATCTGGATCATGTACCTGCTCATCACCCGACTGGACTACCACTTCGAGCCGGCTTTCCGCTCGGCCCTCTTCCAGGTCGTGTCGTTCATCACCACCACCGGCCTGAGCGACACCGATGCCGGTGCGTGGCCCCATCTGACGTGGATCATACTGATGTTTCTTATGTTCATGGGAGCCAGTGCCGGCAGCACCACCGGTGGTTTCAAGTGCATCCGGGTGCTGATGCTGCTCAAGGTGCTGCGCAATGAGTTCCGCCACGTGCTCCACCCCAATGCCGTGTTGCCCGTGAAGGTGAGCGGACAGAGCATACCCCAGAACCGCCTGGTCACGCTGTTGGCCTTTCTCACGCTCTACATCATCATGCTGCTGACCGTCACCGCCGTCTTCCATGTTCTAGGCGTCGACCTCACCAATGCCATGACCATCTCCCTCAGTCTGGTGAGCAACGTGGGTGCCGGTCTCGACACCAACATCGGACCTCAGATGTCGTGGTCCGAACTTTCCAGTGGCGTCAAGTGGCTATGCTCTTTCCTGATGCTCGTCGGCCGTCTGGAGATCATTGCCGTCCTCGTGCTCTTCACCCGCTCTTTCTGGAAGGAGAACTAAAAGGGGCGGTGACCCTTATACTGAGTTTTTCCCGCGAAGGCTTTTTCTACTTCACCTGCACGATGCGGTAACTGTCGATGGTGCGGCGGTCCTGGCTGATGTTCATGCCCACGGCCCACACGGGGCGGGCGTCGGCGGCGAAGCGCACGGCGTAGTCTTTCCTGATAATCTGGTCGGTGGCTTCGTCGGCACTTTTGCCGTATTTCAGTTCTATGATATAGATGGCGTAGGGCAGTCGTAGGGCGATGTCCATACGGCCGTCGGAGGTCTGTTCCTCGGCACTGACGTCAGCACCGAAGCCCATCAGGGCGGCGTAGATGAGCGACTGGTAGAGTTGCTCATTTTGGTTTCTGTCTGTGATGGAGTAGGGGATGCCTGCATACCAGCGGCGGATGGTCTCAACGAACTCCTCGAACGAAATCTCCTTGGACCGCAGGTCGGTAAAGGCGTTGCCTAGGGTGTCTCCGCTGCCCACGTAGTCCTCCATGTAGTATTTATAGAGCGAGTCGGCAAAGCCCTCGCGCACCTCTCCGTTGGGGAATCCTAATGTGTATTTATGGTCGATGGGGTCATACTCCTTCAACGTCAGGTAGCCGCTCTGGAAGAGCACGGGGATGGGGTCGCTGATACGCTCCGTGGGGGCGTCAAATCGGCTGAGTTTGGCACGGAAGTGTTCTATCTGTTGCAGGGTGACGCCCGTCTGGCGCATCACGTTGACCAGCATCGTGGGCGTGCCAGTGGAGAACCAGAAGTTCATGATGTCGCCCATGGCGAAGGCGTTGACGAGGCTCCAAGGGCAGTAGATGTCGGTGAAGTTCTTCGTGAAGTGGTAGCCGTCGTAGGTCTCCTTCAGTTTAGCCACGATGTCGTCATACGTGAAGTGCATGCCCCAGCGGCTGTAGGTCTTGTCCATCTTCTCTGTCAGCAGTTCGATGTCGGGCTTCATATACGTCAGCAGTTCCTCCTCGGTGATGCCGCAGATGCCCTCGTAGTTCTGGTCGAAGGTCATCTGCTGCAGGTTGTTCAGTTCGCTGAACACGGAGAGTTGCGAGAACTTCGATATGCCCGTCAGGAAGACGAAGCGCAGATACTGGGCCTGTGCCTTCAGCGGCGAGAAGAGGCTGCGGATGCGGTTGCGGATATAGTCTTGCAGGTCGGGGTCGTTTATGCTGTCGAGCATCGGCGCGTCGTACTCGTCGATGAGGATGACCACCCGCTCGCCCGTCTGCTCGTAGGCGGCATGTATGATGTTTTTCAGCCGGTCGTCATAGTTATATTCGTCATAGACGGTGACATTCCATCTCTTCTCGTGGTCGCGCAATATGCCGCTGATCGTTCCGTGTACCCGCTCCTTCTCATAGTACTTGCCGTTCGAGAGGTCGAGGCGGATGACGGGATATTTCTTCCACTCCTTCTCCTTATTATATATATACAGCCCCTCAAACAGTTCCTTGCGCCCCTCGAAGTAGCAGCGCAGGGTATCTACGAGCAGCGACTTGCCGAAGCGGCGCGGGCGGCTGAGAAAGAAATTGACGGCATCCGCCGTCACCATCTTCCACACATACTCTGTCTTGTCTACATATACCGCCTCGCGTTCACGTATCCAGTCGAACATCTGTACGCCCACGGCGTAGCCCCTGCGTTTCTTTTCGGTCTGTTCCATTATGCTGTCTGTATTTTATCGTTCATCCGCAATTCTTCCGCAAAGATAGTTGTTTTTCTGCAAACTGCCAAGCAAAAGGCAGATATTTCGATGAAATACGCTGTGGTTTACATTCTTTCTGCCTGAATGCTTAATAAACTATAATTTTTCTGGGCCGATGATGGTTGTTCCGGTAATATTTGTTATTTTTGCACTGTAGTTTATGCTGCACGTGCTGCGGCACTCCGCTGCCGGTGCGAGAGAGCACAGGGCGTAAGGGCGGAGAAACTACCGGACATTGCGGGTAAACAAATAGGAGCAAGTTGTGCTTCGTCTTGTGTTCTGAAACCTGAGAAATTTCAAATTCCGACAAGATGGACGCAGTAGGTTCCACGCTGATAGGCGTGGGATTGCTGTATCTGATACCTTTTCGGAATGGGTTTTCTCAGGACCTCAGAATAGAAGACGTAGGATGCAAAGCAATCTTACGCTTTTTTTGTGTGCCTACTTTAGCCTAAAAACCGACTACAATTTTATTAACATAATATTATAACTAACAACTAATTTAAAACAACTATGAATTTAAAAAACTTACTAAAAAAATCGCTCCTCGTCGGAGCAGCGCTGTGCGTGGGGGCGAGTGCGTGGGCAAGTGAAACAGTCAGTTTCACCAATCGTAATTACATGACAGTCGTTTCAGGTGCCGATGGTACTCTTACGGCTACGGGTGGAGCAAACAACAAGAAATATTCTTTGGCAACAGCCGATTTAAGTGGAGTGGCTAATATGTCATTAGCCGGAACTGTACAAATTGAATTTGACTGTAGTGTTACAAGCGGAGGCCGATGGGTAATAGGTATTGGTGATGTTGTCACACGTGGTACAAATGCGAATAGTTCTAGTTCATCTACTTATGATACGGAGGGAATTATATCTTTCTTTGGAACGAATGAAGGAAGTCATTTTCGCATAAACAGCTGGAGCGGTTCCCGTAATGATAATTTGTTGAGTAAAAGTGTCCATGTTACTTTTTTGCTAAATCGTATAACAAGCACTTATTCTTGCACAATTGTTGATAATTCTGATGCTTCACAGAAATTAACTGCAAGTGGAGCAACTACTGTTAGCAATGCAACGGTAGTGGAGGCTTATACATGGTCGGATAGAACGGAAAGTATGAGTGATGTAACAGTTACTGTTACACCTGCTTATTCCTACTCTGTGAATGCTAATTACGGAGGGAAACTTATTAAGCAGATTGCCTCTGGAAAATATTTGGTTGGTGATGCTGCAATTCGAGTTGCATATCCACAAAAGATACTTAAGGGGAATACACTTTATAGCATCGCGATGAATGGTTCTAATCCCCGTTTCGCAAAATCATTTACTCCTAATGCAGACAATTATGTAGTTGATCTCTCGTATGCCGAAACACCTGTAACAGATGTGATTTATTTCACAGAAGCCGAAAACATCCCGGGGGTATCCAAAGGCTCAAATGATAGTTATGCTTCTATGGACAAGATGGGACATACAACATCTTCTTCTACTTACGTTGAAGTGATGACTTTGCCAGTCGGTAAATACACCATCTATGCTCGTGGCGTTAATGGAAACGCGGCAACTAGAACTTGTAACTTTAAGGTTGGAAGTGAAATTAAATGGGCATTTAGCATTGCGACCGGTACTGATGTAAATGGTAACTCTGAAGAGTTTACTGTCACAACTCCATCTACTCTTTATTTTGCTTGTGACGGATCTAGTGCATCTGGTTGCGACTGGTTCTACATCAAAGGAACTATTGCCGAAGGTGCCGATGTCACTGGCCTCATTGTCAATGCTAATATGGAGATTGCCGCTAGTGGTTCTGGCTTCCAAGAATTAGCGAAGGGCTGGAACAACTGTTCAGTTGTCACCAATTATCGCCGTTTGGAATATACACCCGCTCAAAACCCCAATAGTGCATTTACGGGTACTTATGCTTATGAAAACTGGACCGGTGAGGCTGGTGGCCTCGTTGGTAAGATGTCGCAGACCATACAAGGTCTTCCCAATGGTGTCTATAAATTCCAATTAGCCGTTCTTGCGCAAAACATCGGTGCTCAGTTTGTCTATGCCAAGAGCAACGGTAAAACCTATAGTACACCTCTTGCAGGTGCTGGTTCTGTAGCCAATGACTATGAGGTTATCGCTGTCGTTGAAGACAACCAGTTAGAGATAGGTCTTGACATGAATGGTGCAGATAATCCTTGGGCTGCCATTGACAATGCCCGACTAACTTATGCTCCTTCAGTCTCTAAGTCCATCACCGCTGCCGGTTATGCAACCTATTATAGCCCTTATGCCCTGAACTTCTCTGGCGTTGACGGCTTGTCAGCGTACATCGCTACGGTTGCCGGTACAACAGTAACTTTCAACAAGGTGACAAGCGTTCCCGCAAATACCGGTATACTGCTGAAAGGCGCTGCTAATACCTACAACATCCCTGTTGTGGCAAGCAGTGCTACAGATGTCTCTTCCAACAAGTTGGAGGGTGTAACATCAAATACAGATAAGGATGCAGGCATCTATGTGCTGATGAATGGAGCCAAGGGCGTCGGATTCTATAAGACGACAACCACGTTCACTGTTGGTGCCAATACGGCTTATCTGCCTGCAGATGTTGCCGGAGCCCGTTCATTTATTGCATTCGGTGACGAGACGACGGGTATTGACGCTACGCTCACTGATAATGTAGAAATGACGAATGATAAAGCATTCTACAATCTACAGGGCCAGCGTGTGGCTCAGCCCAGAAAGGGTCTGTACATCGTAAATGGTAAGAAAGTTATTGTTAAATAAGAAGAAAGAAGGACGTGAATTATGAAAAAGACATATATTGCACCCAATACGGAACTCGTCAATGTTAAAATCGAGAATCTACTTGCGCTGGCTTCAGGTGCAGGTGACACTGTGACCGAAACACTGGGAGAGACAACAACTGAAACAAGTGGAAACTTCTCCCGCCGGTACGATGACTTCTGGGACGACGAAGAAGAGTATTAATACTTAAGCGATAAAGGTCGCGCGGCTCACTCCGTGAGGACATGGGCCGTGCGATTTTTCATTTTTTTGTTGGGCGCTGTCCGACCCTTAGACAGCAATGCCGAGGGGTGTTGGCAGTGCCGGTTAATAATAATAGTTTAGAATGTTCCCGGCATCATCCGTGAGGACTCAACCGGGGTAATGTATCGATGGCGGCCTGTCCGTGAGGACAGGCCGCCATGCTGTCATAGTAAAAGGGCTGTCGTACCGACCGTAGGGTTAATCCTCTTCGGGCGTGATCAGTTTGTAGCCCTTGCCGTGGATGTTGATAATCTCAATCTGGGGGTCGTCCTTCAGATGCTTGCGCAGTTTGGTGATGTAGACATCCATCGA
>DETM01000007.1:0-2915 GCA_002361655.1 Prevotella sp. UBA3288 | reverse complement strand
CGCTGCAGAATCTCGTTGGCATGCGAGCAGAGCAGAGCCAGCAGTTCGTTCTCCTTGGTGGTCAGTTTGCGCTGTTCGTCGCCGATGGTGAGCAGTTGCTTCTGTGTGTCGAAGGTGAACCGGCCGATGTGGTAGAGTGTAGACTCCTTGTTCTTCTTGCCACGTACACGGCGCAGGATGGCCTCGATGCGGAATACCAGTTCCTCCATCGAGAAGGGCTTGGTGATGTAGTCGTCGGCACCCAGTTTGAAGCCTTCGAGAATGTCCTCCTTCAGCGTCTTGGCAGTGAGGAAGATGATGGGTATCTCGGCATTGGCCGAGCGGATCTCCTGTGCCAGTGTGAATCCGTCTTTCTTGGGCATCATCACGTCGAGCACGCAGATGTCGAACTTGGTCTTCAGGAAAGCCTTGAAACCGGCCTCGCCGTCGGGGCATAGTTCTGCCTCGTAGCCTTTGGCAGCCAGGTATTCACGCAACAGCATTCCGAGGTTCTCGTCGTCCTCGCAGAGTAGAATCTTCAGTTTGTCTTCCATAATCTAAACGGTTTTTTGATGTTATTAATAAGATGTATCATTTTTCGTCTTCTTTGATCACCGGCAGTGTGACGATGAACTTGGTGCCTTTGCCCAGTTCGCTCTCGCATTTTATCTCGCCGTCGTGCAGGTTGATGATCTTCTTGACGTAGGCCAGACCGAGTCCGAAGCCTTTGACGTCGTGCACATTGCCGGTATGCACCCGGTAGAACTTGTCGAATATTTTCTTGGCATTCTCCTTCTTGATGCCCTGGCCGTCGTCGCTGATCGAGAAGCACAGGTGGTTGCCTTCGTTCCAGGTGCGTATATGGATGTTGATGGGCTGGTCGGGCTTGCGATACTTCACGGCGTTATCCATCAGGTTGGTGATGGCATTCTGGAAGTGCACCTCGTCGACGTAGAGGGCCGAGTCTATGGCTTCTATCTCCATCGTGATCTTGCCGCCCGTATGCTCCACCCGCAGCGAGAAGGTGCCGGCGGTCTGCTCCAGCAGTTCGTTGAGGTCGAGTTCCTTCTTCTTGAACGACGCCGTCTTGCGGTCGAACATCGACATCTGCAGCACCTTCTCTACCAGGAAGCGCAGCCGCCGCGACTCGTCGCCGATGACGCCGCCCAGGTGCTTCATCATGGCCGGGCTCTTGTTCACCGAGTCGTCGTTGAGCATCTGTGCTGCCAGCGAGATGCTCGAGATGGGCGTCTTCAGTTCGTGGGTCATGTTGTTGATGAAGTCGTTCTTGATCTCCGTGTAGCGTTTCTGGCGGAAGATGATGACGATGGTGAACAGGAAGGTGATGAGCAGCACCAGGGTGAAGATGACCGAGGGGATCATGAAGCGCACCGACGAGAAGATGTATGAACTCATGTCGGGGAAGTGCAGGCGTACGATGCCCATCTTCGACGAGGGGTCGTTGCGGAAGAGCACCTGCTCGTAGTACGACTCCTCGCCCTCTTCGCTATACTCCGGACAGCGGTACACCTCGCGGCCGTCGGCGGTGTGTACGGTGAAGTGGTAGGGTATGTTGATGCCGTTGTTCTGCAGTTCCTGACGGATGTCCAGGTCGAGCAGTTTGAAGTTGACGCGCTCCCTCAGGGGTTTCTCGCTGGCGGTATAGAGTATGTTGTAGACCACCTCGTCGAGCAGTGCCTTCTGGTAGACGTAGCGGTTGCGCACCACCTCCTGCAGCGACTTGGTGGCCTCCGACAGTTGGTCTTTGTCGGTGCGCATCATCATGGCCTTGGGCACGGTGGCGGGCTTGGTGGTGAAGGTCTTCAGTTCGAAGGCCGAATAGAAGGTTCCGTCGTCGGCCGACACCGCAAACTGGTGGGCCTGCTGTATGCTGCCGTCCAGACCGTTGACGATGAGCGAGTCGCTGGTCACGGCACGCCGCTCCACCTCGTTGACGTCTTTCTCCAGATAGCGCAGGGTCTCGTTGACCTCTAGGTTGCGTGAGGCCTGATACAGGCTGCGGTTCACGCTCTCGTCGAACTGCTCCTTTTTCATCTTCGCCATCTCTTCGATGTAGGAGATTTGCAGGTAGAGCAGCCCCAGGAACGAGAGTCCCATGATGACGGCGATGGCCCATATCGTTGATTTCTTCATACCGCTTGATTGTTTTTTTGACAACGCAAAGGTATGAAGAAATCGTCGAACTTGGTTCTTTTTAGTTAATTATTTCTGTTAATTTTAACGATATTAACAGAAAATGCTATTGTTGCTTCAATATATCGAACTACAGCCTATCCAGTCTTCGCTCATCCGCCAGGTGCCTGCCATCACTTGTCGTAGGCGTGCACCGGGTAGTCGATGGTGAAGTGCAGTCCGCGGCTCTCCTTGCGCTCCAGGGCGAAGCGGGTGATGAGATAGCCCACGTTAATCATGTTGCGCAGTTCGCAGATGTCGCGGGTGGCTTTTACACGCTTGAAGAGGTTCTCGGTCTCCTCGTAGAGGGTGTCCAGTCGCACCCAGGCCCGGTGCAGTCGGAGGTCGGAGCGCACGATGCCCACATAGTTGGACATGATCTCGCCCACCTCTTTGATGCTCTGTGTGATGAGCACCTTCTCCTCGTTGCTCATCGTGCCCTCGTCGTTCCACTCGGGCACCTTGTCGTTGAAGTCGTACAGGTCGACATGCTCCAGCGAGTGGCGGGCGGCGGCGTCGGCATAGACCACGGCCTCGATGAGCGAGTTGCTGGCCAGACGGTTGCCGCCGTGCAGTCCGGTGCACGAGCATTCGCCGATGGCATAGAGGCGCTCTATGCTGCTGCAGCCGTTCAGGTCGACCTTGATGCCGCCGCACATATAGTGGGCCGCCGGCCGCACGGGGATATAGTCGGTGGTGATGTCGATGCCCATCGACAGACACTTCTGGTAGATGTTGGGGAA
>DETM01000049.1:5041-9571 GCA_002361655.1 Prevotella sp. UBA3288 | reverse complement strand
TGAACTACGTGAAGTGTCTGGCAACCGATATATCGGCAGATGGCTGTACATATGGCTGGCTTACCGGCGTGGCTGCCACAGGTACCCTCGTCAAGGCCGACGGCATGGACAGCTGGACGGTTGGTCCGAAAGATGAGTGGGGCAGAATTGACGGCATCCCCACCGGCTGGACGGTGAAGAACGCCAGCGAGGAGGTTGCTTCCATGACGGACACCCCGCTGACCATCGAGGCTACCGAGGATGCCACCACCGTGACCATACAGAACCCGCTGACACTCTCCATCGAGTACAGCACCAATGGTGGCACATCGTGGACCGCCGCCAGCGATGCCACCATCACCATCAGTGGCATCAATGCAGGCAGTACCGTACAGTTGCGCGGCAACAATGCTGCCTATTCCAATGGTTCTATCTCAGGTAGTACCATCATTAATTTCGACAAGGACTGCTACGCCTATGGCAACGTGATGAGCCTGGTCAGCAGTACTGGCTTTGCTACAGCAACAATGTTGACGGCCAATAACACGTTCTACGATTTGTTTGACAGCAACACCCATTTGCTGAACCACGCCACAAAGGACATCGTGCTGCCGGCCACGACACTGACTGAAGGATGCTATTCCAACATGTTCTATGGTTGTAAGGCGCTGACCAAGGCCCCTGCCCTGCCTGCCACTACATTGACTGCTGCCTGCTATAAGTCGATGTTCAGCGCCTGTTCCGGCTTGACGGAGGCCTGCGCGCTGCCTGCTACTACGCTGGCCGAAAACTGCTATGAAAACATGTTCCGTGCCTGCTCGGCACTGACTACGGCTCCGGCACTGCCTGCTACGACGCTGGAGGACTATTGCTACAGCTATATGTTCTATGGTTCTGGCATCACCGCTGCGCCAGCACTGCCCGCCACTAACCTGGACCGCTATTGCTACAACATGATGTTCGGATGGTGTTCGTCGCTGACGACAGCCCCAGAACTGCCGGCCACCACGCTTGCCGACTATTGCTATCGTGCCATGTTCGTGAGCTGCAAGCAGCTTGTCACCCCGTCGGCACTGCCCTCGATGACGCTGGCAAAGGGCTGCTATCTCGGAATGTACCTGAACACAGCCATTACCACCGCACCCGCACTGAATGCCGAAAACGTTCCTGCGAGCGCCTATTACCAGATGTTCCAGGGCTGCACGGCACTGACCTCGGCCACCATCGCGGCTAAGACGGTCGGTGAGAGTGCCTGTGAGTATATGTTCAAGGGATGTATTGCTTTGGTAGAGGCTCCCGACCTGCCTGCCACTACGCTGGCCGATTATTGCTACAACTACATGTTCTCAGGCTGCACGGCCTTGACCAAGGCGCCCGCCCTACCTGCCACCACGCTGGCCGCGCAGTGCTACCAGCGCATGTTCGAGGAGTGCCACTCGCTGGTCATTGCTCCCGAACTGCCTGCAACGGAATTGGCCGAACTGTGCTACAACGATATGTTCTGGAACTGCACAGCGCTGAAGAATGCTCCTGTGCTGCCCGCCACTAAGTTGGTGCCCTATTGCTACACGATGATGTTCTTCGGATGCAGCAGCCTGGAGAAGGCTCCCGACCTGATTGCTGAGAAACTGGAAGGCAACTGCTATGAGCACATGTTCATGAACTGCACGTCGCTCACCTACGTGAAATGCCTCGCCACCGACCTTGGCGACGAGACGACCACCGACGGCTGGCTGACCAATGTCGCCGCCACCGGCACGTTTGTCAAGGCTGCCGCAGCAGACTGGAGCGGGAAGGGTACTACCGATGGCACCGACTTCGACGACCCGTCGAAGCCCCTCACCTTCGTCCATGGCATCCCCGCCGGTTGGACGGTACAGGACGATCTGTCGACAGACGTGGGCGCTACGCTAAATGATAAATCACAAATGATAAATGATAAACTAGTCTTCGACCTGCAGGGCCGCCGCATGGCCGCTCCACAGCACTCGACCGAAGGACGCCTGTACCCGCAGGGTCTCAAGAAAGGCCTCTACATCCGGAACGGCAAAAAGGTTATCGTCTACTAACAAAAAAAATGTATAGTTATTGATGATTACATTTTCCCTGTTCCTTTGCACTATTTAAGTCGGACGAGTGTTAAGCCGTCGCGCAGGGGGAGGATGACCTGTTCAACGCGTTCGTCTTGAGCCACATGGTCGTTGAAGGCGCGGATGCCCTGCGTCTGTTGGTCGTGGTCGTAGGCCGGGTCGACGACGTGGCTGTCCCATAGGGTGTTGTCGGCGAGGATGAAGCCGCCAGGTCGCAAGAGTGAGAGTGCCATTTCGTAGGTCTCGCGATAGGTGCGCTTGTCGCCATCGATGAATGCCATGTCGAACTCGATGCCCAGTTTTGGGGCTTCGGTGATGGCGTCGCCGATGATGAACTCTATCTTGTGGGCGACGGGTGACTCCTCAATCCAGGGGCGGGTGAAGTCTTCTTGTTCGTCGTTGATCTCGAAGGTGTAGACGCGGCCGTCGTCGTCGAGGCCCTCGGCCATGCAGATGGCGCTATAGCCGCTGAAGGTGCCCACCTCTAATATGCGGTGCGGACGAATCATCTGCACCAGCATTTTCAGCAGGCGTCCCTGCAGGTGGCCGCTGGCCATGCGGCCATGGAGCAGGCGGATGTTGGTGGCACGGTAGAGCCGATACAGATAGTCAGGTTCGGGCTCTATGTGGCTGAGGATGTAGTCGTCGACGGTCATAGCAGCGCCTCGATGGCCAGACGGTAGGAGTCAAGTCCGAAGCCGCAGATGACGCCCCGGCATGCGGCGGATATCATGGAGTGGTGGCGGAACTCTTCGCGCTGGTGGACGTTGGAGATGTGCACCTCGACGACGGGGCAGGGCAGTGAGCGTATGCAGTCGTGCAGTGCGATGCTGGTGTGGGTATATGCTCCGGCATTGAGTACAATGCCGTCGACATCGAAGCCGACCTGCTGCATTTTGTCGATGAGCAGCCCCTCGACGTTGCTCTGGTAGTAGTCTATCTGAACGTCGGGGTAGCGGGTCTGCAACTGCTGCAGATAGTCTTCGAATGAGGAGGTGCCGTAGATGGCGGGTTCGCGTCGTCCCAGGAGGTTGAGATTGGGACCATTGATGATCTGTATTCTCATGTCTCTTATCAGTTATGTCAGTTAGAAAACGTCTGCAAAGATACATAAAAAAGGCTGAAAGTGCAAGACTTCCAGCCCTTTTTTATTTATAGAGAAAATGTAATTACTTAATTATATAATTATGTAATAATATAATAATGTAAAGGTGAGCCTTTACTTGGCCAGTTTGGTCTCCTCGGCGGGACTCTCCTTGCGGTCTTTCTTGCTCATGGTGAGATAAGCAGTAGGAGCGGCAATGAAGATTGACGACAGTGTGCCGAAGACGACACCCAGAATCATGGCGAAGGAGAATGAGCGGATGCTGTCGCCACCAAGGAAGAAAATGGTGAGCAAGACGACGAGCGTGGTGACCGAGGTGTTGATGGTACGAGCCAGGGTCTGGTTGAGCGAGTCGTTGAACAGCGTCTTGCGGTCGCGCTTGCCATAGAGGCCGATGTTCTCGCGGATACGGTCGAAGACCACCACCTTGTCGTTGATAGAGTAACCTATCACAGTCAGGATGGCACCGATGAAGGTCTGGTCGACCTCGAGCGACCACGGCACGATGTGGTGGAGCAGCGAGTAGAAGCCGATGACGATGAGGGCATCGAAAGCCAGGGCCACGATAGAACCCACGGAGAAGGCTACGTTGCGGAAACGGAGGAGGATGTAGAGGAAGATGGCAATCAGGGCGAGGATGACGCTGATGATGGCGCCACGGGTGATGGTTTTAGCCATGGTGGGGCCTACCTTCGACGACTCGATGATAGAGCCGCCCTGACGCTCGTCGGGGTTCTTGAACATCTCGATATTCTCCTGCGAGACGAGACCGGCACCCTTCAGCGTGTTGTAGAGGATGTCCTCGGCCTGGTCGTCGACCTCGGGATTGTTGGACTTGATCTTCCAGTTGGTAGAGATACGTACGGTCTTGTCGGAGGCTGTACCCAGTGCGATGACGCTGGTGTAGGCCACCTTGCCCTCGTCTTCGACGAAGACGTTGCTGACCACCTGGCGGACTTCCTCAACAGGTACTTCCTTGTCGAGGGTGACCACATAGTTGCGACCACCGGTGAAGTCGATGCTCTGGTCGAGACCGCGCAGTGCGAAACTGGCGATGAAGACCACGGCAGCAGCAGCCCAGATGATGTACGACATCTTGTATTTGCCCATGAAGTTGAAGTGGGTGCCCTGCAAGAGGTTCTTCGACAACGGAGTGGAGAAGGTGAGGTGCTGCCACTTGTCTTTCTTCATGCGGTTGTCGTAGATGAGACGGGTCATGAACACAGCGGTGAAGAACGAGACGCAGATACCGATGATGAGCGTGGTGGCGAAGCCACGGATAGGACCGGTGCCGAAGACGTAGAGGATGACACCGGTGATGAGTGATGTCAAGTTGGAGTCGAAGATGGCCGAGAA
>DETM01000049.1:0-5008 GCA_002361655.1 Prevotella sp. UBA3288 | reverse complement strand
AGATGGCCGAGAAGGCGTTGGAGTAGCCCTGATTGAGGGCTTCCTTGATGTTGAGGCCCTTGCGGAGTTCCTCCTTCGTACGTTCATAAATCAGCACGTTGGCATCGACGGCGGTACCCAGTGTGAGTACGATACCGGCGATACCCGGCATGGTCAGTGCAGCCTGGAATGAGGTGAGGATGCCCAGTGTGAAGAAGAGGTTGAACAGCAGGGCGCAGTTGGCCAGCATACCGGGAATCCAGTTGTAGAGCACCACCATGACAATCATCAGCAGAAGGAAGGCCACGATGAACGAGATGATACCCTGCTGGATGGACTGGGCACCGAGGGTAGGACCGACGACCTGTGCTTGGACGATGCGGGTCGGAGCGGGCATCTTACCGGAGTTGAGCGTGTTGGCCAGGTCTTTGGTCTCAGAGGGCGTGAAGTGACCGGAAATCTGAGAACTGCCACCTGTAATCTCGTCGTTGACACGCGGTGCACTGTAGACCATATCGTCGAGGACAATGGCGATGGCTCGCTTGATGTTGGCCTTGGTCAGGCTGGCCCAGATACGTGAGCCCTCGGTGTTCATCTGCATGGAGACGACGGGCTCGTTGCCATTCAGGCCGCTGCTGAACTCGTCCTTGGCATTGGTGATGACGTCACCGGAGAGGGGAGCCTTGCCGCTGGGGTCGGTGACCTTGATGGCGTAGAGTTCATAGTAGTCGCCCTTGGCACCCTGCAGTTTCTGGCTCTTGGCGCTCCAGAGCAGTTTCATGTCCTTCGGCAGGATTTTCTTGGCCACGTCGGAGGTGATGACCTCGTCGACCTTGGCCTTGTCGAGGGCGTTGACATAGCCCATCATGGCCAGTCCGGCAAAACGGGTGTCGAGATAGGCCAGCAACGGGTTCTGCTGACGGATGCGCTCCAGTTGCAGGCTGTCGGCGCTGGTGGTCGTCTGAGCCTTGCCGGCAGCCAGGTCGAGGGCGTTCTTGGTGCTGTCGGCCTGCTCGGCAACGGCAGCCTCCGACTGAGCCTCTGCCTGCGTGGTGTCTTTCTCTGCTGCGGTATTGCTCATTTCAGCAGCGTAAGCCGAGTTTAACTGTGCGAGATAAGGCATGGCCTCTTCTGCGTTGTAGGTCTCCCAGAACTCCAGGTTGGCACTGCCCTGCAACAGTTTGCGGACGCGCTCCGGCTCTTTCACACCAGGCATTTCGACCATGATGCGCGACTGGCCTTCGAGTTTCTGGATGTTGGGCTGTACAACACCGAATTTATCAACACGGGTGCGAACGACGGTCTCGGCATTGTCGACGGCGATGCTCACCTCCTCGCGGAGTGCCTTTATTACTTCGTCGTCGGATGTCTTGTTGTTCACTTTGTCCTTCATCTGCATGGTGGCAAAGATGGTGTTCAACTGAGCACCGCCACTGACTTCTCTCCAATGGTTGACGAAGAGGTCGATGAAGTCGCCCTGACCTTGCTCCTCGTCGGCCTTGGCCAGTTCGTAGGCTTTGCGGAAGTTCTCGTTGGTATCTGCCTTATGTCCTGAGAGCATGTTGATGATGTCAGGCACTGAGACTTCCAAAACCATGTTCATACCGCCTTTCAGGTCAAGACCCAGGCCAATCTCCATCTCGCGGCACTCCTTCAGGTTGTAGGCCCAGAACCAGATGTTCTTGGACGATACAGAATCCAGATACTCTGCGCCGGCATTCTCTCCTGACAAGGCTGCAATCTCTTTGGCCTTGTTCTCGTGGTAGCGAGTGACGAACGAGAAGGAAAGATAGAAGCAGCAGACCAGAATGAGTGCGACTGCAATAAATTTTACAATTCCTTTGTTTTGCATTTTGTTTGTTATGTTATATATTGTAATTTACGTGCGAATGAGCCTGCAAATATAGTGATTTTTTTACACACCGAAAAATTTTCGGCCCTTTTTCATTCACTTTTTGTGTTTTTACCTTTGTTTTCTACTATTGGCGCATTGTTTTTATGCTGATTTGTACTGTTTCGATTGTGCTTGTAATGGTGTCGGCACTTGACGATTGAGCAAGTCGGTCAAAGGGTTTGGCTAGTCTGATTTCTTTACATCCGGCGATGGCGTCTTCAGTTGGCAGAATATCGGATAATGGTCGCTGGCATCCATCTCGTTGTCGACGGTGCAGCCGTAGGGTTCAAAGTGGTTGGAGCACATCATGTGGTCGATGCGGAAGTTGAAGCCCTTCTGATTGTATGACAGTCCCAGTCCGCAGCCCGACTCAACGAAGCAGTCGGTCAGCGACTGGCTGATGGTGCGCCGGGCATAAGATATCGGGGTGTCGTTGAAGTCGCCGCATAAGATGATGGGGTAGCGGGCATGGTCTGCAACATACTGGTGCAGGACGTTTGCCGCATAAGCGCGCAGTGCCATGCCTTCGGCCAGTTTGTCGATTAAGTGCCGTGCCTGCTCTTCGGCCGCCTGGTGCTCCATGTCGCCCTTGATGACTTGTCGGTAGTGCTCGCGGTCGGCTGTGGTGAGGTGGGTATGTTCCAAGTGGTTGTTGATGACGATGAGCGTGTCGTGGCCTGTCTGTAGGAAATAGGCCACCGAGCCATTGGCATAGGCAGGATAGGGGATGCGCTCTTTTCTGATGATGGGATAGCGGGTATGTATGCCGATGGCATTGATGGTTTTCGCTTCGGGTATGTTGACGTGCGTGGTGTCGTTGTAAGGGTATATCTTTTCCCAAGCCTTCACGGGGTTTCCGCCTTTGCCGCCGTGGTCTTCCTGCAGACAGACAATGTCGGGATTGAGCCTTTGCACGTAGGCCGTGATGGTGTCGACGGCTTTCTCGTAGCGGTAGTTGCCCCCATAGCCGCAGACATTGTATGACAGCACGAGCAGGCTATGCTCAGGCTTTTCGCCGGCGATGTGTAAAGGAATATATGTTCTCGTAGGGCCGTATGCGAGCACAAAGCCGAGGATTGGCACCCACAGCCGTTTCCATTGTACGATGAGCATGACGAACATCATGATCAGATTGGCAATCAGGAAGAAGGGAAAGAGCATGCCCACACATGCCAACTTAGGGTGGGCAGCCGGATCGATCAGGTCGCTATAGCCCACGCCTATTAGCAGCAGTGCGGTAGTGGCGGCGGCACCGGTCAGCATGTTGACGGCCATCTTCTTGATAGTGTCTAGCATAGTAGGGCGGTAGATGTTAGCGCTGGTGACTGGCTTCGAAGAGCCGTTGTTTCTCTTCCTTGGTCAGACTGTCGTATCCGCTCTTACGAATCTTGTCGAGTATCCGGTCTATTTCTTCTTGCAAAACCTTCTGCCGGGCGTTATATTCCATGTCGGCCGTTGTGTTGCCACGGCCAGTGAAGGAAGACTGCTCTTGATAGCCGGAATGGCGGGTGGAACTGGTGTGGCGGCCCTTTCCTCCCCAGCGTTCAAAGAATTGCCGGCTGCTGTTGAGGTTGAAGTGGCTACCGGGATGTTTTCGCCAATAGAGTATGAGCAGGAAGCCCGAAAGCATGCCGCCCAGGTGAGCCATGTGTGCCACACCGTCGCCTCTTGACGAGATGGCGGAGAAGAGTTCTATGGCGGCATAGATGAGTACGAACCACTTGGCCTTGATGGGTACAGGTAGCGGGAAGATGAAGATGCGCTCGTTGGGGAAGGTCATGCCGAAAGCCAGCAGGATGGCATAGACAGAGCCCGAGGCACCGATGGTCAGCGAGTTGTTCAGCACGTCCTTGGAATTGTTTACTATCTCTATCACCTCGCTGAACGCGGCATTGGGAAATTGGCTGGTGGCAAGAAAATAGAACTGGAAGGTCTGCACGATTTCCTGACATACACCGGCAAAGATGCCGCAGGAGATGTAATAAAAAATGAATTTCTTCGGACCCCACACATTCTCTATCACGCATCCGAACATCCACAATGCAAACATGTTGAAAAACAGGTGGGTGAAACTGCCGTGCAGAAACTGGTAGGTGACGAACTGCAGCGGGTTGAAGTCGGTGGCCATAAAAAAGTGGAGGCCCCCATATTGCTCCAGACTAATGCCCATCGGTGCAAGTATCAAGGATGCCAGATAGGCAATCACGTTGATGATGAGCAGATTTTTGGTAACCGTTGGAATATTGCGGAACATCTTTTCTAAATATCAATTCGTTTGTTTGGTCATTAAATCCTTTTGCGGGGGCAAAATTACGAAAAATATCTCTTTTTATGCACCAAAACAATGGCTAAAGTACTTTTTTTTATTAAAAATCTCATTTTTTCTGATTTTTTGTTTGTTTTCTAAATACTTTCTTTTATATTTGCGTCAGATTTTCATTAAATAACTAAAATATTCACATTTAAAACAAACAAAATTATGAACAAAACAGAATTAGTGGAGAAGATTGCAGCAGGTGCTGGTCTCTCAAAGGTAGATGCAAAGAAGGCTCTTGACGCTACAGTGGCAGCCATTAAAGACGCTCTGAAGGCCGGTGATAAGGTAGCCCTTGTTGGTTTTGGCACATTTGCCGTTAGCGAGCGCCCTGCTCGTGAAGGTATCAACCCTGCAACGAAGGCCAAGATTAAGATTGCTGCCAAGAAGGTTGCTAAGTTCAAGGCCGGTGCCGAACTTGCAGACGTTCTGAACTAATCCTTTTGTAAATAAAAATTATTCGGGCGATGTGTCTTTCGACACATCGCCCGAATGCTTTGTTGGGAAGTAGGGTTTTACTTAGGCTGCTTGCCGATGTATGCCAGAATACCTCCGTCGACATAGAGCACGTGACCATTGACGGCATCCGAAGCATGTGAAGCCAGGAACACGGCCGGTCCGCCCAGTTCGCTGGGGTCGAGCCAACGGCCGGCAGGCGTCTTGGCGCAGATGAACGCATCGAACGGATGGCGGCTGCCGTCCGGCTGGCGCTCACGCAACGGAGCGGTCTGAGGCGTAGCGATGTAGCCCGGGCCAATACCGTTACACTGGATGTTGTACTAGCCATACTCAGAGCAGATGTTGCGGGTGAGCATCTTCAG
>DETM01000057.1:8456-13046 GCA_002361655.1 Prevotella sp. UBA3288 | reverse complement strand
GTACAGCAGGCGGGGCTCGCCGTTGATGCCGTCCTCGGTGGGCGTCACCTCCTGGCCGTTGACGTCGAGCACCTTGCCGGCGGTGAACAGTTCCTGCGACTCGCCGTTGTAGGTCAGCGTGTTGGCCACGGGGTCGACGATGGTCACGGGCACCTTCTTGATCTCGAACGTGGTGCTGGTCTGGGCGCTGTAGTCCTCGCTGGCAGCCACGGCGGTGATGGTGACTTGGGCGGTGCCTACGTTGGTGTTATCCTCGTAACTCAGTGTGTAGTCGGTGCCCTCGGTGAGCACCTTAGTGCCGTCGGTCACCACGGGCTTCGGCGTCAGCGCCTTGCTCGTGTAATAGTAAGTTAAAGATCGCTTTAGCGTTTCTCGAGGCAAAGCCTCAATGATCGCTTGTTTAATTTCTCTCGTCGGCTATTTGTAATGGAACGGCCAGCCACAATGCTGGCACCGGTAGAACTCTCCCTCCTCGTCGATGGCATCGCCGGGAAAGGCAAACGATGTCTGCCGTCCGCATTTGGGGCAGCAGACGGTGGTACGCTTCAGATTTTGATGAGAATTGTTAGTCATTGTTACCTTCCTCTTCTTGCTTTGCGTTTGAACGACGCCCCACGGATCATCCGTCTCGGCATCTTGATGGCAAATTTACAAAAAATTCTTCATCCGCGCAAGAGCAAAACGCTCTCAGGTGCATTTTTTGTAAATTCTGCCACATTTTTGTAAATTCTGCCACTCCCCCGCTCCCCTGTACTTTTCGTCCCCGCATCAAAAATCCCCCATTTCATCGAGGAATGGGGGCGCTTCGTTCTGTGCTCGACACTAAAGTGCCGAGAACTTAACGAAGTGCCGAGAACTTAACGAAGTGCCGAGAACTGAACTTAAGTTTCGAGCACAGAACGAAGGGAGCGAAGGCTACGCTAGCGTGACGGTAGCCAGGTCGGCGGCGTAGGCGTTCATGTCGAGGCATTGAGCCCGGGTGATGCGGGCGGCAGCGGTCTCGGCGCTATAGTCGGCATAGGGGGCCAGCACCAACAGGAAGCCATCGGAGCAGCCCGACAGGTCTCTGCCGGAGGGGTAGTTGAACTTGCCGTCCAGCCCGCGGTTGACGATATGTATCATGGGGAGCCTTTCCCGATAGCAGGCCTCAAAGACGGCCTTCTCTGCCGGCGAGATAAACGGCGAGACGAGCACCGTACCGCGGTGGGCTTCTTTGAGGTATTTCTCTACCTCCTGCTGTATCTGCTCCTCTGTCAGGTTGCGATGACAGCGCACCTGGAGACGCTCGGGATGGGTGACGAGGAACGTGTTGCCGACGGCGGTATAGCGGTGGCCCTTCGTGCCTGCGGTGAAATCATAGACCTTGCGCAGGCGGTCAGGGAAATGCCACTTGAGCCAGAGGCGCCGCGGGTTGTCATCGAGGTAGGCCACCCAGGTCTTCAGTTGGCCCCTGCGGAACAGGATGCGGTCGTTAAAGCCGCGGGAGAAAAGGGCTGTTCTGTGCTCGGAACTTAAGTTTCGAGAACTTGACGAAGCACTTAAGTCCTTCGTCCCGTTCTCCGCACTTAAGTGTGGAGCACTGAACGAAGCCCAAAGGGCGTGGGTGCAGGCGCTTTTCCAGGCGGCGACGATTTTACCCAGGGCGTAATCGGCAGGGAGGGTGTCGCGGACATAGAGGATGCCGTGGAAATGGTCGGGCATAATCTGATAATGGAGCACCTGAACGCGGCAGCCGGTCTTCTTCGTGGTCTCGGCAGCCGTCTGACGGAAGGCCTCCGCGACATAGGCGCCCAGCGGCGTCGGCTCGATGGCGGCAGTGGCGGCACTGTCGCCCACCAGCGTACCAAGAAGGCGCTGGCGGCCTTCCGTCGTCACCGTAATCAGATAGATGCAGGACGAAGTGTAGTCGTGCTTCTCCATCCGCCGCAGGCGGTTGTGCTTGACAGGGGCCTTTATCATGGTTGTTTTTCGTTTTTGTTTTTTTGGTTTCTTCTTTATTTGTTCGTCCTGTGCTCGACACTTAAGTGCCGAGAACTTAACGAAGTGCCGAGAACTGAACGAAGGGGCGCTCTTATGCGCTCCCCTCTTCGTTCATCCACTCCGTGACGCTTTGGCCGGTGCGCTGCTTGAAGGCTACGCTGAAGGTGCGGTAGCTGCGGTAGCCGCTCTGGGCGGCCAGTTCCTGGGCGGTGAAGGGACGCTGGGCAGCGTTGGCCTCACGGACGAGACGAACGAAACAGTCGATGCGCAGCGTGTTGATGTAGGCATTGTAGGTGGTGCCCTGACGCGAGAAATACATGCCGAGATAGGTGCGGTTGGTGCCCAGGGCCTGAGCCAACTGCACCGACGTAAGGTCGGTCTGCAGGTAGAGTTTGTTGCCCTCGCAGCGGTCGTGCAACAGCTTTCCAATCTCCAGGATAACGGCCTCCGACAGGCCCTCGGCCGACTGCGGGCGCCCGCCATCGCCGTCGAGAGTATCGTCATCGGCTTCGGCAGCCTCGGCAGCAGCCCGCTGCGCTTCGGCCAACGCTATGTCGCCATCGGCCATCGGCTGGAAACTCAGGTCCTGCAGCGTCTCCACACGCCACAGCAGATAGGCCACGAGCGCGATGCCGCACACCTGAACGATGTATTCGTAGGTGATGCTGCCGTAGCCCACCACGTAATAGCAGAACAGCAGCATGATGACGGCCAGCACCAGCAGGCTCTGCCACACCTCCTTGTGCTCCAGGTCGGCATAGTTGTCGCGCAGCCATCGGCCGTACTGCCGCACCTCGAACACCATATATATCATAAAGCCGATGCTTGCCAGAAGAAAATAGCTCTGCAGCCACGGCTCTAGGGCGTAACTGCGGGTCACCACACTCCACGCCATCAGGATGACGAGCGGCGCCACGGCCGCCCACACGGGCCACAGCGGCCGGCGTTTGTCTTGCAACATGCAGAGCATGACGACAAGGGCCACGGGGATGGTCAGCAGACAGTCGAGCAGTCCGCCGATGAGCATCCACAGCGCAGCCGCATCGCCATCGGCCATCATGGTTCCCGGCAGGTACCACAGATGGCCCAGCGCCACGATGCCAAAGAACACGGCCGTCCACCGGCGCAGTCGTTTGGGCGTAGATATGCGCCGCGTAAAGGCGTTGCCCCTGCGCAGCAAAAGATACACACAAGCCACCGCCGACACCGTAGCCCCCACGGCATACAGCATCAACAGCAGGATGAAATCGAGAGTGATATGTTCGAACATTATCGCGTTGGTTATAATTCTGGTGGCATTTTCGCCCGCATCTGCGTGCAAATATACAACTTTTTTCGGAATCAGTGCGATTATCGGCGAAAAAAAATGCGTTTTATGTTATGGGACGTCATCAAAGAGCGCACGTTCGAGAACGTCCCCGTCACCCGCAACCAGGTGACGCACTACACGGGCAGTTTTTTCGGTAACGGCGGCAGTGGCGGCTCGTCGTCATCCGACGGCACCTTCCACCTAACTGCCGACCCCGACTGGGACAGCGTGAACGGCTACACCTTCTAGCCAGCACCCAATCCACAAAAGAGAGCCGAGGCCCCCCTCGCCCCGGCTCTTATTAATGACCCAGAAAAAATATCCGTTTGTCTCAGTATGTCACAAGAACGATTCGAGGCCGTGGCCTCAGGGCTTGCAACCGAATCTCGAGTTCGGACATGGCTTCGCGTACATATTAGATAGGATTGCGAAAAAACGCGAAAAGACGAAAGTTTGCGAAAATGAGATAATAAGTTTTCGTGTATTTCGCTGTTTCGCATACTTTCGCAATAAATATTAAAATGGATGCCGTATGCAGGATCCTGTCATCCCTGCTGATTCTTATTTATTATTACTTACTTCTTTATATTGTCGTCCAGTGACGATACGTGAGACGAAACGGATAAAACGAAACTCGCCGGGGCATCTTGCTGTTGCGGATGTCTCGGCGGATAATTTTTCGGTTTGACCTTCGGTCGGATGTTGGGCTGTTACCTCTTTCAACGAATCAAAGAAGTCCGTTCGTTTTCATCCACCGCTTACCTCTCGGGGTGTAGGTATAAATGAGGAATATAAGGCAGGGCAGACCTACAAACAATCCAACTAAATACATTCCCATATTACTTGTCCTTTCGTCGTGTCGTCATCGTTTTACGTTTACGGTGCAAAGATACGATTTTTCTGCGAAATCGTTTTCTTTTTAACACGAATTATCATAAATCGACCATCAATTTACCATTTAATGATAAATGATATGACATGGCTTCGCGTACATAGTCTTAAAATGGATGGCGCGAACATAATTTAATAAAGGATGGAAGGTTAATTTGGTATAAAATAGAAATATTATTTGGTTCTTTGCTGACAAATCGTTACCTTTGCAGCCGATTTTGATTTAAAACGGTTAATTGTTGAAATAAAAACAATAGAATTATGGCACAAATGAATTTTGGTGGCGTTATCGAAACGGTAGTCACCAGCAAGGAGTTCTCACTCGAGAAAGCACGTGAAGTATTGAAGGACGAGGTCATCGCCGTCATCGGCTATGGCGTGCAGGGCCCCGGACAGGCCTGCAACCTGCG
>DETM01000057.1:7756-8370 GCA_002361655.1 Prevotella sp. UBA3288 | reverse complement strand
GTCAGGGCAAGACCTACGACAAGGCTGTGGCCGACGGTTGGGTGCCCGGCAAGACGCTGTTCTCTATCGAGGAGGCAGCCGAGAAGGGTACCATCCTCTGCATGTTGTTGAGCGATGCCGGTCAGATGCAGCAGTGGCCCACCATCAAGAAATATCTGAAGCCCGGCAAGACGCTGTACTACAGCCACGGCTTCGCTATCAACTGGAGCGACCGCACGGGTGTGGTGCCCCCGAAGGACGTGGACGTCATCATGGTGGCCCCCAAGGGTAGCGGCACCAGCCTGCGCACCATGTTCTGCGAGGGTCGCGGTCTGAACTGCTCGTATGCCGTCTATCAGGACGCTTCTGGCAAGGCAAAGGAGAAGACGCTGGCTTTCGGTATCGGTATTGGTGCCGGGTATCTGTTTGAGACCACCTTCCAGCGCGAGGCCACCTCTGACCTCACCGGCGAGCGCGGCTCGCTGATGGGCGCCATCCAGGGCTTGCTGCTGGCACAGTACGAGGTGCTGCGCGAGAACGGTCATACGCCCTCCGAAGCCTTCAACGAGACAGTCGAGGAACTCACCCAGAGCCTTGGCCCGCTCTTTGGAGCCAAGGGTATGGACTGGATGTAT
>DETM01000057.1:0-7701 GCA_002361655.1 Prevotella sp. UBA3288 | reverse complement strand
TGGATGTATGCCAACTGTTCGACCACCGCACAGCGCGGCGCCCTGGACTGGGCTCCCCGTTTCCACGATGCCATCAAGCCCGTCATGGAGTGGCTCTACTATTCTGTGAAGACGGGCAACGAGGCTCAGATTACCATCGATGCCAACTCGAAGCCCGACTACCGTCAGGGTCTGGAGAAGGAACTCGAGGCCATGCGCAACCAGGAGATGTGGCGTGCCGGCGAGACCGTGCGTAAACTGCGCCCGGAGAATCAGGAAGACTGATTCCGGCCGTCTGTTGTAACCATAGAGAGCCGTCATCTGCTGAACGAAAGCGGTGATGGCTCTCCTGTGTTAACCCAGAAGTGCTATGAACGATGAATTATCAAGCATTGATAACCAAGTACTATCCTGACGACGACGACCTGCGCCGCCTGTTGCTCAAACACTCGCGCCAGGTGGCTGACCGCTGTCTGCTGATTTGTAGCCGTCATCCCGAACTGCGGCTCGACCGGCAGTTTCTCGAAGAGTCAGCCATGCTCCACGACATCGGCATCCGCTGGTGTCATGCCCCCGGCATCTACTGTCAGGGCGACGAACCTTACATCCGCCACGGACTGATTGGCGGACGTCTGCTGCGTCAGGAGGGCTATGAGCGCCATGCCCGCGTCTGCGAGCGCCATACCGGCACGGGACTGACCGTGATGCCCCCGGCGCCGGAGGGATGGCAGGGTGGCGACGTGCTGCCGCCGGAATTGCTGTCACAGGGCTTCTTCGTGCCGGAAGTGCTCGAAGAGCAGGTGGTGTGCTATGCCGACAAGTTCTATTCGAAGTCGCATCCTGACCGTCAACTGTCAGTGGTCGATACGGCCCGCAGTCTCGAGAAATTCGGTCGTGAAGGTGTACAGACATTCCTCGAGTGGGCAAAAATGTTTGAATAAATCGTAATTTTTTCAATTATAGTGCCGTCGTTAGTATTTATTTCACCTTCAGGTGCAAGTAATTCTCAATTATTTCGTACCTTTGCAGCGTGAAACGTCAGTCGGTCATATTCTTTTTGCTCTCCGTCTTCCTCTGTGTGATGGCAGGAGTTCAGACGTCGCCTCTGCAGCATAGTCATTACAGAGTGCCCGATGGTGATTCGTTGGAGGCCAGGGCGGCCCTCAAGCGCGACACCACCACCATGGACTCGCTGACACTGGCTATCTACAAGCACAACAAGGCCGTCGACGACTCACTGGCCCTGGACAGCATCAACCGCAAGAAGAAGAACGGCATCGACTCGCCCGTCGAGTTCTCTGCCCAAGACTCCATCATCTATTCCGCCGGCTCGGGCACGGCATTCCTCTTTGGCGACTCACACGTGAAATATCAGAACATGGACCTCCAGGCCGAGCGCATCTACATGAGTCTCGACTCCTCGCTGGTGCATGCCACGGGTGCCATCAAGGACTCGCTCACCAACAAGCCCGAGGGCACACCGGTCTTCCAGATGGGCAGCGACACCTACGAGAGCGACACCATGGCCTTCAACTTCAAGACGAAAAAAGGTCTGATACAGCAGGTCTATACCGAACAGCAGGACGGGTTCCTGACCAGCGAACTGTCGAAGCGTGGCGCCGAGGGCGAACTCTACCTGCAGCATGGACGCTATACGACGTGCGACGAGCCGCACCCCGACTTCTATCTCGCACTGTCGCGGGCAAAGGTGCGACCGGGCAAGGACGTCGTCTTCGGACCGGCCTATCTCGTGGTGTGCGACGTGCCCTTGCCGCTGGCCATCCCCTATGGCTTCTTCCCCTTCACGAAGAGTTACTCCAGCGGGTTCATCATGCCTACCTATGGCGACGAGACCGACCGTGGCTTCTACCTGCGCGACGGTGGCTACTATTTCGCCATCAGCGACAAGATGGACCTGAAGATCCTGGGCGAGATATTCACCAAGGGCTCATGGGGCATCAGCGCCGCCTCTAACTACCGCAAGCGCTACCGCTACAATGGTTCGTTCTATTTTAACTACCAGAACTCTGTCTCTGGCGAGAAGAATATGCCCGACTATTCGAAGAGTACCAGTTTCAAGATCCAGTGGCACCACGCTCAAGACTCGAAATCCAATCCCTACACCACACTGTCGGCCAGCGTCAATTTCGCCACGTCGAGTTTCGAGCCCAACAACCTCACCTCGATGTACAACCCGCAGCGTTTGACGCAGAGCACACGTACCTCGTCTGTCAGTTTCGGTACACGCTTCTCGAGTCTTAACATGTCAGTCAACTCATCGATGAACATCGAGCAGAACATGCGCGACTCCTCGATGTCGGTCCGGCTGCCGGAGTTGACGGTCAACGTCACCTCGTTCTATCCTTTCAAGCGTAAGAAGATGGTGGGCAAAGAGCGCTGGTACGAGAAGATCTCGGTCTCCTACACCGGTCGGCTGAGCAACTCCATCAGTACCAAGGAAGACCAACTGCTCAAGTCGAGTCTGGCCAAGGACTGGCGCAACGGCATGCAGCACGTCATTCCTGTCAGTGCCACGTTCTCTCTGTTCAAATATATCAACATCACGCCAAGCATCAACTTCACCGACCGTATGTATCTCAAGCGCGTCATGCGGTCGTGGGATACTGCCGCACAGAAGGAGGTCAACGACACCACCTTCGGCTTCTATAATGTCTACGACTGGAACCTGTCGCTGCGCGCACAGACAAAACTCTATGGTTTCTACAAACCCTTGAAGTTCCTCTTCGGCGACAAGGTGGAAAAGATACGCCACGTCATGACGCCATCCGTCAGCCTGACCTATGCCCCCGACTTCGGGTCCGACCACTATGGCTACTGGAAGACCTACCAGAAGACCGATGCCAAGGGCAATGTGACGATGGTCGAGTATTCGCCCTATCAAGGCGAACTGTTCGGCACGCCCCAGAAAGGCAAGACGGGCTCCATCTCCTTCGACCTGAGCAACAATGTGGAGATGAAGATCAAGACCGACGACGACTCGATAGGCGTCAAGAAAATCAGTCTGATCGACGAGTTGGGACTCTCCATGTCGTATAACATGGCGGCCAAGGTGCGTCCGTGGAGCAACCTGCGCACCCGTCTGCGCCTGAAGTTGACCAAGAGTTACACGTTCAACCTCAATGCCGAGTTTGCCAGTTATGTCTACGAAGCCGACTCCGTGGGGGCCACGCCGCGTCTGAGCGAAAACACCACCTACTGGGAGAAAGGCAAGATAGGCCGTTTCCAGGGCATGTCGCAAAACCTCTCCTATACGCTCAACAACGAGAAGGTCATCAACTTCATCAAGTGGCTCAAGGGCGAGAAGGTGAAGAAGAAGGACGATAAGGACAAGAAGTCCGACCACACCGACGATGACGACTGGGAGAACGATAACGAGACGAACATGGACCGCGACCTCGAGGCCGGCAAGCATGGTGCCAAGAAGAAAGACGCCGAGAAAGCCGAGGTCGACGAAGACGGCTACATGGCCTATTCCGTGCCCTGGTCGCTCAGTTTTGGCTATGGCATCTCGATGCGTGAGGATACCGACCGCAGCAAGTTCAACTACGACACGATGCGCTATCCCTATAAGTTCACACAGAACCTGAACATCAGTGGCAACATCCGTATCAGCGACGGCTGGAACATCAATTTCTCCAGCGGCTACGACTTCGAGAACAAAAAGATCTCGATGACTACGGCCTCGCTCTCGCGCGACCTCCATTGCTTCAGCATGTCGTGCTCGGTGACGCTGTCGCCCTATACCAGTTACAACTTCTCGTTCCGCTGCAATGCTGCCACGCTGACCGATGCACTGAAGTACGACAAGCGCAGCGGCAACACCAATGCCGTGCAGTGGTACTGACCCCTTTCAGTTAACTTACCGGGCCCTCAGCAGATGGCTGATGTCCTGCTCCTCGCCCACAATCCAGATAATATCGTTTACTTGGAAACGGCGGTCCGGAGCGATGCGCGACAGGTTCTCCTTGCCTTCCTCCAGACCGACGACCATACAGCCGTACTCGCTGCGGATGCCGCTCTCTTTCAGCGTCTTACCCACGAAGGGGCTGCTTTCGGTGATGATGAATTGGCGCAGTTTCATTTCGCGTCGTTCGATGTCGTCAGTGTTGACCACCTGTTGCTGGATGGCCTGGCCGAAGATGGCCAGTTGCTGGTCGCTGCCGATCACCTCGATGCGGTCCAGCGGATAGAGGCGCGAGTCGCCGTCGGGAATGTTCAGCCGCTGGCTGCCGCGCAGTATGCTGCTCACATGCACACCATACTGGTGGCCCAGATTCAGTTCTTTCAGCGTCTTGCCCACCCACATCGAGTCCTGGGGAATGTCGAAGTCGGCAATGTGAATGTCGCGGTCGAGCAGTTTGCCTTCGTACAGCGGACGTTTCTTGCCGTGCACCTCGGCTTCAATCTCGCGCGAACGCAGGTTGTTCACAAACAGACGCTCGAGCAGTATGCTGCGCTTCTTGATGCCTCGCGACAGGATGATGGCCACCAGCACCACCACGCCCACGGTGAGCAGCAGCGACGTGCCGAAGTGCAGCAGATGGCTGCACACGGTGAACACGAAACTCAGGGCAATGACGAAGCGCACCAGAATCGTGAACAGCAGCGGCAGACGGTTGCGGTTGCTCTCTGCCCACAGCGCCCGGAACTCCGGGCTGCGGTTCTTCTTCATCACCATGGCGCGCAGGAAGGGGGCAATGAGCATCACCGTGGTCACGCCGGTGATGGCATTGCTGTACCACGTCTGGCCCAGCATGTCGACGACGAACGGGTGGAAAAACATAAACATGATGGCGATGGTGGCCGAGGCCAGTATCGAGTAGACGATGACGTTCAGTGCCATTTGCAGCAGCAGACTCTTCCACTTGCTCTTCTGCGCCGTGTTAGGACGGCTCACCGACAGTTGGTTCAGCGTCTTGATGACCTGACTGGGCAGATGGGCCTCCAGCAGGTTGTAGGCCGGCGTGGCCAGGCGAATCATGTACGGCGTCAGAAAGGTAGTGATCACCGAGACGGCCACGACCACCGGGTAGAGGAAATCGCCGATGACACCCAGCGACAGGCCCAGCGAGGCGATGATGAACGAGAACTCGCCGATCTGCGCCATCGAGAACCCGCAGCGCATGGCCGACTTCAGGCTCTCGCCGCCGAGCATAAACGAGATGGAGCCGAAAATGGCCTGTCCCACGATGATCGTCATCACCAGTATGAAGATGGGCAGGGCATAGTCGACCAGTATCTGCGGGTCGACGAGCATACCCACCGAGACGAAGAAGATGGCGCCGAACAGGTTCTTCACCGGGTCAACGAGTTTCTCGATGCGCTCGGCCTCGACGGTCTCGGCCAGTATGCTGCCCATGATGAAGGCACCGAAGGCCGACGAGAATCCGACCTTCGTCGAGAAGACGGCCATCGCACAGCACAGACCCAGCGACACGATGAGCAGCACCTCGTTGTTGATCTGCTTGCGCACCGAGCGCAGAAACAGCGGAATGGCAAAGATGCCTACCACCAGCCAGAGCACCAGGAAGAACACGATGCTCAGTATCGACTCCAGCATCTGGCCGCCGTCGGGATTGCTGCCGCTGGCAATGGCCGACAGCATCACCATCATCACAATGGCCAGAATGTCCTCCAGTATCAGCACGCTCATCACCAGCCCGGCAAACTGCTGCTGGCGCAGCCCCAGGTCGTCGAAGGCCTTATATATGATAGTGGTACTGCTCATGGCCAGCATACCGCCCAGGAAGATGCAGTCCATCTGCGACCAGCCGAAGGCATTGCCTACGATGACGCCCAGCAGCGACATGGCGAAGATGATGCACACCACCGAGATGATGGGCGATGCACCCATCTTTACGATTTTCTTGAACGAGAAGTCCAGACCTAGTGAGAACAGCAGGAACATTACGCCGATGTCGGCCCATAGGTGGATATTGGCCATGTCGACCACAGAGGCGGTATAGGGCATGTGGGGCGACACCAGGAATCCGGCTACTATATAGCCCAGCACCAGCGGCTGCTTCAGCCGCTTGAATACGAGGGTCACGATGCCTGCAACGACCAGTATCAGCGCAAGGTCTTGTATCAGGGTAGGTAGTTCTGCCATTGTCGTGCTATTATTGTAGTGCTATTTATTATATGCGGCCGTCAGTTCGCAGATCTTCACCACCACCTGCATAGCCTTCTCCATCGTCTGTATGCTGACAAACTCGTAGGGGCCGTGGAAATTGATGCCGCCGGCAAAGATGTTAGGGCAGGGTAGGCCGCGGAACGACAATTGGGCACCGTCAGTGCCGCCGCGGATAGGCTTCACTTTCGGAGCCACGCCGCACTCCTGCATGGCCCGCAGCACCAGGTCGATGACGTGCATTTGCGGGTCTATCTTCTCCTTCATGTTGTAGTACTGGTCTTTCACCTCGCATACCACGCTACAGCCACGCTCAGAATATTTCGCGTTCATCTTCTCTGCCAACAGTATGATCAGACGCTTGCGAGCCTCGAAGCGCTCGCGGTCGTGGTCACGGATGATGTACGACAGACGGGCCTGCTCCGTCTGCGACTGCAGACCTGTCAGGTGGAAGAAGCCCTGATAGCCCTCGGTGGTCTCCGGCCGTTCGTCGGCAGGCAGCATCGCGATGAATTCGGCAGCCAGCAGCGATGCGTTCACCAGTTTGTCCTTGGCATAGCCCGGGTGTACGCTTACACCCTTGATGGTAATCTTGGCCGAGGCGGCGTTGAAGTTCTCAAACTCCAGTTCACCCACGTCGCCCCCGTCCATCGTGTAGGCCCAGTCGCAGCCGAATTTCTCCACGTCAAAGTGATGGGCACCCATGCCGATTTCCTCGTCGGGATTGAAGGCCACGCGTATCTTGCCGTGCTTGATCTCCTTGTGGCCTTTCAGGTAGACCATCGCCTGCACTATTTCAGCGATGCCCGCCTTGTCGTCGGCACCCAGCAGCGTGTGGCCGTCGGTCACGATCAGGTCTTCGCCCACATGCTGCAGCAACTCCGGAAAACGCTGCGGACTCATCACTATCTGATCCTCGTCGGAGAGCACCACCTCGCCGCCGTCGTACTGCCTGACGATGCGCGGCTTGATGTCGGCCCCCGAGCAGTCGGGACTCGTGTCGTAGTGTGAGATGAAACCGACAACAGGGGCCTCGCCCTTGATGTTCGACGGCAACGTGGCGTAGACGTAGCCCTTGTCGTCCATCTCGACGTCGTCCAGGCCCTCGCGCTCCAGTTCATCTTTCAGATAGCGCGCAAAGACCAACTGTTTCGGTGTGCTGGGCACGCTCTCGCTCTCTTCCGACGACTGCGTGTCATACTTTGTGTAGTTCAGAAATCTCTCAATAATGTCCATATCGAATCTTAATGCTTTGTTTTTAGTGTTCGTAATTGTCCTGCAAAGTTACTCAATATTTTGGACAATAGCGAATGATTGCCATCATTTTTTTTAAATTTCTTTGGCCGTTTCCACTTTTTTATGTATCTTTGCACTGTCAAAAAAGCGAATGTTTTGTAACAACTTTGAAAACATTCGCCTTTCTGCGTCTTTATTATCTCAATTCACCAGTTATTTCCACAACGGCTCTGCCTTCCAATTCGCCGTGAACCCCATAGCGCGAACATCAGCCATCGGGTATTTTGCGAGTAAAGCCTTAACGTCTGAGGTGAAATGGTTGTTTGAATCTATAC
>DETM01000063.1 GCA_002361655.1 Prevotella sp. UBA3288 | reverse complement strand
CATCAAGCCAAAGCCCATAGCACACAATGTCGGCCTCAGGAATGGGTTGCAGAGGCTGTGTGGAGCGTATCAGTACGTCGCCGCTCACTATCATTGTGTGTATGTTCTGGGGCGTTTTGTCCATTATCTGCTGGTATAGCGGCACCTGAAGGTCGAGCAACGTCTGTCCAAGTCGTTGTCCGCGTTCCCATCTGAACACCGGAATAGGAGTGAGAATCTTGCCCGATGGCGCGTACGCAGGCAGTCGTCGGCTCTGTCCTCCGGCGTGCAGCAGCAGTCGTTTCTCCTTGCTCAGCCATTCGTCGAACGTCGTGTCGTTGCCGTTCTCGCTTGTTTCGTTTTTGTATGCCTCGTTCAGCAGCCATGTCGTTCCGCCTCCCGAACCAAGTTTTTTGCCCACGGGATCGTTGGTGCAGAACCACTCTTTGCGATTTAGTCCTGTGATTTCGTGAAAGCAGTTTGTAAGATTTGGCGGTAGAGATAGTAGTTTTTTCATCTCCGTTAATTTAAAATAAGCAACGGCAAAGGTACTAATTATTCCGCAATATTGTAAATTATTCACAGAAAATTCTTACCTTTGCAGCACTAAAATACATCTATCAATACCTATGACTACTAAAAAAGACGGAATGTTAAGGCTGAATGGCGTAAGTTTCTTGCTGCCATTCGCTATGATTACCATTTGTTTCGCCATGTGGGGCTTTGCCAACGATATCACGAACCCGATGGTGAAGGCTTTCTCGAAGATTTTCCGCATGAGCGTCACCGAAGGCGCTCTGGTGCAGGTGGCCTTCTACGGCGGCTATTTCTGCATGGCCTTCCCCGCCGCCATGTTCATCCGCAAGTTCAGTTATAAGTCGGGCGTGCTGATGGGCCTCGGACTCTATGCTACGGGCGCGTTGCTCTTCTTCCCCGCGAAGATGGTTGGCGTGTATGGCTGTTTCCTTATTGCCTATTTCATCATGACCTGCGGACTCTCGTTCCTCGAGACCTCTTGCAATCCCTACATCCTTACGATGGGAAGCGAGGAAACCTCCACGCGCCGCCTCAACATGGCCCAGTGCTTCAATCCCTGCGGTTCCATCATCGGCATGTACGTGGCCATGAACTTCATCCAGGCGCGGCTTAATCCCATGTCGTCGGACGAGCGTGCCAATCTCTCTGGTGAACAGTTTGATGCGATGAAGGAAGCCGACCTCTCTGTGCTCATCTCGCCCTATCTGGCCATCGGACTGGTTATCGTGGCCTTATTCATCATCATCCTGCTCACCAAGATGCCGAAGAATGGCGATCAGAACAAGGAGATTCATTTCTTGCCTACGCTGAAGCGCATCTTCTCGCTGAAATACTATCGCGAGGGAGTCATTGCCCAGTTCTTCTACGTTGGTGCCCAGATCATGTGCTGGACCTTCATCATCCAGTACGGTACCCGCGTGTTCATGGCCGAAGGCATGGGCGAACAGGCCGCCGAAGTACTCTCTCAACGCTTCAACATTGTCGCCATGCTGATTTTCATCTGCTCGCGCTTCGTTGCCACCTACTTGATGAAATATGTCAATCCCGCACGTCTTTTGGCAGCCTTTGCCATCGGCGGCATGATCTGCACGATGGGTGTCATCGCCTTCCAGAATCGTCTCGGCATGTATTGCCTGGTGGCCACCAGCGGTTGCATGTCGCTCATGTTCCCCACCATCTACGGCATAGCCCTGAAGGGACTCGGTGATGATGCCAAGTTCGGTGCTGCCGGACTTATCATGGCCATCCTCGGCGGAAGCGTGTTGCCTCCGTTCCAGGCTGCCATTATAGACCAAGGCACCGTGTTCGGTTCATTCCCCGCCACCAATGCCTCGTTCATCCTGCCGTTCATCTGCTTTGCAATCATCGCTATCTATGGATGGCGTACCTTCGTCAGGCTGAAGGTATGATGTGTATTTTCCCGAAAGTCCTTTATTCAATTTGCGAAAGGTGCTTGTTTGAGTTGCAAGATATGGCTAATCGCACGGTAAAAGACGGCTAATTAGATAATGAGAGATGCCCTTTCAGAATGTGAAAGGGCATCTCTCGTATTATTATCAGATATCTATTGCTTGTCAGGCCTTCGCTTCTTGCGGTGCTGACTTACGTTTTCTATACTCCAAGAAGATGCCAATGGCAATGACGATGAAGAGCACCGCATAGGCGATGTATGCTATCGTCTCGGTGTTGTTTACCGATTTCGGCTCGAAAGTCATTTCCACCTTATGGCTTCCAGCAGGCATCTGCAGGGCACGCAGCACGTAGTCGGCACGTCCCACCTCGGCGGGTTTGCCGTCGATGGTTGCTGTCCAGCCGGGATAGTAAATCTCTGAGAACACCACGATGCCGCCCGTCTCCGACTTCACATCGTATGTCAGACGGTTTGGCTTGTACGAGGTGAGTGTCACCGTTGCCTCGCCCGTTTGCTCCTTCGACTGTCCCAGAGCCTTCTCGAACTTCTTGTCGGCCACTGCTTCGTGGCGCAGGTTCATCTTGCCGATGCCGTCCATCTCGCCGTTGGCATTGTCGGCATAGGCTAT
>DETM01000046.1:28017-30522 GCA_002361655.1 Prevotella sp. UBA3288 | reverse complement strand
CCGCCTTCAGTCCTTTTGCCCAACCCTTATAATCAGTAATCTTCAGATTAAACAACGCACTATAGCGTTTGCTTCCGGTCAGGAATCTGGAATGATCTTCATACGATTCGAACGCCGAGTTGTAAGCACGGAAGCACTCATTCCGTTCGTCATCATCATGATAGACTCTCCTTCCAGACCAGCCATTACACTTGATACCGAAGTGATTATTACCCTTCACTGCCAGCTCACTACGACCTGCACCACTTTCGAACAAGCCCTGTGCCAACGTGATAGAAGCAGGGATATGGTGGCGTTGCATCTGCTCGATAGCGATGTCCTTATATTGGTCGATATATTGCTGATATACCTGATTCCATCTGGCCTGAGCATGAGCCCCCAATGACAGAACAATGGCTATACTTATGAAAAATTTCCTCATAATTTCGAATTTCTTGTGCAAAATTAGTGTTTTCTCTCGAATTATTCGTATATTTGCAGAAAAATATTGCAATTTATGGAAGAACTTGAACTGAAATCCACGATTATGTCTTGTCAGATGGACGAACTGAGCGAAGCAGAACGCCATTTGGTAGAACTTGCCATAGAAGCCACGAGTCGAAGCTATGCCCCATATTCACATTTCAATGTCGGTGCGGCAGTATTGCTTGCCAATGGTCAGGAGATCATTGGTTGCAATCAGGAAAATGCAGCCTATCCATCGGGACTTTGCGCTGAGCGTACCGCATTGTTTGCTGCAGGTGCCCAATATCCTGATGTGCCTGTGAAAATGTTGGCTATTGCCGCGAGAGGAACTGACGGAGAATTGCAATATGAGCCTGTGGGGCCTTGCGGCTCCTGTCGTCAGGTCATCATTGAGTCAGAGACACGGGCAGCCGGTCCTATCCGCATCCTACTCTATGGGCGCAAATGTATCTATGTTATCGATGGAATCAGGAAACTGATGCCGCTGACATTCTCGGAGTTCTAACGGTAACAGCCCAGCCCTTTCGCCGTTGATAAAGAATCGAGGTGGAAATCATAATCCAGATTATCCTCGTCGATTTTAATGAAATGCTTTTTCCCTTGTATGGAGTCCTCTGGTGTTTCCCAGATGATCTTTTGAAAATGGACAGAGTCAGCAGATTCGTTGATGGTACGTAAGAGACAGTTTTCAAAGGAATAATTAAAAGGAACGCTTTCGTTGATGTTGACGCCTTGAATCACATCATCTTCATAGCCTGTCATGATGGTGCCATCACAGACGATATCCACTGCCGTCGGAAGGTTAGTGAAATAGAGAGCTGCGCCCCGATTAGCAGAGAAAGGATAGAACTGAGCCAGCGTGCAATAGCTGACCTCGGCCTTTCCACCAAGCAGATACAGACAATGCCCCAAGGTATTAGTCAATTGGCAATCAACCAGTCGGATGTAAGAACTGCTGGCCTGGACCCCCATCCCCTGACAATTATGAACGATGCACTTCTGCATCAACAAACGATAGTGGGTTGAATCCATCGAGGCTGAATCGCAGAGGATACCATTCTGAGGATTACGGATTTCTGTCTGAATCAGTTCATTTCCTGTAGATGATGCCAAGAAATGAATACCCTCCCATTGTCCGCAGACTCTGTCATAAGGGAGATAAGAAAACATACGGTCTAATCGGTCTCCGCGGAAGACGCAATTCTCCGTCAGCAGCCGTCCAGCCACCTCAATGCCCGAACCATCATGGAAGTAAAGCGTCGTATTCCTGATGGTGAGCGTAGCACCTTCGCTGACAGTCAGGTCACCATAAACCACCATCGGTATATCAGAAGAAATCACAGAATCCTTCGTAATTACCGGCTCGTATAGCTTAATGGCGTCCCAAGACCATGCCTGTAGACATACCTTCTGTTCTACGCCACTCTCCATCAAGAACACCAGATCATCCTGCACCAGACAGGGGGAAGATTGTTTGTTCTCGTTGGCAGTCAATTCCACAAAAACGAGAATACTGTCATTCTTTCGTATCTCTATGTTGTTCGTTTGCGAACCGTTGGCATTATCCAAGTAGATACCATCGACATTCACCCGATAGCCAGACTGGTTTCCACGACGGAGGCGTACCTGCTCGAGACGGATACCATCGTTATTTCTATTATGTACCCAAAAAGAATATGTGGAAGTTGGGACACGACTGAAGACCGTATCCAAGTTTAGTGTATCTACCGAAAAATCCAGTTTCAGACTGTTGCTGGTCGAGAATGAATCATCATCCTGACAAGCTATGCATAATGCAAGTATAAGAAATAAATAAAAAATCCGTTTCATCGTATTGATAAAACGGATTCTCATTCAGTTTATTGTATTAACCTTTCTACTTTTTTACTTTCCAAAGTAACGCTTCAGCAGNNGCAGTCCGGCAAAGCCGGCACCGTGGCGGGCCTCATCCTTGGCCATCTCGTGAACGGTGTCGTGGATGGCATCGAAGCCAGCGGCCTTGGCGTTCTTGGCGATGCGGAACTTATCCTCGCAAGCACC
>DETM01000046.1:27617-27969 GCA_002361655.1 Prevotella sp. UBA3288 | reverse complement strand
CGCAAGCACCAGCCTCGGCAGCAGCACGCTTCTCCAGATTGGTCTTGGTGTCCCATACGCACTCGCCCAGCAACTCGGCGAAACGGCTGGCGTGGTCGGCCTCCTCGAAAGCATAGCGCTTGAAGGCCTCGGCAATCTCGGGATAGCCTTCGCGATCGGCCTGACGGGCCATGGCCAGATACATACCCACCTCGCCACACTCGCCATTGAAGTGGTTGCGCAGATCCTGAATCATTTCCTCTGAGACGCCCTCGGGCTTGCCGTCGCCAATCTTATGAACGGTGGCATAGGTCATCTCAGCATCATCCTTCAGTTCAGAAAACTTAGAGGCGGGAGCCTTACAGATGGGGCA
>DETM01000046.1:0-27546 GCA_002361655.1 Prevotella sp. UBA3288 | reverse complement strand
TCGCCTTCGTAGATATATCCACAAACGGCGCAGATAAACTTCTTCTTCATAATCTCAATAGTATTTGTTTAGTATATAATTTGGTTTTGTGCAAAGATACGTAAAAAAAACAAATCCCGCAAATATTTTGCAGGATTTGTTGCGTAATTTATACGATGTCTCGTTTATTCCGTTCGCATACGGCAGGGCTCGTCGTTGGTATGATACTTGCTCAACAGGGGAATCTCCTCGCACAGAGCATCGGCCAGACGGGCAGCCACCTGATGGGCACCCCACACGTTGTAGTGGGTATTGTCCTGCCGGCCCTTCGGCAGCGCAGGGTGCTCGCCGGGCTTATACCACATGTGCAACTTCTTGCTGCCCTCCTTGCCCAGACTGGTCTCAAGGTCGTGGGTAATCTGGTTGGCATCAACGAAGAGGCAGTTCATGCGCCGTGCCACGTCGCGCGGAGCCACACGATAGAGACCATGCGTGTCGACCAGCGTGTCGCCCTCTATCTGCTTCGGCGCGTCCTTGAAAGTGGTGTTGCGCAAGGCCTCGTCGTCGCCCTTCGGCAGGGTCAGTGTATAGTTGCGGCGCACCACACAGTTCATCAGCACCGGAATGCCGCCCTTCTCACGGGTCTCGCGGACATAGCGAGCCAACATATAGTCGAACGTCGAACCTGGATCGGTGTGGCGGTCGGCCTTGGGTTTCTCGTCGTTATGGCCGAACTGTATGATGACGTAGTCGCCGGGTTGGATGAGGTCGAGCACTTTCTGCCAGCGTCCCTCGTTGAAGAACGACAGCGACGAGCGCCCGTTGACGGCATGGTTGTCCACCCGGATAAAGTCGGGATCGAAATAGCAGCCCAGGGCCATGCCCCACCCTCGTTCGGGCGAACCCTTCGAGAGGTCTTTCTCGGCGGCTGTCGAGTCACCGATGATGAAGATAGTCGTCGGCTTGCGGTTGGTGGCCGATGTCAGCAGGACGGCCAGCAGAAGCATTGTCAGTAGTTTGAGGTGTTTCATCGTTAGTTGTGATTAAGTTGCTTACTGTATCGCATTTATCAGTTCTTCCTTGGTCAGCAGAGTCTGCTCGCCGGTGACCATATTCTTCAGCGTCACCTTACCCTCGTTGATCTCGTTCTCGCCGGCCAGCACCACAAAGGGTATCTGCTTGGCATTGGCATAGGCCATCTGCTTCTTCATCTTGACGATGTCGGGATAGAGTTCTGTGCGGATGCCGGCCTGACGGCAATGGGCCACGAAGGGCATACAGTAGGCTGTCTCTTTCTCGCCGAAATTGATGAAGAGCACCTGGGTGGTCAGCAGCGAGTCCTTGGGATAGAGGTCGAGGGCGTTGAGCACGTCGTAGATGCGGTCGACCCCGAAGGAGATGCCCACGCCAGAGAGTCCGGGCATGCCGAAGATGCCCGTCAAGTTGTCGTAGCGTCCGCCGCCGGAGATGCTGCCCATGGGGGTGTCGAGGGCTTTCACCTCGAAGATGGCACCCGTGTAGTAACTCAGTCCGCGGGCCAGGGTGAGGTCGAGTTGCAGTTCGTTGTGGAGGGTGCCTGCGGATTTTGTGGCGATGGCATCGCCACATACGTGACCGAGGGTGGAGAGGATAAAGCGCAGTTCCTCGATGCCCTTCAGGCCGGTCTCACTGTCCTTGAGGACTTGGGCGATGGTATCGAGTTTCTCTTCGTTGGTGCCTTCGAGCATGATGATGGGTTGCAGTTTCTCTATCTGCTCGTCGGTGAGGCCGTCCTCGCGCAGTTCCTGATTGACATTGTCGATGCCTATCTTGTCGAGTTTGTCGATGGCCACGGTGATGTCGACGATTTTGTCGGCCGCACCGATGACTTCGGCAATGCCGGTCAGTATCTTGCGGTTGTTGATCTTAATCTGTACACGCACACCGAAACGGCTGAAGACAGTGTCGACAATCTGCATCAGTTCCACCTCGTTGAGCAGCGAGTCGGAGCCCACCACGTCGCCGTCGAACTGATAGAACTCGCGGTAGCGGCCCTTCTGCGGACGGTCGGCACGCCACACGGGCTGCACCTGGTAGCGCTTAAACGGCAACTGCAATTCCTCGCGGTGCATCACCACATAGCGGGCGAAGGGCACGGTGAGGTCGTAGCGCAGACCCTTTTCGCAGATTTTCGATGCGAGGCGGAGCGTGTTGCGCTCCGTGAGTTCGTCGTCAGTGATCTTCGAGAGATAGTCGCCGCTGTTCAGTATCTTGAACAGCAGTTTGTCGCCCTCTTCGCCATACTTGCCCATGAGCGTCTGCAGGGTCTCCTGTGCCGGTGTCTCTATCTGCTGGAAACCGTACAGTTCATAGACCGAACGGATGGTGTTGAAGATATAGTTGCGCTTGGCCATCTCCACTGGGCCGAAATCGCGCGTTCCCTTAGGTATGCTTGGTTTATTTGCCATTTCTCAAGATGGTTTGCTCGCGGTCAGGACCGATAGAGATGATGGTGATGGGTGTCTCGAGTTCCTTCTCCAGGAACTTGATATAGTTTGAGAAGGCCTCGGGGAACTGTGTCTCGTTGGTGAAGCGGGTCATGTCGGTCTTCCAGCCGGGCAGTTCCTCGTATACGGGCTCGATGCCCTCTTCGATGTTGTAGGGGAAGTCGCGGGTGAGCACACCGTTCACCTTGTAAGCCGTGCAGGCTTTGATGGTGTCGAAGCCGTCGAGCACATCGCTCTTCATCATAATGAGTTGGGTGACGCCGTTGACCATGATGCTGTAGCGCAGGGCGACGAGGTCTATCCAGCCACAGCGACGCTCACGACCGGTGACGGCACCATACTCATGACCGAGGTCGCGTATCTTCTTGCCCGTCTCGTCGAACAGTTCGGTGGGGAACGGACCGGCACCGACGCGGGTGCAGTAGGCCTTCATGATGCCATACACCTCGCCGATTCTGTTAGGACCGATACCCAGCCCTGTGCAGGCACCGGCACAGATGGTGTTGCTGGAGGTGACGAAGGGATAGGAGCCGAAGTCGACGTCGAGCATCGTACCCTGTGCCCCCTCGCAGAGTACACTCTTGCCCTGGCGCAGCAGACCGTTGATCTCGTGTTCGGAGTCGACGATAGGGAACTGGCGCAGATACTCCACACCTTCCATCCACTTCTTCTCCACCTCGGTGATGTCGTAGTCGAAGTTGAGCGACTTCAGGATGGCTTCGTGGCGGGCCTTGGCGGCGGCATACTTCGCGGGGAAGTTCTCCAGGATGTCGCCCACGCGCAGACCGGTGCGGCTGACCTTGTCGGTATAGGTGGGGCCGATACCCTTGCCGGTGGTGCCCACCTTGTTCTTGCCCTTCTGGGCTTCGTAGGCGGCATCGAGCACGCGGTGGGTGGGCATGATGAGATGGGCCTTCTTCGAGATGTGCAGACGCTCACGCAGCGGATGCCCGCTAGCCTCGAGGGCCTTGGCCTCGTCCATGAAGAGGTCGGGTGCGAGCACCACGCCATTGCCGATGATATTCACCTTTCCCCCTTGGAAGATACCCGAGGGGATGGAGCGAAGCACATACTTCTCGCCATTAAACTCCAAGGTATGTCCGGCATTAGGACCACCCTGAAAACGAGCCACCACATCATAGCGAGGCGTCAGCACGTCGACCACCTTGCCTTTACCTTCATCGCCCCACTGCAATCCCAGCAGAACGTCAACCTTTCCTTTGTTCATATCAAATGTTTTTTGTCTTTTTAATCTTTTTCGTTATCACAGCCTGGCACGTGGAACAGATGCCATAGATATAGAGCGAGAAGCCATCCTTGCGGAAGCGCTTCAGATGGAGCGTGTCGATGGCCACCGCTATCTCCGGTGCCTTGACCTCTGTCACCTTGCCACAGACCGTACAGATCTGATGGCAATGGCTGTCGCCTGCATAACAGGCCTCATACTTCGTCGATCCCTGAAAGCGGTGACGGATCACCAGCCGCAACTCCATGAACAGATTCATCGTGTTGTAGAGCGTAGCCCTCGATACGGGAAACTTATACTCTGCAGCCAATTTCTCGCCCAGTTCGTCGAGCGTGAAATGGTCTTCCATGCTGTAGACGGCACGCAATATCGCATAGCGTTCCGGCGTCTTGCGATGATTATTCATCTCCAGATAGCCATTCAGTATGCGCTCTACGGCTGAGTACACGCTGTCATTTTTTTCTTCTTTCTTCATAAACCGACGGCAAAGTTACAATATTATCTTGAGAATCGGGAATAAAAAGACAAAAAAATGAGTTTGCCGTGAGCAAACTCATTCTTTCGACGGAGCAAACCTCGGGTTTGGAGGCGTTAAACTATCTGTTTGGAGGCTCCGATGCAGAAATCAGCCTCCGAAGTTGTCGTACATGATGCTCTCGGGCTCTACGCCGAGCGAGTCGAGCATTGCGACGACGGCCTTCGACATCGGGCCTGGTCCGCACATGTAGTACTCGATGTCCTCGGGGGCCTCGTGGTCCTTGAGGTAGGTGTTGAGCATCACCTGATGCACGAAGCCCGGAGTGTACTTCACGCCGGCGGCATCGGCAGCAGGGTCTTCGCGGTCGAGGGCCAGGTGGAAGTGGAAGTTGGGGAACTCCTTCTCCAGCGAGAGGAAGTCGTCGAGATAGAACACCTCGTTGAGCGCACGGGCACCGTAGAAGTAGTGCATCTCGCGGTCGCGTGTGTTGAGGGTCTTCGTCATGTGCATGATCTGTGCGCGCAGCGGGGCCATGCCGGCACCACCGCCCACCCAGATCATCTCCTTCTTCGAGTCGAAGTGCGGATGGAAGTCGCCGAAGGGACCGCTCATAATCACCTTGTCGCCGGGCTTCAGCGAGAAGATGTAACTAGAGGCGATACCAGGGTTGACGTCCATGAAACCGCTGCGGTCGGGTTTGAACGGCGGCGTGGCAATACGCACGGTAAGCATGAACACGTCGCCCTCGGCCGGATAGTTGGCCATCGAATAGGCACGGATGGTGGGCTCGGGGTTTTTACACTTCAAGTCGAACATCTTGAACTTCTCCCACGACGGCACATACTCGGGCGTGATGAGGTCGCGGTCGTACTGGTTGTAGTCGATGCAGTCGAAGGCGGGAATCTTGATCTGGGCATACGAACCGGGCAGGAAGTCCATGTGTTCGCCCTTGGGCAACTGCACCTTGAACTCCTTGATGAACGTAGCCACGTTCCTATTAGAAATGACGGTGCACTCATACTCCTTGACACCGAGTATCGACTCGTCGACATGGATCTTCAGGTCGCCCTTCACCTTGCACTGACAGCCCAGTCGCCAGTGATCCTTGATTTCCTTCCGGGTGAAGTGGGGTTTCTCGCTGTCAAGTATCTCGCCCCCACCCTCGAGCACCTGCACCTTGCACTGGCCGCACGATGCCTTGCCGCCGCAGGCCGATGGCAGGAAGATGCCGTTCTGGTTGAGCGTGGCCATGAGGTTGTTGCCCTGCGCCACGCTGAGCACCTTGTCGCCGTTGACCGTGATATTCACGTTGCCACTGGGGCTGAGATATTTCTTTGCCACCAGCAGGATGATGACAATGGCAATGATTGTCACCAGGAATACAATGATACTATTTACTATAAACATACTGCCGTCCTCCTTTAAATCTTTAGTCCGCTGAAACACATCATGGCCATAGCCATCAGACCCACGGTGATGAACGTGATGCCGAGGCCCTGCAGGGGCCGGGGCACGTCGCTGTACTGCATCTTCTCACGGATGGCACCCATAGCCACGATGGCCAGTGTCCAGCCTATGCCAGAACCGAGGGCATAGACCACGGCGTCGCCGACGGAAGTGATGGCCTTCGTCTCCGAGGGGTCGAGCAGGATGCGCTGCTGCATGAACAGCGAGGCTCCCATGATGGCGCAGTTGACGGCAATCAGGGGCAGGAAGATGCCCAGGGCCGCATAGAGCGATGGTGAGTACTTCTCGACCACCATCTCCACCAATTGCACGATGCCGGCAATGACGGCGATGAAGAGGATGAACGACAGGTAAGAGAGGTCCATGCCGAAGATGCCGTCTTCGCTGAGCACCTTGGTCTGGAGCAGATAGTCAACGGGCACGGTGACCAGCAGCACGAAGGTAACGGCCAGTCCGAGTCCGAGCGATGTCTTCACGTTCTTCGACACGGCCAGAAAAGAGCACATGCCCAGGAAGAAGGCAAAGATCATGTTGTCGACAAATATCGAACGGAAGAATAATGATATTGCGTGTTCCATAAATTACTTCTCCTTATAAAAGTATGCACGATGCACCCAGATGACGATGCCCAAGAGGATAAGCGCCATGGCGGGCATGGTCATCATGCCATTGTTGAAGTCCTTACAGTCAATAATCTGGAAGCCCAGTAGCGAGCCGCGTCCGAAGAATTCGCGCACGGCTCCCACGATGATGAGAATCATGGCATAGCCGATGCCGTTGCCCACACCGTCGAGGAACGAAGGCCAGGGCTTATTCTGCATGGCGAAAGCCTCCAGACGGCCCATCAGGATACAGTTGGTGATAATCAGGCCGACGTAGACGGACAGTTGTACGCTGACGTCGTAGACGTAGGCCTTGAGCACCTGACTGACGATGGTCACCAAGGCAGCCACCACCACCAGTTGCACCACGATGCGTATGCGGCTGGGTATGGTGTTGCGGATGAGCGAGATAATCACATTTGAGAAAGCCGTAATCACGGTCACGGCCAGACCCATCACGATGGCAGGCTTCAACTGGCTGGTCACTGCCAGTGCCGAACAGATGCCGAGCACCTGCACCAGTATCGGATGGTCGAGGCTCAGCGGATTGGTGAATGCCTCTTTATTTTGCTTACTGAATAGTGCCATTGTTTACATTAAAGATTAAAACATTAAACATCAAATGCTAGTGGCGGGACAAGAAGTCCATGTACTTCGACCTCAACTGGTCTTGCAGCATGGTGCTGACAGCCGTCGAGGTGACGGTGGCACCAGTGACGGCATCGACCGTGGTGGCGTTGTTGACGTTCTTCTCTACCGAGAGGGCTATCTCCGTGGAGTCAGCGAAAATCTTCTTTCCCCGGAACTTCTGCTGCCACTGGGCGTTGTCCTTGATTTCGGCCCCCAGTCCGGCGGTCTCGCTCTCGTGGTTGAAGTAGGCACCATAGATGGTATTCTTGTCGCTGTCGATGGCCAGGAAGGCGCTAATGCCGCCCCACATGCCCTGTCCCTTCAGGGGGAGCACATATTTCTGCTCGCCATTGACGGTGGCATAATAGACGAAGGGCTTCTGCTTGCCTTTCTCATCGGCCATGGAATCGGTCTGCGTGATAGTGGCCTCATAGAGGGCGTTGATCTGCTCGTCGGCCAGCGTTGCCACCGTGTCGCGCAGATTCAGTGAATACAGAATCTGCTTGCGGGTGTCCAAGGCCTCGTTGTTGTCCTGCATGGGCTTCAGCGTCTGCGACACGAAGGCCAGCAGGAAGGCCACGATGAGCACCAGTATCGTACTATATATAATAATGTACGTGTTGCTTTCTTTATTCAGTTTCATTTCGTATCTCCTCTCTTCAGTCGTTTCTTGATATTACGGTCTACCACGAAGTAGTCGATGGCAGGCGCAAACATATTCATGAACAGGATGGCAAGCATCATGCCCTCGGGGAATCCGGGGTTCATCACACGGATGACGATGGCCATCACGCCGATGATGCATCCGTAGATCCACTTGCCACACTCGGTGCGGCACGAGGTGACGGGGTCGGTGGCCATGAACACGGCACCGAAGCAGAAGCCGCCCAGGGCCAGATGCTCATACCAGTGGATGGGCGTCATGCCCAGTTGCTCGAACAGCAGTCCGGCGCAGATGCCTCCAGCGAAGACACTCAGCATGGTCTTCCACGAGGCGATGCCCGTACAGAGCAGGATAACGGCACCGATGGCGATGGCTATGACGCTGGTCTCACCGATGGAACCGGGTATCAGGCCATAGACGGCATCCATATCGAAAACATAGGTGTCGAGGTTGGCCAGCGGCGTGGCGCCGGAGAAGCCGTCGGGCACCTGACCGCCAAAGCCGAAGATCGGACTGTTGGCCACCCAGGCCTGGTCGCCGGTCATCTTCTGCGGCCATGCGAAGAAGAGGAAGGCGCGGGCCAGCAGCGCGGGGTTGAAAATGTTCATACCCGTGCCCCCGAAGATTTCCTTGCCCAGTATGACGGCGAAGGCCACAGCCACGGCCAGCATCCACAGCGGCAGGTTGACGGGCACGATGAGCGGAATCAGAATGCCGCTGACCAGATAGCCCTCCTGAATCTCCTCGCCTTTCCATTGAGCCCAGGCAAACTCGATGCCCAGACCGACGGCGTAGGAAACGATAATCTTGGGCAGCACAGCCAGTGCGCCGAAGAGGAACATATCCATGAACGAAGCATTGATGCCAGATGCCATAGCGTTCTGATAGCCAACATTATACATACCGAACAGCATGGCTGGCATCAGAGCGATGACCACCATACTCATGATGCGCTTCGAATCGATGGCATCGTGGATGTGTACCCCCCGCTTGGCCGTGGTGTTGGGCACGAAGAGGAAGGTTTCGAAGCCGTCGAAGACAGAGCGCAGGTAGTGCAGTTTGCTTTCCTTGTTCTCGAAGGAAGGCTTTATCTTGTTGAGATAGTTTCTTAGTGCTTTCATAAACGTAATTTACAATTTGACAATTTACAATTTACGATTTATTTAGGCGTTCTCCTTGCGGAGATTATTCAATCCCTCGCGAACGATGCGCTGCAGTTCCAGTTTCGACGAGTCGACAAACTCGGCCAGGGCGAAATCCTCGGGACTCACCTCGTAGATGCCCAGTTGCTCCATCTTGTCGATGTCGCCGGCGATGATGGCCTTGACGAGGTACTCGCCGTAGATGTCCATCGGCAGCACACGGTCGTACTCGCCGCTCATAATCATGTGGCGCTCGCCGCCCTTCACACGGGCATCGAGAGCATACTTCTTCTTGCCGAAGAGCCACGAGAAATAACTGCGGTTGACGGAGAACTGCGAGAAGCGCGGCATGATCCAGCCCAGCATCTCGTCGTTGTCGTCACCCTCGGGAATAATGGTTATCTCACTGCTGTGGGCTCCCAGATAGCCGTCCTTGGTGGTCTGGCGGCCGGTCAGCACATTGCCGTTGATGATGCGCACCGAGTGATTCTGGTCGTAACTGTTGCTGACCAGCGTCGACAGTTCCTCGCCCACGAGCATATCGACGTAGCAGGGCTTCTTCACCTCGCTGCCGCAGAGGGCCACGGTGCGGCGCAGGTCCACCTTGCCGCTGTTGAACAGGCGGCCGATGAAGAGCACCACCGTGGGATCGCCGATGGTCCATACCACCTCGCCCTTGTTCACCGGGTCTACATGGTTCACCTGGACGCCGACATTGCCGGCGGGACACTTGCCATCGAACACAGTAACCTCAGCCACCCGCTCCACCTGGCGCTGCTGCAGTGCGGCCTGCAGGTCGGGCTGGATGCCTAGACCCAGGTGGGTCTTGGCAATCTTCGAAAGAGCCGTCAGGCCGGTGACGAAGTCGTCTTCCTGGCCCTCTATCTCATACTCGAACCGTCCGGCCAGCGGCTTATCTCTCAGGGCCGACACAAAGATAGACTTCGGCAGCACCGAAGGATTGGTGGACACGGCATAGGGCAACTGGTCGATGTAGCCGAACAGTCCGGCTTCGAGCAGCGCGTCGATGACGGCCTTGCCGTCCATCTTCGCAACATCCCTTTTGCCAAAATCAACATACTGCTGCTGCGCGTCGGCCTCCACCTTCACACAGAGCACCTTACGGCGGTCGCCGCGCACTACAGCGGTCACCTTGCCACTGACTGGCGAGGCGAAGCGCACCTCTGGATACATCTTGTTGACAAACAAGGCATCCCCAGCCTTGACCGTATCACCCTCGCGAACGACAACCTTGGGGGTCACGCCCTCAAAATCGTCGGGCACCAATGCGTAGTGCCCGTTGGACTTCAGGCTGAGGCGTGTCTTCTCAGCCTGGCCCTGGAGGTGAATGTCTAAGCCTTTACGTAGTTTTATCACGTTTGCCATATTATATGAATGAAATAAAAAAATCTTTTCGGTGTGCAAAGTTAATCATTTTTAAGATAACAGCGAAGAAAAGACGAACAAAAATGACGCGCAAAGACAAGAATTCGTGTATTTTAACCCCTATTCCCGTTCCGACTCTTCAATATTGCAAACTCGGTTTGGCAGCAGGACTTTTTAGGCATCCCTATCCCCGCGCGGAACATGGTGTTTGGACTAACAGACAAACAACATTTTTTACGTTTATTTCTGCTTAAAAGATTTGGGGATAAGCAAAATAATGAGTAATTTTGCAGCACCAAAAAATCAACGAGAAAGAAAACGGTATACCGAGATTTGAATGAAAAGACTGAAGCGCCTTGTCAACTGGACTATTTGGAGCCTGCTGGCTCTATATGTGGGGACTTTGGTGCTCATCCATCTGCCCTTTGTCCAGAATATGATAGGAGAGAAGGTGGGCAGTGCCGTTTCGAAAGAACTGAACACCAAGGTCAGCGTGGGGCGTGTCGACCTGGGATTCCTTAACCGTATCATTCTCGACAACGTGACCATCCACGACCAGGCTGACTCCGTCATGCTCAAGGCCAGCCGGCTGTCTGTGAAAGTAGATGTGCTACCGCTGTTTGAAGGGCGAATTGCCGTCTCGTCGGCACAATTCTTCGGCGTACATGTCAACCTCTACAAGACCGACTCGCTCACAGCACCCAACTACCAGTTCGCCATTGATGCCCTCGCCTCGACCGACACCACGCAGAGCAGTCCGATCGACCTGCGCGTCAACACGCTCATCGTCCGTCATTCCAGCATCGCCTACAACCGTCTGGACAAACGGGAGATGCCAGATACATTTAACCTTAATCACTTGAGAATAAACGACATCAGCGCACACATCACACTAAAGGCTTTAACTGAAGACTCACTGAACGTCAATGTCCACCGACTGGCACTGAAAGAGCAGTCAGGACTGAACATCGAGCGTTTCAACATGCGACTGTCGGCCAACCGCCGGTCGGCCCTGATGGGACTCAGCCTGCAACTGCCTCACTCCACCGTAAATATCGATACGCTAAGTGCCACCTACGATGCCGACCACCTGGCAGAGACCATCTGCTACGCCACATCGACCGACGGTACAATCATCACGCCCTCGGACCTGGTGTGCCTGATACCGGCCTTGCGCGGTTTCGACCACGCCTTGAGTATCGACGCCACTGTCGACGGCACCACACAGAGCGTCTACTGCCAACGGCTCAACGTGCGCTCAGAAAACGGGAAAGCAAACTTGCTGGCGGCTTTCTCCGTACACCAGCAGGACAGTCTGCCGGCTTGGCGAGCCAACATCGAGCGGCTGGACCTCACCGGTGGCATCGTAAGCGAGTTGAGAGAGGCCTTTAATGACATCCCCATCGAAGCCACCCGCCTGGGCGACCTCCACCTATCCGGCCATGCCAGCGGCTTAGGCCTCCGCACTATCGATACCCACAACAGGCTGTCGACCAGCGCCGGACGAATAGCACTGTCGTTCTCCATGACGGATGGACAGCAGTTCAAGGGACATCTTGACACCGACAGTTTGCTGCTGGGCAGGATTTTCGACAATACGGACCTGGGGCAACTAACCACGAAGGTGGACATCGACGGCCACGGCAGCCACATCAGTGCCAAGGGCAGGATAAGCAGGCTGGACTACAAAGGCTATGCCTATCGTGACATAGACCTAGACGGCTCGTACGAAAACGGAAACATCGGTGGTGCGCTGAAAATCGACGATGACAACCTGCAAATGGATGTCGAGGGAGCACTCAGACGACAGAAGCGCACCGCCCTACGACTGACCGGTTTCATCAACCGACTGTCGCCCAAAGCCCTCCATCTGAGCGACAATTGGGGCGATGCCGTCTTTTCGGCCGTCATCGATGCCGACTTTACTGCCAGCAACCTGAACGATGCCGAGGGTACGCTCGACGTGGACGACTTTACCATGCACCGGAACGACTCGCTTAACACCTCGTACCATATTGAAAATTTCCACATCAAGTCCGGCTACGACGACAAAGGGCTACACTTCCTGAATGCCAAAGGCGATATGGGCGAGGTTTCGCTGAAGGGTGAATTCAACTGGAACACGCTGCCACAGAGTTTCGTCAACTACGCCGCATCGAAACTTCCCACCCTGCCCGGGCTGCCAAAGACCCGGCAACAGACGGCTAACAACTTCACCGCCGAAATCAGACTGACCGACACAGAATGGATGTCGAAGATGCTCGCTATCCCTCTCCATCTGGAAAAAGCCCTGCTACTGGATGTCAGGATGAACGACACAGAACACCTCCTAGACATCAAAGGACAGATGCCCGACTTTACCTATGACGGCAGCCACTATCGCGACTGCACCATCGACCTCACCACCGAGGACAACACGACTAAAGGCAACATCAAGGTGTCGAAGTCGATGAACGATGAGGCACCGCTCGACATCCAACTGTTTCTGCAGGCGGCCGACAACCAACTGGCCACCTCACTGCTATGGGACAACAAGGGCGGTGCTAAGAAGGACATCAACGGCATCGTCAACGCCATCACCGAAGTGTACACCAACGACGCCGGCAAACCGGAAGCACACATCCGTATCCAACCCTCGCAGATCGCACTCGACCACACACCATGGCGCATCGACCCATGCGACATACTATATTCTGAAGAGCGCATACTGTTCGACCACTTCAGCGTGGCACACGGCGACCAGCACCTGCTCGTCGACGGCATCGCCTCTGCATCGCCCGACGATACGCTCGTCGTCGACCTCAACAAGATGGAAGTGGCCTACATACTCGACATGGTAGACTTCCACGCCGTCAGTTTCGAGGGCATGGCCACCGGCAAAGCCTATATTACGCAGCCGTTCGACAACGTGGCCGCCTGGGCCGACCTCACCGTGGACCAATTCTTGTTTCAAGAAGGCCGAATGGGCACACTGCGCGCCAGAGCCGAATGGAACGATACCGAGAAGCAGGTCGACATACACGCCATCTGCGACGACGGCCCTCACACACGAACCCTCATCAACGGTTTTGTGTCGCCGGCACGCAACGACATCGACCTGATCATTCAGGCCCGAGGCACCAGCATCGAATTCTGTAACTCCTTCACCAATTCTTTCCTCAACGGCGTCAAGGGAAAGGTGAACGGACAGGTGCAACTATGGGGACTGCTCAGCCATCTATACCTCACCGGCCAACTGACCGTTGACGGCCAAGCCACCGTGAAAGCCCTGAACACCACCTATTCGCTCACTAACGACACCATTGTCTTCGGGCAAGACCAGATACGGTTCAAAGACTGCGCCCTTACCGACCACGACGGCCACAGAGGGACGCTCGACGGTGTGCTGAACCACGACGGGTTCTCCGACTTCACTTTCGACTTCGACGTGACGGCTGACAACCTGCTGGCCTACGACTTCCCGTCGTTCGACGACGGCGTCATCTGCGGCAACGTCTACGTCACCGGCCAGGCCGACTTGCACGGCCGTCCCGGCGAGGTCGTCATCAACTGCGACGTGACCCCCAACCGCTCGTCGTTCTTTGCCTACAACGCCACCAACCCTGATGCCATCAGCCAACAGGAGTTCATCACCTGGGGCAGCACGCAGCCAGCCATCCGCCAGGCAACAGACGAGCCGGCGGCAAAGATAGCCGTACCGACCGACGAGGCAACGACCGACATCCACATCAACTTCAACATCAATGCAACGCCCGACGCCACGCTGAGAGTGCTCATGGATCAGTATACCGACGACTATATCACGCTCTACGGCACCGGCAACATCAAGGCCACATACTACAACAAGGGACCATTCCACATGTTTGGCACCTATACCGTTGACCGTGGCACCTACGGCATCACCATACAGAATATCATCAAGAAAAACTTCACCTTCCAGGACGGAGGCACCATCGTCTTCGGAGGCGACCCCTTCGACGCCAACCTCAACCTGCAGGCCCTCTATACGGTCAACGGCGTATCGCTGTCGGACCTGAACCTGGGCAACTCGTTCTCTAACAACACCGTACGCGTCAACTGTCTGATGAACATCAGCGGTACGCCCGGCGCACCCCGTGTGGAGTTCGACCTGGAGATGCCCAACGTGAACAGCGAGGAGCAGCAGATGATTCGCTCTGTCATCGCCAGCGAACAGGAGATGAACCAACAGGTGCTCTACCTGCTGGGCATCGGACGATTCTACACCCAGGGGACCAACAACGCACAGTCGCAACAGTACGACCGTACCTCGCTGGCCATGCAGTCGTTTCTTTCCGGCACGGTGTCCACCCAAATCAACGAGGTGCTCTCGCAGGTTATCAAGAGCAACGACTGGAATTTCGGTGCCAATATCTCCACCGGCAACGAAGGGTGGCACAATGCTGAATACGAGGGTACCGTCAGCGGACGTATGCTGAACAACCGTCTGCTCATCAACGGACAGTTCGGCTATCGCAACAACGCCACGCAGGCCAACCCCTCGTTCATCGGCGATTTCGACATCCGCTATCTGCTCACACCCAGCGGCAACCTAGCCCTAAAGGTCTACAACCAGACTAACGACCGCTACTTCACCCGTTCGTCGCTGAACACGCAAGGCTTCGGTATCATCCTTAAGCGCGACTTCAACGGCATCGGCGACCTATTTCACTCATCAAGGCGGAAAAACAAGAAGTAAGGGCAAACGACCGTACTACTTCACTCTGCGATGTAAAGACAAACAGCCTCGCTATTTCACTTTACGATACTTCTTTATCAGGCTATAGGCCGTATAGAGCCCCAGTTCGCCAGCCTTCGACAAATCGTTAATACCCTCGGCCTGATGGTTCAGTTTGATATGGCAGATGCCTCGGTTGTAATACGCCTCGGCCAGCGACGACTCTTGCTGAAGGGCGGCCGTATAGTCGACGATGGCACGCTGGTAGTCCTGCCGCTGGGCATAGACATTGCCACGGTTGTAGAGCAAATAGGCATGACGCGGACTGAGGAGCAGTGCGTGATTGAGGTCGCCCAGCACACTGGCAATCTGCAATTCCACATTGGTGCCCTCTGAGGCCTGAAACTGATTGATGCGCGCCTGACAGGCAGCACGTTGCCACAAGGCGACGACCGACGACGAGTCGATCTGCAGATAGGTGCTCAGGTCGTCGATGGCACCGTCGAAATTGCGAATGGTGTACAAGGCGATAGCACGAAGCATCAGCAGGTCGGCTGCCTCACGCGTCACCTTCGACCGGTCAATGGCAACAGTCAGCGAGTCAATATAGTCGAAATAGGCCTTCGAACGCATATCGTCGAGCACGGCATGACCACTATTGATATATATTGTACGCGTGTGCAGACGCTCGTTGAGGTCGTCTATCAGACGGTCGAACGTCTGGCCGGTCCTCACCTCCTCATGCCTGGCCTCGAACGACAGGGCGAACGAAGGCAGGAACTCCATCTCAACCTTATGGTCTTGCACACGGCCACGATAGTCGTTCTGATACTCGCGCTCCGGCTCACGTTCATCCTCGACGACCAACTGGTTATATTTGTCCATATCGTCATCGCTGCGCTTGCGTATCTGGTTGGGATTCAGCCGCGGCTGCGTGCCATAAAGATGCTTGTACAGACGGGCACGATAGACGGTGAACTCGTCTTTCTCAGCCTTGGCCGTCATGCCCAGCCGGCGGTAGCAGGCTGCACGAAACTCCAGGCCTGTCCAGAAGTTAGGATATTCGTCGATGACCTTCGAATAGTCGCGTATGGCACCTTGCAGGTCTCCGGTCCTGTCGAGCAGCACGGCCCGGTTGAAGAGGGCCATCATATTGTCGGGCTCAAGGCGCAGCACGAAGTCGAAGTCGGTGATGGCACGGTTGTCGTCGCCCACCTGGGCACGCAGTAGTCCACGGTTGTAGTGACCCAGAAAATTGTTGGGCTCCAGATCGAGGGCCATGTCGTAGTCGGCCATCGCTCCTCTAAGGTTGTTGCAGTTGAAACGCGCCAGCGCACGATTGATGTGGCAGCCGGCATGCTTGGGCATCAGGTGGATGGCATGGTCGAGTTGCACTTCGGCACTGTCCCACTGCTCACGCGACAGACTGATGATGCTTCTCGCCGCCCAGGTCTGACCGTCGTAAGGGTCGATGGCGAGACTCTTATGCAGGGCTTCGATGGCCTGCGTGGTGTCTTTCATCTGCATGTAGACATCAGCACGCATGGCGTAGGCTTTGGCATACTGGCCCCAGCGGGCGTGCATCGTGTCGAGTTCGGCCAGTGCCGCCTCGTACTCGCCGTTCTGGATATGACAGAGCACACGGTTATGCCACAAACCGCGGTTCTGTGGGTCATACTTCAGGGCCCGGTTGTAGTCGTTGATGGCTTCCGAGAATTTGTTCTGCTGGATACGGGTCAAGCCCCGCAGTTCGTACAGATTGACGACATAGGGATTGCGTTGGATAGCCTCCGAGCAGTCGCTCTCGGCACCGGAGTAGTCGTCGAGGTAATACTTGGCCACACCTCTGAAGAACCAGGGTTCGTAGAGATACGGCTTGGCCGAAATGGCCTGATTGAAATATTGGATGGAGAGCACATAGTCCTCGTAATAGAGCGCCGAGCGGCCGATCATCAGCAGGCGGTCGGTATTGTACTGGGCATATGAAGGTGAAAAGTTGAAAAATAGAAGAAATGAAAAGGTGAAAGAGTGAAAAATGTAAAAAAGTAAAAGGCTACCCAGCCTCTCACGCTTTGATTGAAGCACACGAACACCTTTCCACATCTCTTTCACCTTTTCAATTATTATCTCTTCACCGGTTTCGTCTTATAACCGCAGCGGTAGCGGCCCTGCGTCAGTGCCTTCAGTTTGCTCTTTATGAGTTGACGGCGCAGGGGCGAGATGCGGTCGATGAACATCTTGGCATCGAGGTGGTCGAACTCGTGTTGCATCACACGGGCCAGATAGCCCTCCACCCACTCGTCGTGGGGCTGGAAGTTCTCATCCGTCCACTGCACACGGATACGGGCCGGACGGGTCACTTTCTCGTGGATAGCAGGCAGCGACAGACAACCTTCTTCCGACGAGGTCGTCTTCGACTCGTCGTACTCCACAATATGGGCGTTGATGTACACCTGACGGAAATCCTTGTACTCAGGCATATCTTCGGCCAGCGGATTGAGGTCGATGACCACCAGACGAATGTCACGACCAATCTGAGGGGCGGCGAGACCGATACCTTCTGAGTCGGCCAGTGTCTCCCACATATCACTTATCAGTTGTTTCAAGTCAGGGTAGTCGGCCGTGATGTCTTCTGACACCTTACGGAGAACAGGCTGGCCATATATATAAATAGGTAATATCATTGAGAATTAAAAGTTGAGAGTTAAGAGTTGACAATTTAGATTGAAGGAAATCGTTTGCGCGACCGCATATAGTCCTCAAGAATGATGGTGGCACTGATCTCGTCGACCAGGGCTTTGTTCTGACGGGCTTTCTTCTTCAGTCCGCCGTCGAGCATCGCCTGATGGGCCAATGCTGAGGTGAAGCGTTCGTCGTAGTACTCAATAGGTATGCTGGGCATAACCTTGCGCCAGCGGTTGACAAACTGCTGAACACGGGCCAGATTCTCGCTGGGCTCGCCATTGGGCTGCCTGGGTTCACCTATCACGATGCGCTCCACAGACTCACGCAACGTATAATCCTTCAGCCACTCGAAGAGTTCAGATGTAGAAACAGTCGCCAATCCTCCGGCAATAATCTGTAGAGGATCGGTGACTGCCAGTCCGGTACGCTTTCGTCCGTAGTCGATGGATAAAATACGACCCACTCGGACGCGTTTATCGGGTATAGTATAGCAACCAGGCATCGCCGTTGGGGTTGAACTGGCCACCGCTGATATTGTTGCGGCTGGCAGCAGCCTCGGCTTTGCTGTCGAAGGTGGATGCTACGACACGATACATGCCACGCTCCTCGTTCTTTACGATCTGAGCATCGTAGCCGGCATTCTTCAGACGCTGCTGCAGCCCCTCGGCATTGGCGATGACAGAGAACGAACCTACCACCACGCTATAGTTCTTAAGGCCAGAGCCGTTGACCACAGCCACACGCTCCTGGCGTACCGACACATTGTCCAGATTGTCTACAACCTGTGTCTGGTTAGAGGGAACGGTCTGGACGGGAGTGACCACCGGCACCTCTGTCTGCTGGACAGGAGCCTGGTTCTGCTGCTGGGCGGCCTGGGCCTTCTCATAGGCCTTCTTGTAGGCACTCTCACTTGATTTGCAACCGGTGAATGACATAGCGAGGCAAAGGCCTGCGCACAACACGATGTACTTTTTCATAAACATTACGATAATTAATTTCCTGATTTAACTAATTTGCTGCGAAATTACAAAATATTGAAGAATTACGGGCAAGAAATGACCATAAACTTTGTTAAATAGGCAAAATATTGCCGTTTTAACAAAAAAAGGTTGCCTTTTTCTTCGTCATATCGAATTATTTGCGTAAATTTGCTCACTGAAATAGTTTACAGAAACATTCACTTAAAATTAACAACGACTATGAAAGGATTAGGTTATGTAGGCGCATTCCTCGGCGGAGCAGCCGCAGGTGCCATCATCGGTATTCTGGTAGCACCCGACAAGGGGGCCAACACGCGTGAGAAAATCTCAAGCACTGTCAACGACTTTCTCAAGAAGCACAACATCAAACTCAACCGCAAGGATGTGGGCGACCTGATTGAGGATCTCGAAGAGGCTGCCGAGTAACACCCGACGAACAAGGAAATCGACAAGATGCTATCGAGCGATAAGAACGTAGAAACTATCTCACAACTCATTGAGATGGTCAAGCATGATGTGGAGTTACGCAAGGAATATGCGAAACTTGACATCGTCGACAAGGCGGTGCGCCTTATCAGCGCTGCCATCTTGACGGGTATCGTATTTATCATCGTGTCGGCCATCCTGCTGTTCCTGTCAGCCAGCGTGGCCATGTGGCTATCGGTATATATGGGACAGGCATGGGCACTGCTGGCTGTGGCCGGCTGCTACCTGCTTCTGCTCATCGTTATCTATCTGGGCAGGAAAGCCTGGATAGAGCGTCCGCTGGTAAAATACCTGTCAAGACTACTGTTGAACTAAGCCTCCCCCCCAAAACTATGGCAAAGAAAAGAAGAGTAAGACCCTATCACTCGCTGGAGGAACTCCAGATGCGGAAGGAGCAACTCAACGAGGTGATTGAACTGGAAGACCAGGAGATAAAACGCCTCTGGGGGCAGTTGACTGTCAATGACGAAGACCTCTCGCGAGGCCAGCAGATAGGCAAATACATTGAGTATGGTATGATGGCCTTCGACGGTGTGATGACACTACGCAAGTTGAAGCGCAACTACGGCAGCATCCTCAATATTTTCCACTAAGACCCAGTCTTTGGTTTCGCTAAGGCTCGATCTCCAGTACCTGACCGTCGTAGGCCAACTCGACACCTTGGGGCAGACGAGCCGTAGCGGCATCGAACAGACCGATGTCGTGACACATGTGAGTCAGCAGTGTGCGGCGAGCCCCTACCCTGCGGGCAAAGGCAATGGCGTCGTCGACCACCTGATGTGAGTGGTGCGGTTTGTCGAAGCGTAGCGCATTGACCACCAGCGTGTCTACTCCGTTGAGCAGCGTAGTCTGGTCGTCAGCCATCGTCTTCATGTCAGTGATATAGGCAAATCGTCCGAAGCGATAGCCAAGAATAGGCAGTTGACCGTGCATCACCTCTATTGGCAGAATGTCGATGTCGCCGATGCGGAAGGCTTCTCCCGCCTCCACCACATTCAGTTCAATCTTAGGCACGCCGGGATAGCGATGTTCCGCAAAACAGTAAGGCAGCATCTCGAGCATCCCCTTGCGGGCCACAGCATCTGCATAGACCTTGATCTGTCCGAACTGGCAGTAAGGACGGATATCGTCCATCCCGCCCACATGGTCGTAGTGGGAATGGGTCACCAGTATGCCATCGATACGCCGAAAGGGCTGAGGCAATATCTGCTGACGGAAGTCGGGGCCACAGTCTACCACTAGGCGCGTCGACAATGTCTCCACCAAGATGGAACAGCGCAGACGCTGATCTCTGGGGTCCCGGCTTTGGCAGACCTCACATTGACAACCTATCACCGGGACGCCACACGAGGTGCCCGTGCCTAATATTGTGATTTTCATCTTTCTTTCCCTTTGGCTATATAATATTGACTTCCGGATAGATTTCTATACCAAATTTCGCTTTTACGTCCTGACGGATGGCATCGCTCAGACGCACAATGTCAGCACCAACGGCTCCACCCTTGTTGACCAGCACCAGAGCCTGACGGTCGTGTACACCGGCTCGTCCCAGTGTACGCCCCTTCCACCCGCACTGGTCGATGAGCCAACCGGCGGGAATCTTCTCGTGGGCGGCATCGACAGGATAATGGGGCATCTGCGGATAGTCAGCCAGCAGACGTTCAAAGCAAGCGCGGCTGACCACGGGGTTCATGAAGAAACTGCCGGCATTACCTTCCACCTCCGGGTCGGGCAACTTCTGACGACGAATGTCGATGATGACCTCACGCACTTGTCGAGCCGTGGGTTCACTGATGCCCCTGCGCTCCAGTTCGGATCGTATATTGCCATAGTCGAGCAGTGCCTCGTAGGTTGTCGACAGCCGGTAAGTGACGTGGGTTATCAGATAGCGATTCTTCCAGTCCTGCTTGAACCGGCTCTGACGATAGCCATACCGACAGTCGGCTGCCGTGAAGACACAGATGCTGCCATCGTCCACGCTGACGGCTTCAACCTCATATATAATAGAAGCGGCCTCGGCACCATAGGCACCAATGTTCTGCACGGCCGATGCTCCCACCTCGCCGGGGATGAGCGACAGATTCTCAGCACCATACCACCCGTGGGCCACACACCGGTCCACCATCTCGTCCCACACTTCGCCACTGCCCACTCGCAGGAGCACGCTGCCATCATCGGCTGTCGTCTCATAACCTTTAATGGCTGAATGGACCACTGTGCCGGCAAAGTCGGCGGTGAGCAGCAGATTGCTGCCGCCACCAATGATGAGCAGCGGTTCCGATGCTGTATTCAACATGCGAGCCACCTGCTGTGCCTCTTCCACAGAGCCATACTCCAGAAAACGACGGCACTTGGCATCGATGCCAAATGTGTTGTGCCTCAACAGACTGTAATCTTCGTATGCGGTCATCACTCTACCAGTTTTTTCAGTTTCCAGTGTCCATTGTGCCGAACAAAAGTCACTTCGACCTCCTGACCGTTTGAGACACCGCGGATAACAAATATTTTCTTGTCGGCATTAGGGTCCTGACGACCATAGACCATATTGTATATGATGTGGGCCGGCAGTTCGGGCGCAAAGGCATCCCAGAAGTCTGGCGTGATGACACCTTCCATCTGCGAGAAGTCATCGTCGGGGTCAGGCCCCACGAACTCCATCTCTTCACTCAGGCTTTCATGTTGGAACACGGAGTCGGAAACAAAGTGCCGGTAGAACTCGATGAACGATGCGTTGGCATTGCGCGGTAATGTCTGGTTACGAATCTCGTTCAACATCCAGCGCCCATTATCACGACGGAACAGATACTGTCGCACGAAGGCCTGATCGAGGAATATCTTCTCCACCGTGACCTCGCTCACACTCGTGCTCTTCACTTGTTCCATCTGCTCCTCACTGTCGAAAATCAGTGTGTACACCTCCTGATGGATGAAGAAGTGCTCCATCTCCCAATCTTCTTTCTGAATGGAGTCAACCTTGGTACCCGAATTGACTAACAGAGGAAAAACGATGCGCTCTAACTGTAGACGCTTATTGAAAGCAAAGTTGAAGAAGAAATCGTCAAACAGCCCCTCAGCCGATTCCGGCATCGGAGTCTCGGAGACAAGTTCATCAAACTCATCCTCGGCCATCTGCTCAGCCGTCAGCGTTTCCACAGCCACCTCTTCCTGGACACTGTCATCGGAGGCTATCGTTGCCGAATCACCACCCTTGCGGCCACAGGACACCACACCCAGCAGTGCCAGTAGTGACAGAACAAATACTTTCATCTCCAACTCATCTTGCTTTCTTTCAGTACTTTCCGACTGCAAAGGTACAAATAAATCCGCAATCAATGAAAATTATTACGAAAAAATTTGCACCATTCAAAAAAAATGGTTACCTTTGCACCCGCATTCCGCAAAAGACTGGACCCGTAGCTTAGCTGAATAGAGCGTCAGATTCCGGTTCTGAAGGTCAAGGGTTTGAATCCCTTCGGGTTCACACCTGCGGTATAAAGGAGCATAGCTCAGTTGGTTTAGAGCGCTTCAGTCACATTGAAGAGGTCTTGGGTTCGAGTCCCAATGTTCCTACTAGAAGAAAGGCTTGCAATATCAAGTCTTTCTTCTTTTATTTTCTCTGTCACCCCCAAGAAAGCTGGTTGCTCAAATTCGCTTCAAAGTTACTCCATTTCTTTGAGAAAGCCAAATAAAATAATCATGGGGTCAGGTTTGAAGTGAATTTCATTCAAAAGCCTGTCCCCTGTGATTTAGGGAGACCAGATCAACGGCGACCTTGTCATATCGCTCGACACCATCCGTACCAATGCCGACCAGTTCGGGAAACCCTACGACGAAGAACTGCACCGCGTCATCATACACGGCATCCTGCACCTCTGCGGTCTCAACGACAAAGGACCCGGTGAACGGGAGTTGATGGAGGCAGCAGAAGACAAGGCGCTATCATTACGATAGTGCATTGCTATTTGTTCAGTATCTGTGTTGCGTGCTCTTTGGTCTTCACCTGCTTGCCAGAGAAGATCTGCTCTATGATTCCTTCCTCATTGATAATAAAGGTAGTACGGATGGTGCCCATGGTCTTCTTTCCGTACATCACCTTCTTGCCCCAGACTCCCATCGCCTCCATCAGCGTCTTGTCAACGTCGGCAATCAGGGGGAAGGGCAGTTCGTGCTTCTCCTTGAATTTCACATGCGAGGCAGCAGAGTCCTTGCTGACACCCACTACCTCGTAACCGGCTCCCTGCAGTTCCTGATAGTGGTCGCGCAGGCTACAAGCCTCTGCCGTACATCCGCTGGTGTTGTCCTTCGGATAAAAGTAAAGCACCAGCTTTCGTCCCTGATAGTCACTCAGACGGATGTCCCGTCCCTGTTCGTCCTTGCCCAGTATCTCTGGGGCCTTGTCTCCGATATTCATAACTTGTTGTATTTTAGTTCAGATAGATACGTCCTTTGTATATCACTAACCCGCGGTAAGATTTGTCAACCTGCTGTCCCTTCAGGCAGTTTATCTTTTGGGCAAAAGCTTCGCCTGCCATCAGCAACAGGAGCGACCATATCAGCAAAAACTTCTTCATCTTGGTAAAGATATGATTATGAATTTGGCTGCAAAGGTACGAAATAATTGTAGGAAAAACTCAAATAAATTTGGTTTTTCACTCGGTTTGCGCTACCTTTGCAGGATAAAAGTACTAAAGAAACAATGAAGATCTCAAAAAATGTGGTGTGGGGATTGTGTGCACTAATGTGCCTCGCTCATCTGTCGTGCGCAGAGAAGAAGACCAATAGGCCCGACAGCGTCAACGTGAAGACCATGAAGGTAGCAACCAGTTCCCAAGTCATTGGTAAAAGCTATTTGGGCACCATCGAAGAAGAAGACGGAGCCAATGTGACGTTCAATACCATCGGTACCATTGTCAAGGTGATGGTGGACGAAGGACAGTTTGTCAAGAAGCACCAGGCGCTGGCCGAGGTAGATGGCAGCACGACAAGGAACGCCTACCAGATCAGCAGTGCCACCCTGCACCAGACGGAGGATGCCTATCGCAGGTTGAAGGACCTGTATGACAAGGGTACGCTGCCAGAGATCAAGATGGTAGAGATGGAGGCAGCACTTGCCAAGGCGCGTGCCGCAGAAGCCATCTCGCGGAAGGGTCTGGAGGATATCACGTTGCGAGCCCCCTTTGAAGGATATATCGCCCAGTGTTCTGCCCATGAAGGAGCCAATGTGACTCCCGGTATAACGGGATTCAAGTTGGTGAAGATAGACCGTGTGAAGGTCGGCATCTCCATACCGGAAAAGGACATTGGCCAGATTCGCAACGGGCAACCCGTCACCTTCATCGTCAATGCGTTAGGTGACAGCATTTATCACGCCAAGATTGTCAACCGTGGCGTTTCGGCCAATCCCATCAACCACTCGTACAAGGTGACAGCCCTGACCGACAACAGCCGGCACCAGCTGTTGCCCGGTATGGTTTGTAAGGTGATGATAGAGAATACGTCGGACGACTATAGCATCGTGATACCCCAGCAAGCCATCATGATTAGCGGTCAAGACCGTTATGTATGGACCGTACGTGAGGGGAAGGCCCATCGTCAGAATGTGATGACGGGCGACATCCTCACCGGTGGGGTGGTCATCACCTCTGGCCTGACCAGTGGCGAGACAATCATCATAGCCGGACAGAACAAAGTGTCAGAGGGAACAATTGTTAGAAGCGAGAACTAAGAAGAGCCATGTCGGGTAATAAGAAAGAACGCAACGATCTGGTGGCCTCGGCCATTCGTTACAAGAGCATCACCATCCTGCTTGTCATCACGATCATCCTGGCAGGCATGTACTCGCTCAAAAAGATTCCGAAGGATGAATTTCCGCAGATGGCAATACCTGTCGGACTGGTTGTCGGTATCTATCCTGGTGCTTCCGAACAAGAGGTGGAGCAGCAGCTGACCAAGCCGTTGGAGAATTTTCTCTGGACCTTCAAGGAAATCAACAAGAAGCGTACGCTCACCTTGAGTTTCAACAATGGCTGTGCCGCTATCGTCATGCTGCAGGAAGACGTTACGGAGGACAAGCAGACGGAGTTCTGGAACAAGCTCAAGGAGCGACTTCCCCTGCTGCAGCTTACCCTGCCTCCCGGTGTGCTGAAACTCATTGCCAACGACGAATTTGGAGAAGCTTCCACCATGTTGCTGACGATAGAGAGCGAAGAGAAGACCTATCGCGAACTCAATGACTATGCCACAGCACTGAGCGACCGTCTGCGCACCATCGATGCCCTGGCGAATATCATCACAATGGGCAACCAGAAAGAGCAGATAGGCATCTACCTGGACCGCGACCGACTGTCGATGTATGGCATCAACACCGCCCTGCTCATGCAAAAGCTTTCGAGTATGACGGGTACCGTATATACTGGTAGCGTTTCGGACGGGCACTTGAGCAGGACGCTGCATGTACAGTCGTCGCTGAACACAGAGAACGACATCGCACAGACCATTATCAGTTCCGCACCATCGGGCGAAGTGGTCAGACTGGGCGACATCGCCACCATCAAACGTGAACAGCCCGACCCCAATTGTTATATCAGGAACAATGGCAAGAAGTGTCTGCTGCTGTCGCTGCAGATGTATGGCGGCAACAATATCCTGGACTTCGGCGACGAGGTGAAACAGGTGCTCGATGACTTCCAGGCCACCCTGCCTGCTGACGTGAAACTCAACCTCATCAGTGACCAGAGCCATGTGGTAGGTCATGCGGTGGAGGAGTTTCTCATGGAGTTGAGCATCGCCATCATATCGGTCATCATCATCGTCATGCTGATGCTCCCCATGCGTGTGGCCACTGTGGCTGTATCCACCATCCCCATTACCATTTTCGCCTCGATAGCCATTATACAGTTGTTCGGTTTGGAAATCAATACCGTGACGCTGGCCGCGCTCATCGTCTCGCTGGGAATGATTGTCGATGACAGCGTTGTGGTGGTTGACTGCTATCTGGACAAGCTCGATGAGGGAAAGAGTCGCTGGAAGGCTGCTGTCGAGTCGTCACATGAGTTCCTCAAGAGCATCATCACTGCCACCATCGTCATCACGTTCACGTTCTTCCCGCAGCTCTTCACGACGAGCGAGATCATGCGCGACTTCGTCAAGTGGTTTCCCTATTCCATCACCATCGTACTCATCGTATCGCTCGTGGTGGCTATCTTTGTCGTACCGCTCATGCAGTATATGATGATAGGCAAAGGTCTGCAACAGATGGAGACCGAGCACCCCAGCCGCCGTTTCAAGATGCTGGAGAAGGCACAGGGCGTCTATGAGCGACTGATTAGCCTATGCTTCCGGCATAAGTGGACCACCATGGCGACGGGCACAGTGCTCATCATACTGGGAGGCGTGCTGCTGCTGAGCATACCGCAACGACTCACCCCGCGTGCGGAGCGCAACCAGTTTGCCGTCGATATCTTCCTGCCCACAGGTACTGACCTGAAGTACACGGCACAGATAGCCGACAGCTTGGCTGGCATCATGATGAAAGACGAACGCGTGGAGAACCTTACTGTGTTCTATGGCAGCGGCTCACCTCGTTTCCATACGATGTTCATACCCAATCTGGGAGGCTCGCACTTTGCACAGTTTATCGTCAACACCCATAGCGACGAAGAGACACAAGGCATGCTTGACGACTATGCAGACAAATACTCCACCTACTTCAGTGACGCACAGATACTGTTCCGACAGATAGAATATACCGACCGCCCCTATCCTGTGGAAGTACAGGTGACGGGCGACAATATCGACAGTCTGCATGTGGCTACCGACAGCATCTGGAACCGGCTGGCACGCAATAAGAACATCAATGTGCTGAACACCAGTTGGGGAGCCGTCAACAACCGGCTCGAAGTCATCATACACCCCGAGGAAGCCAACCGCTTAGGACTGAGCAAGTCGCTGCTCTCCCTGAATTTCGCCCTGCGCTACGGCGGCGGCATCCCCGTCACTTCCATCTGGGAGGGCGACCATGAAATCAGTGTCGTCATACGCGATGCCAACGAGAACCAGGAGACCATCGACGACCTGAAGAATATCCGTGTGAGCGGTCCCATACCCACGCTGACGGCTACCCCCCTCACACAGGTGGCTGACGTAAAGCCCGGCTGGGGCGACGGATTCATCACCCGTCGTAATGGTATGCGCACAGCATCGGTATATGGCATGATGACACGAGGTGCACTGGTGGGGCCGCTCACCAAGGAGATCTACAAGGACCTGGAGACACTACGCCTGCCGGAGGGTATCACTATTAGCAAGGGAGGTATGGCTGACATGGATAATCAGTATCGCCCGCAAATCTACTTAGGCGTGCTCATTTCCCTCTTGTTGATTTTCTTTGTCGTCCTCTTCCACCTGAAGAGTATCATGCTCACCCTGCTGGTAATGAGCTCTCTGCTGTTCTCGCTCCTGGGCGGAGCCTTGGGTATGGCACTCTCAGGCGATGAGTTCGGAGCCACTGCCATTCTGGGCTTCGTCACGCTGATGGGTATCATTGTCCGCTGCAGTATCATTATGATTGACTATGCCGAAGAGTTGTTCCGCCGAGGACAGGTCTCGCCTACAGAAGCT
>DETM01000045.1:48423-48643 GCA_002361655.1 Prevotella sp. UBA3288 | reverse complement strand
GCCTATCGTCGTGACGAGAAGGTGATTCGTTTCCAGACCGTTAAACTCGACAAGTATGCTGCAGAGTACGCCGAGAAGCGTCGCAACAAACTTGGTGCAAAAAAAGAGGAGGCTTAAACTATGGCAGAGCAGAGTGAAATTCGTTATTTGACCGCTCCCTCTATCGATACCAAGAGGAAGAAGTATTGTCGTTTTAAGAAGAGCGGTATCAAGTATATCG
>DETM01000045.1:40716-48324 GCA_002361655.1 Prevotella sp. UBA3288 | reverse complement strand
AAGATTCTGCCCCGTCGCATCACCGGCACTTCGCTGAAGTACCAGCGCCGTGTGGCTCAGGCCGTGAAGCGTGCACGTCAGATTGCATTGCTGCCTTACGTAACCGATTTGATGAAATAAACAAAGGAGGACGCAAGAATGGAATTGATACTGAAAGAAGATATTATCGGCTTGGGTTTCAAGAACGATATCGTAAATGTTAAGTCGGGCTACGGCCGTAACTACCTGATTCCTCAGGGTAAGGCCGTCATCGCTTCTCCCTCCGCTAAGAAGGTGCTTGCAGAGAACCTGAAGCAGCAGGCTCACAAACTGGCTGCCCAGAAGGCTGCCGCTGAAGAGAAGGCTGCCACGCTGCAGGGCGTCGCCCTGTGCATTGCCGCCAAGGTGAGCGCTACGGGCCAGTTGTATGGTTCGGTGAACGCTGCCACTGTGGCCGAGGAACTGAAGAAGCAGGGTAAGGAGGTTGACCGCAAGATCATCACCATGCGCGACATCAAGAAGGTGGGCGACTATGTGGCTCTCGTTCATTTCTACAAGGGAGTGACTGTTGAAGTGCCTGTCACCGTCGTGGCCGAAGGTGCCGAAGCCCCTGTGGCAGAAGAGCCTGAGGCAGCCCCCGCTGTCGTCGAAGAGGCTCCTGTAGAGGCTCCTGTCGAAGAGGAGGAGGCTCCCGCAGCAGAGTAACCGCTGTAAAGCAATATCATTGATATTATAACGGGAATCCCGATTGCAGTCCTGCGGTCGGGATTTTTTTCTAAAAGCAGACTGTTATGCAAGACAACAATCAGGATTTTCAGGCAATGCTGCCTATTGGTACTGAGTTGCAGATGGGCAAATATCGCGTAGAGCGCTATCTCTCGTCGGGAGGATTCGGCAATACCTATGTGGTGCGCAATGTGGCGTTCAACGAGGTGTTTGCCATGAAGGAGTTCTTCATGCGAGGTATTAATGAGCGCGATAATGACCACTCAACTCACATCAGTGTGAGCAATCCCAGCAATTCGCAACAGTTCGAGCAACAGCGTGAGAAATTCAAGAAAGAGGCTGTCAGGCTGAGGAATCTGCATAACAAGCACCTGGTGCAGGTGCACGACCTGTTTGAGGAGAACGGGACGGCCTACTACGTGATGGATTATGTAGAGGGCGAGTCGGTGTCGGATCTGCTGAAGCGCACCGGTCAGCCACTGCCCGAGCGGGAAGGCCTGCGCATCCTGAGCGAGGTGCTCGAAGGGCTCGACGAGGTGCATCGTCAGAAAATCTGGCATCTCGACCTGAAGCCGGGCAACATCATGCTCGACAAGCAGGGTAGTGCCATTCTGATTGACTTCGGCGCCAGCAAGCAACTGACCACCGTCGGCTATGCTACGGCTACCGTTTCCATGGCCTATACGCGTGGCTATGCTCCGGCAGAGCAAATCGATCAGAACATCAACAGCATAGGGCCGTGGACGGATATCTATGCGCTGGGTGCCACGCTCTACAAGATGGTGACGCACAACGATCCGCCAGCCATCAGTGAACTGGAAGCCAAGGATGCCTTCCGCTATCCTGCTTCGGTCGGAGCCAACACCCGCAAACTGATACAGTGGATGATGAATCCCGGTCGACAGGGCCGTCCGCAGTCTATTGAGGCGGTGCGTGCTTTCATGGCTAAAATGCCTGAGGCCCGATTCCTCTCGCCGGCGACGGTGCTTGCAGGTGGTGGCGGTATGCAGAATCATACGACACTTCACAAGACAGGTGGCACGACGCCGCCCCCGCCGCCACGATACATCAAGCCCAAGAGTGGGATGTCGTCGGGGTTGAAAGGCTGCCTGATCGTGGGTGGCATCATGGCCTTTCTCGGTGTTGTCGCTTTTGCCGGTTTGCTATTCTTAGTCATGTATGACGACTCGGGCAGCAACGACTACAACAGTTACGACTACAACACGTACGAGGATTCTAACACCTACGATCAATATGGTGATGACGCGGAAGAGGTAGAGGAAGTGGCGGTGGACACGGCCTATGCCGACTCGGTAGCCGACTGGTATTATTGACAACGCGGGTAGGGGGTAGGGCGTTTTTGGCTGCCCCTTATGGACACAAAAAAACCACTGGATGAAATCCAGTGGTTTTACTTTTTCTGTTCTCTGTGCTTGGATATTACTCCTTAACAGCCTCTTCAGTAGCAGCGGCAGCCTCTTCGACAACCTCGGTAGCGGCAGCAGCCTGAGCCTTCAACTGAGCGGCAGCAGCCTCGAACTTAGCGCAGAGGGTGTCGCAAGACATACCGGTGGTGTCACCAACCAGGGCCCAAACAGCAGCGCTGTCGATGGTCTCCTCAACAGGAGCAACAGCAGTTGTGTCAACGTCAGTGTTTTCAGTAGCGGGCTTCTCAGGAGCGCTAGTGCAGGCTGCGAACATGGCAGCAGCAGCGAACATGAATGCAATCTTTTTCATTTCTTTTTGCTTTTTAAATCTGTAAAACAATCATTTGTTTATTAAAACGATGCAAAGGTAGGCATTTTTTCTATACGATGATACTTTTTTTGTGATTTTTTTTCACCCTTTTTTGTAACTTTTTTATAACTGCCTGATTATTAGCGCTATACCAAATGTTAAAAAAAGTATATAAAATACACTTAACTCATTTTAAAGCAAAAACAGGCGTTTTTTCGTATCTTTTTGTGTACCTTTGCAAATCATAAAATGATACACCTATTATATATATGATAGATACATCGGCTTTTCAGGGCAAGACGGCCGCCTATTTCACTTTAGGCTGCAAACTCAATTTCTCAGAGACATCGACGTTTGGAAAGATGCTTGAGGAGTTGGGCGTTCGGACAGCAGGCAAGGGCGAGCAGGCAGATATCTGTCTGATCAACACTTGTTCGGTGACCGAAGTGGCCGATCACAAATGTCGTCAGGCTATTCATCGCATGGTGCGGCAGCATCCCGGTGCCTTCGTGGTGGTCACGGGGTGCTATGCCCAGTTGGAGGCAGAGACCGTCAGTAAGATAGATGGTGTGGATCTGGTGTTGGGTTCGAATGAGAAGGCGAATCTTGTTCAGTTCCTGTCTGACGCTTGGAGTGGAGCAGGGCTTGATGCAAAGTATTTTGTTCAGAAGACAAAGGATATCCGGTCGTTTGCCCCCAGTTGTTCGCGCGGCAACCGCACCCGATTCTTCCTGAAGGTTCAAGACGGCTGCGACTATTTCTGCACCTACTGTACGATACCCTATGCCCGTGGGTTCAGTCGCAATCCGAGCATCGCCTCGCTTGTTGCGCAAGCCCGTCGTGCTGCTGTCGAGGGTGGCAAGGAGATTGTGCTGACCGGTGTGAACATCGGCGACTTCGGCAAGACTACCGGCGAGCGCTTTCTCGACCTGGTGAAGGCCCTCGACGAGGTGGAGGGCGTCAGCCGTTACCGTATCAGCAGTCTGGAACCCGACTTGCTGAGCGATGAGTTGATAGACTATTGTGCGCAGAGTCGTGCTTTCATGCCCCATTTCCATATACCGCTGCAAAGCGGCAGCGACGAGGTGCTCCGTCTGATGCATCGCCACTACGACCGGCAGTTGTTTGCCGACAAGATACTTCGTATCAACGAGGTGATGCCCGACGCTTTTATTGGTGTAGACGTGATGGTGGGTTGTAGGGGAGAGACACCGGAGTGTTTCGAAGAGACCTATGACTTGCTCGACGCACTGCCGGTAGTGCAACTCCATGTGTTTCCCTACTCCGAACGTCCCGGCACCTCGGCGCTCAGCATCCCGTATGTCGTTGACGAGAAGGACAAGAAACAGCGTAGCAAGCGTCTGCTCGACCTGTCGGACCGTAAGACGGAGGCTTTCTATGCCCGCCATATCGGTCAGCAGGGCGAAGTGCTCTTTGAGAAGGCCACAAGGGGCCGGGCGATGCACGGTTTTACGCGTAACTATGTGCGTGTGGAACTGTCGCCCGCCGACATGCGTGCTGAGTACGACAACCAGATCATGACCGTCACCCTGGGAGCGTTCAATCATGACAAATCATCACTAAAAGCCACTATCCATGGATAAACTAGCCATTGTGATTCTTAACTGGAACGGCGCCTCGATGCTCCGCCAATACTTGCCCGGCGTATTACGGTATTCGCGCGATGAAGCGACGGTCTATGTTGCCGACAATGCCTCGACGGACGACAGTGTGTCGATGCTCAAGGAGCAGTTTCCTGAGGTGCGGCTTATACTGCTGGACAAGAACTGGGGTTTTGCCGAAGGCTACAACAAAGCGTTGGCTCAGGTGGAAGCCGACTATTTCTTGCTGTTGAACAGCGACATTGAGGTGACCCACCACTGGCTGACACCGCTGACGGAATTTATGGACAGTCATCCGCAGGTAGCGGCCTGTCAGCCCAAACTGCTGAGTATCTTCCACCGCGAGCAGTTCGAGTATGCCGGTGCGGCAGGGGGTTATATCGACCGGTTGGGCTATCCGTTCTGTCGCGGACGCATCTTTGACACGGTAGAGCAGGACAATGGGCAATACGACCAGCCGGCAGCCATTCATTGGGCCACGGGTGCTGCTCTGCTCGTGCGTTCCTCTATATATAAAGAGGTGGGCGGTCTGGACGGTCGTTTCTTTGCCCATCAGGAGGAGATAGAGATGTGCTGGCGTATCCGCATACGCGGCTATCAGATCTACTGCGTTCCTGACAGTCAGGTATATCATGTGGGTGGCGGCACGCTGCCGAAGTCGAACCCGATGAAGACGTATCTGAATTTCCGCAACAATCTGACCATGCTCTACAAGTGTCTGCCGGACGACGACCTGCAGTCAGTGATGCGCATCCGCTGGTGGCTCGACTATATGGCTGCCTGGCAGACGCTGCTCTTGAAGCGCAATCTTGGCGACTTCAAAGCCGTCTTCCGTGCCCGTCGCGACTTTAAGCGATGGCGCAAGGACTTTGAACAGGACCGCCGGGAGATACAAGACAGCAGAAAGGGAGACGGCTCGTCGGAGCGCGTCCCCCTCTCAATCCTTTGGCAATACTATGTGAAAGGCAGAAAACTCTTTACGAGTTGTATTCCTGCCAACTCTTGATCTTGATATCCTCCAGGCTCATGGCCGTAAAGGCTTCGATGAAGGCCTTGGCCAGACGCACGTTGGTCATCAGCGGGATGTTGTGGTCGATGGCACCACGGCGAATCTTATAGCCATTGGTCAACTCACGCTTAGAGTGGTTCTTCGGTACGTTGACAATCAGGTCGAACCGATGGGCGGCAATCATCTCCATCACATTGTTATCACCCTCTTCGTCGGGCCAGCATACGGCTTTGGCCTCGATGCCGTTCTCGCAGAAGAAACGGGCGGTGCCGGGAGTGGCATAAACCTCATAGCCTTTCTTCACCAACTGCTGGGCAGGCTCCAAGAGGCTCACCTTGCCCTTGGCATCACCGGAAGAGATGAGCACGGCCTTCTTCGGCAGGCGATAGCCGGTAGCGATGAGGGCATTAAGCAGCGCCTCGTGCAGGTCGTCGCCCAGGCAGCCCACCTCGCCGGTTGACGACATGTCGACACCCAGTACGGGGTCGGCATTCTGCAGGCGTGCAAACGAGAACTGGCTGGCCTTCACGCCGATGCGGTCGATGTCGAATTCGCTCTTGTCGGGCTTGGAGTAGGGAGCGTCGAGCATGATCTTCGTAGCCGTCTCGATGAAGTTGCGCTTGAGGATCTTGCTGACGAAGGGGAACGAGCGTGAAGCGCGCAGGTTGCATTCGATCACCTTCACTTCGCGGTTCTTGGCCAGGAACTGGATGTTGAACGGGCCGCTGATGTTCAGTTCGGCAGCAATCTTATGGGCTATCTTCTTGATCTGGCGCACGGTAGAGAAGTAGATATGCTGGGCGGGGAACACCATCGTGGCATCGCCGGAGTGAACACCGGCATACTCGATGTGCTCCGAGATAGCATATTCCACCACCTGACCCTTGTCGGCCACGGCATCGAACTCTATCTCTTTGGTCTCCTGCATGAACTGGCTGACCACAACGGGGAATTCCTTCGACACTTCGGTGGCCATGTTCAGGAAGCGGTGCAACTCCTCATCGTCGTAGCATACATTCATGGCAGCACCGGAGAGCACGTACGACGGACGGACGAGCACCGGATAGCCCACCTCGGAGACAAACTCCTTGATGTCGTCGAACGAGGTCAGCGCACGCCAGGCCGGCTGGTCGATGCCCAGTTTGTCGAGCATGGCAGAGAATTTGTCGCGGTTTTCGGCACGGTCGATATCCACCGGGCTGGTACCCAGTACGGGCACGCCCTGCCGGTGCAACTTCATGGCCAGGTTGTTGGGAATCTGACCGCCCACAGAGACGATGACGCCGCGCGGCGACTCGAGGTCGATGACATCGAGCACACGCTCGAGCGACAGTTCGTCGAAGTAGAGACGGTCGCACATGTCATAGTCTGTCGATACGGTCTCCGGGTTGTAGTTGATCATGATGCTCTTGTAGCCCAGACGGCGGGCGGTGTTGATGGCGTTGACCGAGCACCAGTCGAACTCCACGCTCGAGCCGATGCGATAGGCACCGGAGCCCAGCACGACAACCGACTTCTCGTTGTTGTAATAGTTGATGTCGTGGCGGCAGGTGTACTGTTCGCCATCCTGACAGCCGAATGCAGGAATGTGGGTATATGTGAAGTAGAGGTAGTTTGTCAGTTCCGGATGCTCGGAGGCTACGGTGGGGATGCGCTTAACGGACGGCGTGATGCCACGCTCTTTACGATAGCGGCGCACCATCAGATTCTCTTTCTCCATGTTGCCGCTCTTAGGCTTTAGCACGAAGCGTGCTATCTGGAAATCGCTGAAACCGCAACGCTTCACTTCGAGCAGGAAGTCGTCGGGAATGTCTTCCAGCCTGTCGTATGTCTGCAACTGATGTTTCAGGTCGACGATATGCTTCAGGCGTTCCAGGAACCAGACATCGATTTTCGTGAGTTGCTCGATGCGCTCCACGGTGTAGCCCTCTTCCAAGGCCTGGGCAATAGCAAAGATACGCAGGTCGGTGGGGTTGGAGAGTTCGGTGTCGAGGTCGTCGAACTTGGTGTGGTCGTTACCCACAAATCCGTGCATGCCTTGACCGATCATGCGCAGTCCCTTCTGTATCATCTCTTCAAACGAGCGGCCGATAGACATGATTTCGCCTACAGACTTCATCGATGAACCGATCTGGCGGCTCACGCCGACAAACTTTGTCAGGTCCCAGCGTGGTATCTTACAAATCATATAGTCGAGCGACGGGGCGACATAGGCACTCGCGGTGGTGCCCATCTCTCCAATCTGGTCGAGCGTATATCCCAACGCAATCTTGGCAGCCACGAAAGCAAGCGGATAGCCGGTAGCCTTGGAAGCCAATGCCGATGAGCGCGAAAGGCGGGCATTGATTTCGATGATGCGATAGTCGTTGGTCGTAGCATTGAAGGCAAACTGTATGTTACACTCGCCGACGATGTTCAGATGGCGCACACATCTGACAGTGATGTCCTGCAGCATCTTGACCTGCTCTTCTTTCAGCGAACAGGTGGGAGCCACCACAATCGACTCGCCGGTATGGATGCCCAGCGGGTCGAAGT
>DETM01000045.1:22229-40677 GCA_002361655.1 Prevotella sp. UBA3288 | reverse complement strand
CGAAGTTCTCCATCGATGCCACCGTAAAGCAATGGTCGTTGGCATCACGGATGCACTCGAACTCAATCTCCTTCCAGCCCTTCAGGCTCTCTTCTACCAAGATCTGTGGGGCGAACGTGAAAGCACTCTCTGCCAGTTCGCAGAAGGCCTTCTCGTCGGGGCAGATGCCCGAGCCCAGACCGCCGAGGGCGTAGGCTGAGCGGATCATGATGGGGAAGCCGATCTCGCGGGCGGCCTTCAGCGCATCGTCCATGTTCTCCACGGCGTGGCTGACAGGTGTCTTCAACTGGATCTCATCCAGTTTCTTGACGAAGAGGTCACGGTCTTCTGTGTTCATAATGGCTTCGACAGAGGTGCCCAGCACCTGCACGCCGTATTCCTTCAACACACCGGTCTGATAGAGTTCTGTACCACAGTTCAGCGCCGTCTGTCCGCCGAAAGCCAGCAGGATGCCGTCAGGACGCTCTTTCTTGATGATCTCTGTCACGAAATGGGTGTTCACTGGCTGGAAGTACACCTTGTCGGCAATACCTTCTGAAGTCTGAATGGTGGCGATGTTGGGGTTCACCAGCACGCTTTTGATGCCTTCTTCGCGCAGGGCCTTCAGGGCCTGCGAACCAGAGTAGTCAAATTCGCCTGCTTGTCCGATTTTCAGGGCGCCCGATCCAAGAACGAGCACTTTCTTGAGATTCTTTGTGGTCATTGTCTTTTATGTTGTTTGTTTGATTTCGCGCCTGCAAAGTTACGCATTTTATCTGAAATGAGCAAGACTTTTTCTTTCTGTTTTGGAAATTATCAGATAAATGGATGGAAATCGGATTTTTTTGCTTACCTTTGCGGTCATAAATCAAAAACGTACATGATGAGATTAAGATTTTCAACAGTTCTGGCGGCCTGTGTCGTGCTCACAGCGCAGGCCCAGACAGAGAGTGGTGGCATCTCCGAGCAGATGCTGAAAGAGATAGAGTCAAAGAATGCGCCTCAGGTGGGAGAACGGGCGCTGCAAAACGCGATAGCGGGTAATGCGATAGACGACCTGGCGAAGAACCACCAGAACCAGCGTCCGATAGACACGCACTTCTCGGTGGAGACGCGGCGGCAGTCAATCACGGACCAGAAGCAAAGTGGGAGGTGCTGGATGTTCAGCGGCATGAATGTGTTGCGCAGCGACTTCAGTCTGCGTACTGACACGTTGAGGACCGACTTCTCGCAGGCCTACCTGTTCTTCTATGACCAGTTGGAGAAGGCCAACTTGATGCTGCAGGGATGTATCGATACAGCCGACAAGCCATTGGACGACCAGAGGGTACAGTTCTTCTTCCGCTCGCCGATAGGTGATGGCGGCACTTTCTGCGGTGTGGCAGACCTGGCAGAGAAGTATGGTCTGGTGCCTGCAGAGGTGATGCCCGAGTCGTACAGTAGCGACAACACGTCGAAAGCGCGTGCGCTGGTTGCATCGAAGTTGAGGGAGCAGGGCCTGGAGTTGCGAAAGATGGTGGCAAGAGGTGAGAAGGCTGCCGCTTTGAGGAACGCCAAGACCGAGATGCTGGCCACCATCTATCACATGCTGACATTTACGATAGGCACCCCTCCGACGCATTTCACGTATGCCTTCCGCAACTCACAGGGCCAGGCCGTAGGCGAAGCCAGGGAGTTTACGCCGCGCACGTTTTATAAAGAGGTGGTAGGCGGTGCGCTGAATGGTACATTTATCATGGTGATGAATGATCCCCGGCGAGCGTACTACAAGACCTATGAGGTGGAGTACGACCGCCATACCTACGATGGTCATAACTGGAAATACGTCAATCTGCCGATGGACGACATCGAGGAGATGGCCATTGCCGCTCTGAAGGCAGGACGTAAACTCTATTCGTCGTACGACGTGGGCAAGATGCTGGACCGGAAGCGCGGATATGCCGATACGGAAAACTATGACTACGGTTCGCTCTTCGGTACGACGTTTGGTATGACGAAGGCAGAAAGGATATCAACCTTCGATAGTGGCTCGACTCATGCGATGACGCTGACGGCTGTCGATCTGGATGCCGATGGCAAAGCGACGAAATGGAAGGTGGAGAACTCATGGGGCGCCTCTTGGGGACAGCAAGGCTGTCTGATCATGACTGACAGGTGGCTGAGAGAGTATCTGTTCCGTCTGGTGGTTCCCAACGAGTTTGTTCCGGAACGGATTCAAAAGGCCTATGCTGCCAAACCAGTGATGGTGATGCCCGAGGACCCGCTGTTCCAGATGGATGAATAGAAAGTGGTTGACGATTAGTAGCAATGAGATGGATATTATTGATGGCAGGACTGTTATGGGTCTCAATGCGACTCGGTGCACAGCAGTTGCCGTCGGATGGACCGTTGACGTTGCGGCCCATGTTGCAGGCTCTGGGCGAGCGCTTGTTGAAGGGCAAGACCGGAGCCGTGGTGGCACTCAACCCGAACAATGGCGAGATACTGTGCCTGGCGACGAACACCCCCACGGGGTCCGATGTGCGCCAGGCCATCGGTAAGCCGCAGGCTCCAGGGTCGACGTTTAAGACGGCACAGGCCCTCGTGCTGCTCAGCGAAGGTATCATCACCCCAGAGACCACAGTGGACTGTCATGAGGGCGTGACCGATGGCAATATTCGCGTGGGTTGTCATAAACACCGTTCGCCATTGATGTTGCGCGATGCGTTGGCCTATTCGTGCAACACTTGGTTTCTGATGACCTTTGCCTCGATGATTAACGACGACTTCATGTACGAAAGCCGCGACGAGGCTATCACGACCTGGCGCTCGTATATGCAGTCGATGGGCCTGGGTGGGCCGCTGCACATCGATATGGCGGGCGAACAGGGCGGATTGCTGGCAGGGGCAGACTATCTGAACCGCCGTTATCCGGAGGGCTGGGACGGTAAGACGATATGGTGGGCCGGCATGGGTCAGGGCGACGTGACACTGACGCCTCTGCAACTGTGCAATCTGGCGGCGACGATTGCTAATCGCGGCTGGTTCTATGTGCCTCATATACATCGGAAGACCACCAACCCGCGCTATCTGACACGCCGGCAGACGAAAGTGAAGCCAGAAGCCTATGGACCGGTCATTGAAGGTATGAAGTGGGCTGTTGACAAGGGAACGGCGACGTCTGTCAAAACGACTTATCCCGTCTGTGGCAAGACGGGCACCATAGAAAATCCGGGCGAAGACCATTCAGCCTTTATCGGTTTTGCGCCGATGAACGAGCCGAAGATTGCCGTGAGCGTCTATGTGGAGCATGGCGGTTTCGGTGCAGACTTGGCAGCACCGATGGCAGGACTTATTATGGAGATGTATCTGAAAGGTGCGCTCAGCGAGCATAGTGAGGCGCGCGCACGACGAATAGAGTCAAAAAAGATAAAATGATGGTGAAGGAAGAGCAATACAGGCTGTTGCTGGAGCAGGTGAAGGGCCGTGGCGGAGAAGTAGCGGCTGTGCTTGATATCGACAGCAAGTCGGTAGGCACATTCGACGACACCGACAGACTGGGACTTGAGGCTATCTGCGGCGTACTGAGGCCGTTGTTTTGAGTGGTCGCGGTGAGCGTTCGTCAGAACTCTGTGAATGAGAGCGGCATCAGGTTTTTGATGCCATCCATGGTGTAGAGGCGGTTGCGGCCATAGAGGATGATGCGGATGGGCTGTTGGTAGCGCGTCTCCGTCTCGATGATGACCTGACGGCAGGTGCCGCAGGGCGAAATCGGTTCGTCTGTCAGTTCTCCCTTGGCATTGCGTGCTGCTATGGCCAGTTTCTCGATGGCCACGTCAGGATATTGCGCCCCGGCAGCAAAGATGGCCGACCGCTCGGCACATAGTCCGGCAGGAAAGGCGGCATTCTCCTGATTACAGCCCGGCAGCACCTCTCCGTTCTCCAGTAGGATGGCAGCACCTACGTGGAAATGGGAGTAGCGCGCATAACTGTTGTTGGTCGACTCGATGGCTTTCTGCACCAGGAACTGCTCCTCTTCTGAGAGTTCTTCCATCTGGCACTCTTGAATGTGGATCTTCAGTTGTAGGTCTTTCATATATTCATCTTTTCTTTTAGATATTGTCCTGTGATGCTCTCTTTGCACTGAGCCACCTGCTCCGGCGTGCCTGCTATGACGAGATTGCCGCCCCGGTCGCCTCCGTCGGGCCCCAGGTCGATAATGTGGTCGGCCAGTTTGATGACGTCGAGGTTGTGCTCAATGACGAGTACCGTGTGTCCGCGCCGGATGAGGGCTTCGAGCGACTGCATGAGCCGTTTGATGTCGTGGAAATGGAGTCCTGTGGTCGGCTCGTCGAAAATGAAGAGCGTTGGCTCCTGTTTTTCCTGTCCGATGAAGTAGGCCAGTTTGACGCGCTGGTTCTCACCGCCGGAGAGTGTCGACGAGTTTTGTCCCAGTTTGATGTAACCCAGTCCGACGTCCTCCAAGGGTTGCAGACGGTTGACGATTGTCTTCTGGTTGTGGCTTCCGAAGAACTCGATGGCCTCTGAGATGGTCATGTTGAGCACGTCGTCGATGTTTTTCCCTTCGTAGCGCACATCCAGGATGTCGTGTTTGAATCGTTTGCCGTGACACGCCTCGCACAGCAATACGAGGTCAGCCATGAACTGCATCTCGACGGTGATGGTACCGGCACCCTTGCATTCGTCGCATCGTCCGCCATCGGCGTTGAATGAGAAGAACTGTGAGGTGAAGCCCATCTGCTGTGATAACGGTTGGTCGGCAAAGAGGTCGCGGATGGCGTCGTAAGCCTTGACGTAGGTGGCCGGGTTGGAACGGGTAGACTTGCCTATGGGGTTCTGGTCGACAAATTCGATGCGCTTGACGGCATCGATATCGCCCGTCAGCCCGGCGTATTCGCCAGGTGCTTCGCATACATCGCCTAAATGGCGCTTGAGTGCAGGGTAGAGGATGCCTTTGATGAGGCTCGACTTGCCGCTGCCGCTTACGCCCGTGACGACGGTCAGCACGTTGAGTGGAATCTCGACGTTGATGCCGCGCAGATTGTTCATGCGTGCCCCCCTGATGCCGATGTGACGGTTCCATGGCCGTCGGCTCTGAGGAACGGGGATAGACTCTTGTCCGTTGAGATAGGCGAGGGTATGGCTTTGAGGATATTGCGACGGTGCTGCCTCGTTGGGGTTGCCCGCAAAGACAATCTCACCACCCAGTCGGCCGGCATCCGGACCGACATCGATCAGGTAGTCGGCAGCACGGATAATCTCTTCGTCGTGTTCCACCACCACCACAGTGTTGCCCAGCGCTTGCAGTTCCTTCAGCACCTTGATGAGCCGGTCGGTGTCGCGAGAGTGTAGTCCGATGCTGGGTTCATCGAGGATATAAAGTGAGCCTATCAGGCTGCTGCCTAGCGATGTGCACAGGTTGATGCGTTGGCTCTCGCCACCGGAGAGCGAGTTTGAGAGCCGGTTGAGCGTCAGGTATCCAAGTCCCACATCCAGAAGGAATTGCAGACGAGAGGCAATCTCCGTCAGGAGGCGTTTGCCGACCTCGGCATCGTGGTCAGAGAGGACGAGTGTGTCAAACCACTCTTTGAGTCTGACCACCGGCATCTGCACCAGGTCGGTGATGCTGCGTCCGCCTATTTTTACATAGTCGGCCTGAGGTTTCAGACGGGTGCCGTGGCAGGTGGGACAGACGGTCTTTCCCCGGTAGCGGCTCATCATGACGCGATACTGTATTTTGTACTGGTTCTCCTTGACCATTTGGAAGAAACTGTCAATGCACGGTTTCTCCTTAGCCTTGCGGTCAGAGGGCAGTCCGTGCCAGAGCCAGTCCTTCTGTTGCTGAGTCAGGTTGTAGTAAGGCTCGAATATAGGGAAGTCGACATTGGCGGCATGGCGGATGAACCAGTTTTTCCATTCGCCCATCTTATCACCGTGCCAGCACACCACGCATCCGTCGTAGACCGAGAGTTGGGTGTCGGGGATGACCAGATGTTCGTCGATGCCGATGATGCGTCCGAAACCTTGGCATTCGGGACAGGCGCCGGCTGGCGAGTTGAATGAGAATAATTGGTCGGTCGGTTCTTCGAACACGATGCCGTCGGCCTCAAAGCGTGTGGAGTAGTCATAAGTGAGGTTGGCCGGTAATACCATCATGCGCATCTTACCTTGTCCTTCGTAGAATGCTGTCTCTGCCGAGTCGACGAGTCGGTCGATGGTCTCCTTGTCGTCAGATGCCGAGAGTCGGTCGACGACCAGATAGGCGTCGGATGATTGGGCGTCGTTCGGGTGTTCGGCGAGCCAGTCGTCGATGCGATAGAAGTTGCCCCCTTCGAATATGCGCGTATATCCTTGCAGCAGACTGGCTTTCAGTTGTTGCTCCAGCGTTCGTCCTTTGGGTACGATGACCGGTGCCATCACCGCGAATTTAGTCCCGTTAGAAAACTCCAGCATCTTCTGTACCACATCCTCAGTCGAGTGTTTTTTGACTTCTTGTCCGCTGATGGGCGAGAATGTGTGTCCGATGCGTGCGAAAAGCAGGCGTAGATACTCATAAATCTCGGTTGAGGTGCCCACCGTGCTTCGGGGGTTGCGGGCGATGACCTTCTGCTGGATGGCGATGGCAGGTGGTATGCCGCGTATGAAGTCGCACTCCGGCTTGTTCATGCGTCCCAGGAACTGTCGGGCGTAACTCGACAGGCTCTCTACGTAGCGTCGCTGCCCTTCGGCGTAGAGCGTGTCGAATGCCAGCGACGACTTGCCCGAGCCAGAGACACCGGCGATGGCGATAAACCGGTTGCGAGGGATGCGCACGTCGACATTTTTCAGGTTGTTGACGCGCGCCCCTTTGATTTCGATATATTCTTGACTCACCTTATTTATATTAAAGACGTTTTAGTACGAGGAGCAGATGATCCCATACCATCTGTACGGTGGGGATGTAGAGACGCTCGTCGGGTGTGTGCACATCGCGCAGGGTGGGACCGAATGAAATCATGTCGAGGTGGGGATAGCGCTCCGAGAAGAGGCCGCACTCCAATCCGGCATGTATGCCTCTGACAACGGGCATCTTGCCGAACAGTTCCTTGTAGGCATCGACCACGGTGTCGCGCAGCACACTCTCGGCACGCATCTTCCACGCCGGATAGCCGTCGCTCGAACAAGCCTCGGCACCAGCCAACTGGAAGGTGGCCACGATGGTGGCGCACATATTGTCGAGGTTCGACATCACGTTGCTGCGTTGCGACGAGAGGATGTTGATCTCTGTCTCAGTGGAATGGATGGCAGCGATATTGCTCGACGTCTCTACCATGCCGTTCAGTTCCGGGTCCTGACAGATGGCATAAATACCGTTGTCGACAGCCTGCAGAGCCCAGACGAAGTTGCGGGCTACCTGCTGTTCGATGACGGGCTCTGCCTCACCACTCTCCATGGTCCACACCATCTGTGTGTCGGTGACGTGGAACTCGTCCTCCACCTGTGCAGCGAAGATGTTCCAGTCGGCTTTCACGTTTTCCTTGAGGGCATTGGGCACGGCGATGACAAACTGTCCGTCGCGAGGGATGGCATTGTGCAGTTTGCCGGAGTGGAACTGTGCCAGCCGTACGCCATTGTAGCGGTTCATGGTCTGGAAGAGGAATCGTCCCAGCAGTTTGATGGCGTTGGCACGTTTCTTGTTGATATCGTCGCCCGAGTGTCCGCCATTGAGACCCTTCAACTGAGCCTTCAGGAAGAACGAGCCTTCAGGTGCTGCCTCACGTTTGAAGGTGAACTTGGCCTGCGTGTTGCGTCCGCCGGCACACGAGACGAACATCTCGCCCTCGTCTTCCGAGTCGAGGTTGATCAGATAGTCGCCCGTCATGAAACCGGGTTTCATTCCCTCGGCACCGGTGAGACCTGTCTCTTCGTCGCGGGTGAAGACACACTCCAGCGGTCCGTGCTCTATGTCGGTGGCTTCGAGGATGGCCAGTTCGATGGCGCATCCGATGCCGTCGTCGGCTCCCAGCGTGGTGCCTTTGGCGCGCAGCCAGTCACCGTCGACGTAAGTCTGGATGGCATCCTTGTCGAAGTCGAAGTCCACATCGACCAGTTTGTCGCACACCATATCCATGTGGCTCTGCAGGATGACGGTCTTGTGCTGCTCATAGCCCGGTGTGGCCGGTTTCTTGATGAGCACGTTGCCCGTCTCGTCGACTTTCGTCTCCAAGTGGTGGCTCTCGCCCCATTGGCGCAGGTATGCTATCATCTTCTCCTCGTGCTTCGAGGGACGCGGAATTTGGTTAATCTTTGCAAACTGCTCAAACACTGAAGCAGGTTTTAGGTCACTTTTATTCATTTTTAATGTTTTAATGTTTAATGTTTAATATTTAATTGTTATCTTTGCACCCGCAAAATTAATAAAAATGGTTGAAATAATCATCATCAGCACGTTAATAATTGCTATCTCGATGGCATTTTTGTGCATAAAACTGGTTTTTCGCAAGAATGGACGCTTCACTTCGCAGCATATTCACGACTCGGCGGCGATGCGTGAGCGTGATATCCATTGCGTGATGGATCAGGACTGTGAGATGAGACGCTGCAGCCGTTTGGCAGTCAACGAAAGACATCATTAATCAATAAACTCAACAATGAAAAAGAACATTTTCTGTGCTATTGCACTTCTGGCCGTCGCCGGACTCTTCAATGCTTGTAACAATTCGACGCCCAAGATGGACGAGCCTTCGGCATCCGAAGGTGCTCAGGTAGGCGGCATGCGTATTGCCTACATCGAGATTGACTCGCTGACCGCCCAGTACGAGTTTGCCAAGGAGAACTCTCTCGAACTGGAGAAGAAAAGCACCAATGCGCGCAACACTATCCAGAGCAAGAGCCAGCAACTGGAGAAGAATGTGGCCAACTTCCAGCAGAAACTGCAGAACAACGGTTTCACGAGCCGTGAGCAGGCAGAGAGCGCCCAGGCCGCCCTTCAGCGCGAGCAGAACAATCTGGTGGCGCTTCAGCAGCGTCTGGAGTCGGAGTTGGCCAACGAGCAGGCAAAGTTCCTGCAGGCCTTCCAGGACAGTCTCGACCACTTCCTGTCCGACTATAATGCCGACAAGAAGTTCGACCTGATTCTCAACAAGGCTGCCATTCTTCAGGCCGACAAGCGGTATGACATCACAGAAGAGGTGATCAACGGCATGAACCGTCGCTACAAGAAGAACGCAGCCCCTGCCGACACGACGAAGACCAACTAAGAGCGTCTTCTAATCGTCGAATCCCCTAATCGTCGAATCCTTAATCGCCGAACGAGATGACGCTGATCATCGTATTGCTATTGATACTCAGTTACCTGCTGATAGCCACAGGCCACCTGACGGGCGTGAACAAGAGCGCTATCGCCATCTTCCTGGCAGCCATCGGATGGGTGGTGTACATCTGTTGGGGCACCGACTTCGTGATGGCCCAGCATCCCGGTGCCTATGCTGAGTTCTTGGGCGATGCGGAAGCAACGAGCCAGACTGTCAAGAACTTCATCTACGACAGCATCTTTCTCAAATATGTGGGCAAGGCTGCTGCCGTAGTGATGTATCTGCTGGCCACGATGTCGATTGTAGAGATACTCAACAACAACGGTTGCTTCGACTTCATCAGCGAGTGGATCCGTACACGCAATTCCAAGCGTCTGCTATGGACCATCACGCTGGCCACCTTTATCCTCTCGGCAAATATTGACAATCTGACCACGACGATAGTCATGCTGATTATCATGCGTGACATTGTGAAGAGCCGTCCGCAGCGCATGCTGATAGGGTCGGCTATCATGCTGGCTGCCACCTGTGGCGGATGCTTTACCGTCATCGGCGATCCTACGGGACTGATTCTATGGGGCAACGAGGCAGTCACAGCCACCGGGTTCTCCAGTTACCTGGCCCTACCGGCCATTGCAGCCTGGGTCATTCCCACTGTATTCATCAACCGTCAGTTGCCGTCGCGCCTCGACATCGAGTGGACGGTGGCTCCCTTCCGTGGCGACGACACCCGTCTGAACCGCTGGCAGCGCATACTGATGCTGATTGTGGCCATTGGCGGCCTGTGGTTCGGTCCCACCTTCCTGAGCATCACCCGTCTGCCCGCTTTCCTGGGGGCACTGGTTGTGCTGAGCCTGTTGTGGGTGGTCAACGAGGCCTTCAACCGTAAACTGATGAGCACCGACCAGATGTCGCGCCGTCGTGTGCCCCGTGCCATCCAGTACGAGTCGTACCAACAGTTGCTCTTCGTGATGGGCATCATGCTTGGCATGGGAGTGATCGGCGAGACTGGTGTGCTGACCGATGTTGCCGACTGGATTGATTCTACCATCGACAACCTCTGGATAGTGGGCATCCTCTCCGGATTCCTCAGCAGTGTCGTCGACTCGTTCACGATAGCCGTGAGCGACATTGCCCTGTACGATGTGTGGAGTGCCGGCGACTATGCTCAGGACGGTGCCTACTGGAAAGTCGTCGCCTATTGTACGGCTGTTGGCGGCTGTCTGCTCTCTGTGGGCAGTGCCAGCGGCATGGCTCTGATGAAGATGGAGCATATCCACCTGGGCTGGTATGTGCGTAATGTGAGCCTGAAGGTGCTCATTGGCTGGTTGGCAGGCCTGGCCATCCTTTGGACCGAGATATTCTTCCTGGCCTGAGTGCGTAATCATTATTTTTAGGTATTGCCGAGTAGGGCATAAAGTCGTAACTTTGCAGTCACTATGAAACTATCAGAACTGAAGACCGGCGAACGTGGCATCATCGTCAAGGTGTTGGGCCACGGAGGCTTCCGCAAGCGCATCATCGAGATGGGCTTCATCAAGGGGCAGACGGTGGAGGTGTTGCTCAACGCTCCGCTGCAGGACCCGGTGAAGTACAAGTTGATGGGCTACGAGGTGTCTTTGCGCCATCAGGAGGCCGACCAGATAGAGATTGTGTCCGAGCATCATACCGCTGAGCAGCAGCACTACCAGATACTGCCCGGTCATGAAGACGACTTCATTCAGCATGCCGCCCTGCGTGAGCACCGTACGCTCCACGTGGCTCTGATAGGCAACCCGAACTGCGGCAAGACCTCGCTCTTCAACTACGCCTCCGGTGCCCATGCCCATGTGGGCAACTACTCGGGCGTGACCGTCGATGCCACCGAAGGTCATGCCCGGATGTTCGGCTATGAGTTTCTGCTGACCGACCTGCCCGGCACCTATTCGCTCTCCTGCTATTCGCCCGAAGAACTCTATGTGCGGCAGCACCTGGCCACGCAGATGCCCGATGTGGTCATCAATGTGGTCGATGCCAGCAATCTGGAGCGCAACCTCTATCTGACCACCCAACTGGTGGATATGAACCTGCGTACTGTAGTGGCGCTGAACATGTACGACGAGTTTGAGCGCCGTGGCGACTCTGTCAACCTGTCGACGCTCTCGTCGCTCTTCGGCATGCCGATAGTGCCCACCTCGTTCAAGACAGGCATGGGCGTGAAGGAACTGTTCCGTGCCGTCATCCAGGTCTACGAGGGCAAGGCCGGCAGCACCCGCCATCTGCACATCAACTACGGTCATGAGATAGAACAGGGCATCAGTCAGATTCAGCGATTTCTGAAGAACGACGAGCATATCCGCCAGCGCTACTCTACACGCTATCTGGCCATCAAGTTGCTCGAGCACGACAGCCACGTGCTGCAATACGTCGGTCAGCACATGACCGAGGAACACAAGACGGCACAGCGCAAGCAACTGCTGCTGGCCCGCGACATGGCCGATGCCCGTGTGAAGGAAGAGACGGGCAGCGACTCCGAGACGGCTATCATGGATGCCAAATACGGCTTCATCAATGGTGCCTTGAAGGAGGCTCGCTATGTGGCGGGCACAAAGGAAGACACCTATCGCACCACCCATGTCATCGACAGCATCCTGTCGCACAAGATATGGGGATTCCCCATCTTCTTCGCCATTCTCTTCGTCATGTTCCAGACCACCTTCGCCCTGGGGCAGTATCCGATGGACTGGATAGAGGCAGGCGTGGCCTGGCTGGGCGATTGGGTAGGGCAGACGTTGCCCGAGGGGCCTCTGCGCTCGCTGATGGTCGACGGGGTTGTAGGCGGTGTGGGCAGCGTCATCGTGTTTCTGCCGCAGATACTGATTCTCTATGCCTTCATCTCGCTGATGGAAGACTCCGGCTATATGGCGCGTGCTGCCTTCATCATGGACCGTCTGATGCACAAGATGGGGCTGCACGGCAAGTCGTTCATCCCCTTGGTGATGGGCTTCGGATGCAATGTGCCTGCCATCATGGCCACCCGCACCATTGAGAGCCGCCGTTCGCGCCTGATTACGATGATGATACTTCCGCTGATGTCGTGCTCCGCTCGTCTGCCCATCTATATCATGATTGTGGGCACCTTCTTTGCCGTGCAGTACCGTTCGTTGGTCCTGCTGTCGCTCTATGTCGTGGGGATTGTGCTCTCGGTCATCGTGAGCAAGATCTTCGCTGCCTTCGTCGTCCGTGGCGACGACACGCCCTTCGTGATGGAATTGCCTCCGTACCGCTGGCCCACGGTAAAGGCCATCGTGCGCCACACGTGGGAGAAAGGCAAGGAGTATCTCAAGAAGATGGGCGGCATCATCCTCGTGGCCAGCATCATCGTCTGGGCACTGGGCTATTTCCCCCACGATGCCAGCCTCGGGCGTCAGCAGCAACAGGAGCAGTCGTACATCGGACGCTTGGGCAAGAGCGTAGAGCCGCTGTTTGCCCCCCAGGGCTTCAACTGGAAACTCGACGTGAGTCTCATCGCAGGCGTGGGTGCCAAGGAGATTGTGGCCAGCACCATCGGTGTGCTCTATAGTGACGACGACAGTTTTGCCGACGCCGACAGTTTCTCTGATGGCGAGGACGGCGCGAAATACGCCCGTCTGCACCAGTTGATGCAGGCCGACGGCATCACGCCGCCCGTGGCCTATGCCTACCTGCTGTTCGTGCTGATCTACTTCCCCTGCGTGGCCACCATTGTCGCCATCAGAAATGAGACCGGCTCGTGGCGCTGGGCCCTCGTGTCGGCCCTCTATACCACGGCTCTGGCGTGGGTCGTATCGGCAGTAGCCTCGCCGCTGCTCAGTCTGGTGCTGCAGTAGGGAGGGGGCGGCAGCAAGCGGCAGTAGGGGCGGCAGCAAGCGGCAGTAGGGGTGGCAGCAAGCGGCAGCAGAATTTTGTAGCGGAAAATATTTGCTCGTTTTCAAATTATTTGCTACCTTTGCAGATGCAAATACAAACAAACATATAAAACGCATACTATGATAAAACTATTCGTGCCCGGTCGGTTGTGCCTCTTTGGCGAGCATACAGACTGGGCAGGCCATTATCGGACGATGAATGCCGACATCGTGCCCGGTGCCGCCATCGTGACGGGCATCGAAGAGGGCATCTATGCCGAAGTAGAGAAATCGCAGAACTTTGTAGTGACGAGCAGCGCCCCGCAGATGAAGGGCCACTGGCGCGACTTCTCCTGCCGGATGGACGAGCAGGAACTGAAGCGCATCGCCCGAGCGGGCGACTTCTTCTGCTATTGTGCCGGTGTGGCGTCGTACATGCTCCAGTGGTACAAGGTGGGCGGCGTGAGCATCCATATCACCAGCATGACGCTGCCCATGAAGAGCGGCCTGTCGTCGAGTGCTGCCATCTGCGTGCTTGTGGCCCGTGCCTTCAACATGCTGTACAACCTGAACCTCAACACGATGGGCGAGATGAACATAGCCTACGTGGGCGAGTTGCGCACCTCGTCGCGCTGCGGGCGTCTCGACCAGGCCTGTGCCTTCGGCGTGAAGCCCAACCTGATGACCTTCGACGGCGACGAGGTGGAGGTGAAGCCCCTCAACGTGAAGAAACATCTCTACTGGGTCTTTGCCGACCTGTGCGGCAACAAGAATACCATCAAGATCTTGTCCGACCTGAACAAAGCATATCCCTTTGCCTCTACCGAGCAGGAGGAGCAGTTGCACCGTGCCCTGGGCGAGCAGAACCTGCAGTTTGTAGAGCGTGCCGCGACGTATATGGCCACCGGACAGGTGGAGGCCCTCGGGCGGCTGATGACCGAGACCGAGGAGGTGTTCGACAAACAGGTGGCTCCGCTGTGCCCCAGCGAGTTGACATCGCCCAAGTTGAAGTCAGTCCTGGCCGACCCGTATGTGCGCTCGCTGACCTATGGCGGCAAGGGCGTCGGTTCGCACGGCGACGGCTCGGTGCAGTTTCTGGCCCGAGACGCTGCCGCACAGCAGCAACTGGTAGACTATCTGTCGGGCAAGGGCATGCCCGCCTATCGTCTGACCATCAAGCCCGTGCACACCGTGCGTCGCGCCATCATCCCCGTGGCAGGCTTCGGCACGCGTCTCTATCCTGCCACCCGCAGCCTGAAGAAAGACTTCTTCCCCGTGCCCTGTCCCGACGGCATGGTGCGCCCCGTCATCCTCATCCTGCTCGAAGAGTTGATACAGAGCGGCATCGAGGAGATATGTCTCGTGCTGGGCAGCAAGGAGGAGCGCCAGTGGTATGCCGACTTCTTCGAACAGCCCCTGAGCGACGACCATCTGGCCAAACTCAATGCCGAGAGCCGCGAGTACGAGAACCGCATCCTCGACATCGGCAAGCACCTGCACTACGTCTACCAGCGCGAGAAGCGAGGCTTCGGGCATGCCGTCTACCAAGCCGTAGACTTTGCCCATGGCGAGCCCGTGCTGCTCATGCTGGGCGACACACTCTACCGCACGCTGTCGAACAAGCCCTGCGCCCTGCAACTCATCGAGGCCTACGAGCGCTACAACCGGCTGCTGGTGGGCCTCTATCCTGTGCCGCTGGCGCAGGTGAGCCATTTCGGCATCATGAGCGGCACGTGGGAAGACCAGGACGAGCGGGTGCTGCGCGTGGGCATGCTGGCCGAGAAGCCCAAGGCTAGTTATGCCGAGGAGTTTCTGGGCGTGCGCAGTCAGAACGGGCAGCGCGAGTACTGCTCCGTCTTCGGACAGTATATCCTCACGCCCGAGGTCTTCGACCAGTTGGAGGCTGACATCCGCGATGCCGACGCTGCCGGCGACCACACACGCGAGATAGAGTTGACGGCAGCCCTCGACAAGGTGCTCCACCAGTCGGGCATGATTGGCCTGCGTCTGAAGGGCGAACGCTTCGACATGGGCAATCCCCGGGCCTTCGTCGAGACGGTGGCCCAGTTTTCGTCCGTCAGCAATGTCGTAACTCCTTAACTTCATAACTCCCAAAAAGGTGGAACTTGAGCAACTAAAATAAAGTAAAGAAAACAAAGACACGACAATGAAGAAACGCAGATGGCACTGTCTGCCCGGACAGGAGCCTACAGAATTCGATAAGCAAATCATGTACTGGGAGAGCAAGGGCAAACTCGTTCCCACCCGCGACCTGATCAAGACCCCCGAGCAGATCGAGGGCATCCGCCAGGCCGGCGTCATCAACACCGGCGTGCTCGATGCCGTGGCTGCCGCCATCCACGAGGGCATGAACACGCTCGAGATAGACCGCATCTGCCGCCGCTATTGCGACGAGCACAACGCCACACCCGCCTGTCTGAACTACGGAGGCGATGAAGACACGCCGCCCTTCCCCATGAGCGTATGCACCAGCATCAACGAGGTGGTGTGCCACGGCATTCCCAAGGAGGAAGACGTGCTGCGCGAGGGCGACATCGTCAACGTGGACTTCACCACCATCTACAACGGCTACTATGCCGACGCCTCGCGCATGTTCATCATCGGCAAGACCACGCCCGAGAAGGAGCAACTGGTGCGCGTGGCAAAAGAGTGCCTCGAGATTGGCATGGAGGCCGCCAAGCCCTGGGGCTTCGTGGGCGACATCGGCCACGCTATCAAGAAGCACTGCAAACAGTACGGCTACGGCATCGTGCGCGACCTGGCCGGTCATGGCGTAGGCCTGCAGTTCCACGAAGAGCCCGACGTAGACCACGACTCCTACCGCGGCACCGGCATGCTGCTTGTGCCGGGCATGGTGTTCACCATCGAACCGATGATCAACATGGGCACGTGGCGTGTGTTTATCGATGCCGACGACCCCTACGGATGGGAGGTCATCACCCAAGACGAGAAGCCCAGCGCCCAGTGGGAGCACACGCTGCTCATGACCGAGCACGGCGTAGAGGTGCTCACCTATTGAGGGCGCTATACGGAAAGTAGGAAAGCGGACATGACGCCCCCTTTTTTCACAAGTTTTCACCTTTTTCTAAAGGCCGTTTGCAGGGAATTTCGTAACTTTGCACCGAATTTAGGCTGAAGCGTGAAAAAAAGATGGAGAAGGATATATATATAATAGGTATAGAGTCGAGTTGCGACGACACGTCGGCAGCGGTGCTGAAGAATGGCGTGCTGCTGTCGAACGTGACGGCGTCGCAGGCTGTCCACGAAGCCTATGGCGGTGTGGTGCCAGAACTGGCTTCGCGGGCGCATCAGCAGAATGTGGTGCCCGTGGTGGACCAGGCCCTCAAGCGTGCCGGCATCACGAAGGAGCAACTGTCGGCAGTGGCTTTCACCCGTGGTCCGGGTCTGATGGGCTCGCTGCTGGTGGGCGTGAGTTTCGCCAAGGGCTTTGCCCGTTCGCTGGGCATTCCGCTGGTCGACGTGAACCACCTGCAGGGCCACGTGATGGCTCACTTCATCGATGGTGGCGATGGTGACTTCTGTCCGCCTCCTTTCCCTTTCCTCTGCCTGCTGGTGAGCGGTGGCAACTCGCAGATAGTGAAGGTGAACGCCTACAACGATATGGAAGTGCTGGGACAGACCATCGACGATGCTGCGGGCGAGGCCATCGACAAGTGCTCGAAAGTGATGGGTCTGGGCTATCCGGGCGGTCCGATTATCGACCGTCTGGCCCGTCAGGGCAACGCGCGGGCCTATCAGTTTGCCGAGCCGCACATACCGGGGCTGGACTATAGTTTCTCGGGGCTGAAGACTTCGTTTCTGTACAACCTGCGCAAGTGGGTGGAGGACGACCCTCAGTTTGTGGAGCACCACAAGGAGGACCTGGCGGCATCGCTGGAGTGGACGATAACAGACATACTGATGAAGAAACTGCGGCTGGCCGTGAAGCAGACGGGCATCAAGCATGTTGCCGTGGCCGGTGGCGTGAGTGCCAACAACGGTCTGCGCGGTGCCTTCTACGACCATGCACGGCGCTACGGGTGGACGATCTACATCCCGAAGTTCAGTTACACCACCGACAATGCTGCCATGATCGGCATCGTGGGGTACTATAAGTATCTGGACGGTCAGTTCTGTCCGATCGACGCCCCTGCGTTCAGCAAGGTCACTTTCAAATAGGTAGCCGAATAGTAGAATAAATAGAACAGATAAATAAAGAAAAAGAAATTGTAAATTGTCAAATTGTAAATATACAAGATGGATTTTGAAGGAAAAATGATCAGCAGGGAGGTGAGCGAACTGCTGTGGGAGATGGAGCGGACGGTGAGCACTGCCGAGAGTTGTACCGGCGGGCGTATAGCGGAATCGATAATCGCCGTGCCCGGTGCCTCGAAATATTTCAAGGGTGGCATCATCTGCTATGTCAACGAGGTGAAGGAGCGCCTGCTGGGAGTGTCGCACGCGTTGCTCGAGGAGAAGACTGCCGTGTGCGAAGAGGTGGCCATCGAGATGGTGAAGGGTGCCTGCAAGACCCTTGGCACCGACTACGCCATAGCAGCCACAGGCATTGCTGGCCCCGGTGGCGGGACGAAGGAGATACCCGTGGGCACCATCTGGCTGGCTTGTGGTTCGGCAGAGCAAATCGTAACATATAAGATAGAGGAAGACCAGGGTCGCGACGTCAACCTGGCTGTTGCAACCAACAAGGCGATGCAGATGTTTTGCGAACTGCTGAGGGCGCAGAAGGGTGACGAGGAGTCTGCTGAGAGTTAAAAAATATTAAGGATTGGCTAATTCTTAATTCTACATTTCCGATTCTTGATAAAAATGTGTACCTTTGCACCCTGTTTGGAGTAAGTTACTAAAAAGGAACAAAATTAAAGTAGATAGAAATGTCTAAGATTTGTCAAATCACAGGAAAGAAGGCACAGATTGGCAACAATGTGTCGCATTCAAAGCATCGCACAAAGCGCAGTTTCGATGTTAACCTGTTCAGCAAGAAGTTCTACTATGTAGAGGAGGACTGCTGGATACAGTTGAAGATCAGCGCTGCTGGCCTTCGTATGATTAATAAAGTAGGTCTGGACGCCGCTCTGAAGCAGGCAGTAGCCAATGGCTTCGTGGATTGGAAGGACATTAAAGTAATAGGAGACTAATAGACCATGGCAAGCAAGAAAGCAAAAGGCAATCGCGTGCAAGTGGTACTCGAGTGCACCGAGATGAAGAATAGCGGTCTTCCCGGCACCAGCCGTTACATTACGACCAAGAATCGTAAGAACACGCCTGAGC
>DETM01000045.1:0-22152 GCA_002361655.1 Prevotella sp. UBA3288 | reverse complement strand
AAGGTTCGAAGGATGGTCGCGCTTATTCAAAGGTCATCAAGATGGTGCGCAGCCCGAAGACTGGCGCATACGTCTTCGATGAGGAGATGGTTCCGAATGAGGCCGTAAAGGACTTCTTCAAATAAGAAAATAATCGTTCGAAAACATATATAATAGTTTCTGAAGATGAGGCTGCACGTGATGTGTAGCCTCATTTTTTTTATTGCCGGTGTGTCTTTGTTTCTATTGTTGATATATCTGTTCGTAGCGTCGGGCCACCTGCCGGTAGTCGTGATGTCGCCGGACGTATTCGATGCTCTGCCGCTTGAGTTCGGGCAGTCGTTCGGGGTGTAGAACGAGTTGCTGCAGTTCGTGGCGCACGCTGTTGTAGTCGGGCTGTACGTTGATGATGGGTCGCAGTTCCTTCTCGCCGAGTATCTCGTAGTTTTCCGGTTCGCCTCCTCCGATGCAGACGATGCCTTTCGACATGGCGAGCAGGGGGTTCATGGAGGGTGTGTAACTGTAGAGTTGGTCGAGTATGGCGTCGCTGCCGTCCATCAGACGCTGGTATTCGTCGAAGGGCACGCCTTCTACCTTGATGAGTTGCATCCTGTCGGGATATTGTGCACAGACATCCTCGGCAGCCTTGAGCATGATGTCTGTACCCTTGTATGCACTCCGCCCCTTGCTGATGCCGATGAAGATGCGCAGTGGCGAGTGGCATACGACGGGCTGGGGTGTCGGCATGACGATGGGCAGTGGGATGAACGATGTCTTGTGCTTGAAGTAGGGCGTGTAGCAGACGTAGTCGTCGTAGAGCCCAGCCACGATGTGGTCGCAGTCGTCGGCAATCATCTTGTTCAGACTTTCCTTGGCGGTGCCCAGCCAGTCGCGCTGCTCCTTGACAGCGGTGGCGTCTGTCCGCACCCGTTCGCCGATATTGAAGTCGCTATAGCGCAGGGGTTTGCGGTAGGTACATTCGTGCACCCAGTAGTAGTCCATGCCCATGGCGCAGAGCACCATCTTGCCGTTGTGGCGTCGCAGATAGCGGTAGACGGGGAAGATGCGCTCGGCCCTGAGTTCGAGGAACATAGGGTTGATGAGTTGCACCACGTCGTAGCCTCGCCATCGTGGCAGGAGGCTGTAGACCTTGGCCATGAGCGCCAGTCCGCCTATCTTTCCCTCGCGTCGTGCCAGGTCGATGTCGCGCGGATAGTTCTTCCAGAAGTCGCCATTGGAGGCCACCGTGACGTGGTGTCCCAATTCGTGCAGTCCCCTGGCCAGGGTGTTGTGCACATTGCTGTATTCTCCGAGCAGTAGTATCTTCATCTTATTCTCCGAGCAGTAGTATCTTCATCGTTCTCGGGTCATCAGTGGCAGGGTGTGCATGAGCAGCGTCAGTCCTGCCTTCGAGTTGGTCATCCGTCGGAACCACGTGTACTTGGTGGTGCATTTAAGGTCGGGTAGGGGGAAGAGCCCCTCGCGTCGCAGATCCTCCAGTTGCCGGTCGAGGTACTTGCGGTTCCTTGTCAGCACCATCGTATTATAGATGTAGTCCATCGTCAACTGGGCGATGCGCCTTTTCAGTGCGATGCGATCGGCGAGTGGCAGTGTGTCTTCCTTCTGGTGTAGTCGCAGGATGACCTGCTTGGTGTCGTGCAGACGTTGCAGTTTCTTTCTGGTGGTGACATTGCCTGTGGCCGATGAGGTGCGCTTGCGGTAGAAATAAGCCTTTGCCGTTGTCTTGTAGACATGCTCGGCACGCAGCAACAGTTGTGGCGTGAACTCCTCGTCTTCGCCATAGGCGATGCCTGGGGTGAAGCGCAGAGTGCCGAGTATATTGGTTTTGAAAATGAAGCCCCAGGCCGAGCCGTGGATGTTTTGTCGGTGCATCAACTCCGTACCCGTCACAGGACCCTCGTCGGTATAGTCCACCTGCTGATGGTTCTTGTTGGTGAAGTCGAACATCACCATGTCGGCCTTCTCAAATCGTGCCAAGTCGAGTACATGCTCATAGATCGGCAGCAGCAAGTCGTCGCCGTCGACAAACTGTATGTACTGTCCGCTGGCCATGCGGAGTCCGGTGTTGCGCGCCGTGGATACACCTCCGTTCTTCTGACGTATATAGATGATGTCGTCAACGAACGATGCCATCTTGGCAAGGGGGCTCGTCTTGGAGCCATCGTCCACGACGATGATTTCGCGCTCGTAGGCTCTGAGCGACAAGGCCATGATGCTGTTGATGCATTCGCAGAGAATGTCGGCAGGCACATCATAGACGGGTATGATGAAACTTATGAGTGGTGCTTGGTCCATCGATGTATGATTTTGTTCAGTTTGCATATTCCCTCCAGTCCGAGAGTGTTGAGTGTCAGGGCCTTCAGCCGTTGTTTCCACGTCAGCCCTGCCGACAGGATGCTGACTCTGCGCGGGGTTAGTATGGGGGCTTGTCCGGTCAGTTCTGTCACATCCATCTGTATGTTGAGCACATGCAGATAGTAGGCATCGTCGCACCACTGGCGCATAGCCGCGAGATGGGCCTCGAGCAGGTTTTCCAGTTTGTGGCCATCTGCCGTAGCCGTGATGCCTTGTTCGTTATAGCAATAGTAGTAGAGCCCCCTGTCGGTAGTGGCAATGCTATGTGCCTGTAGCATCAGTCGTGGCAGTGTGTGCACGTCCTCGAACACTTTGCCTTTGGGGAAGCGGATGTCGTCGAAGAGTTGTCGCCGGTAAATCTTGTTCCATGCATAAGTGTGCTCATAGGCCCGCAGCGTCAGCCAGTAGTGGGCTTGGTCGGTGCACACCTGAGGTCGGAAGGTGAGCAGTGAGGCTTGCGGCGATCCATGGAAGCGGACTGCCGGAAACTCCACGATGTCGTGCTCTTCGGCCAGCGGCATCACCTGTGCGTAGGTGTCTGTGTCCAGATAGTCATCGGAGTCGACAAAGGTGAGTCGTTCCCCTTGGGCTAACTCTATACCCGTATTGCGGGCATCGCTCAGTCCGCCGTTGACTTGGTGGACGACTCGTATGCGACTGTCGCGCCGGCACCATTCGTCGCACTTCTGCGGACATGCGTCTGGCGACCCGTCGTCGACGAGAATCGCCTCCCAATCCGTGAACGATTGTCCTACGATGCTCTCCATACAGCGGTCGATGGTGGCCTCTGTGCGGTAGACGGGTATGATGATACTGAGTTTCATTGGCACAAAATTACATGAAAATAACGTAAAATCAAAATATTTGTTGTAATTTTGCGTTTTGAATAGTGAAAATATGGCGGATAAGGAGCAAAGCAGTTACGGACACGTGCTAAAATACATCAGTATCTTCGGGGGAGTGCAAACTCTGAACATACTGATTGGCTTAGTGCGCAATAAACTTGTGGCCTGGCTTCTGGGGCCTGATGGCATGGGCCTTGTGTCGCTGTTCAACAGCACCATCAATTTCATATCGCAGGCCACCAATCTCGGCATCTCGTTCAGTGCCGTGCGCCACGTGTCGGAACTGTTTGACAGAGGTGATGAGGCACGTATCACCCGGTTTGTGAGGGTGGTGCGCGCCTGGAGCCTGCTGACGGGACTTGTCGGTATGCTTCTGTGCATGCTGGCGGGGCCATTGCTGAGCAACTTCACATTCTCGTGGGGCGACCATACGCTCCACTTTGTGCTGCTCGGTCCTGCCGTGGCCCTGATGGCGATATCGGGCGGTGAGACGGCCATCCTCAAGGGGTGTCGTCGGCTGAAGTCGCTGGCTGTCATTCAGGTGGTCAACGTCTTTGTGGCCCTCTTGCTGTCGGTTCCTGTCTATATGTTTTTCGGACAGGCTGGCATTGTGCCGGTCATCGTGCTGCTGGCATTTTTCGCTTTGTTGACTACGATTTGGTATTCCTATCGGCTCTATCCGCTCTCCTTTAGCGGTGCATACGGCATACTGGGCGAAGGCATGGGCATGGTACGCCTGGGTGTGGCTTTCGTGTTGGCCGGCGTGCTGGGCAGCGCTGTGGAGATAATAATACGTTCTTATCTGAATGTGCAGGGCAATCTCGAAATCGTCGGGTTCTATAATGCGGGCTATATGTTGACCATCACCTATGCCGGCATGGTGTTCTCGGCCATGGAGACCGACTATTTCCCGCGCTTGTCGTCGGTAGGCGACGACAGGGTGGCGATGTGCGACATGGTCAATAAGCAGATAGAGGTGTCGTTGCTTCTCATCTCGCCAATGCTGACGCTCTTTATTGTCATGATGCCCATCGTGATACCTCTGCTGTTTACCGACGAGTTTCTGCCCGTGGTGGGCATGGCGCAGGTTGCCGTGCTTTCCATGTATCTGAAGGCTATCTCGTTGCCCATCTCGTATTTGCAACTGGCCAAGGCTAATTCCGTGGGTTACCTGATTACCGAGGCTATTGCCGATGTGGTGACGGTGGTGCTGGTTATCGTGCTCTACTACAATTGGGGACTATGGGGTACGGGTTTAGCCGTCACGCTGTCTTATTTGGCTGATATCATCATAGTCTATCTTTACACGCATATCAAGTATGGCTACAGCATCTCCTTGCCCGTCGTCCAACTGGCGACTATACAGATACCACTGGGGCTGGTGGTCTATGCTACTACACTGCTCGACAGTCCTGTGTTCCGATGGACACTGGGCGTGGCGCTCTGTTTTGTCAGTGCTGTCGTGTCTCTCACTATTCTCCATCAGAAAGTTGGACTCTGGAATGCTTTGAAGAATAAGTTGAACAAAAAACTGCATCGTGATGGCTAAGGTGACAGTGCTGATGGCGGTCTATAATGCCGCTCGCTATCTGAACAAGAGCCTTGACTCGCTGTTGGCCCAGACTTTGAAGGACTTTCAGGTGGTCTGTGTCGATGATGCCTCTACGGACCGTTCGGCAGAGATCTTGGCTGACTATGCCCGACGGGACAGTAGGATAGAAGTAGTCACCTTACCGGCGAATCAGGGGCAGGCTTATGCTCGCAATGAAGGACTGAAACGTGCTCAAGGCGATTTCGTGTGTATGCTCGATGCTGACGACTGGTTTGAACCGGACACGCTGGAGCAGGCCGTCGCTCGTTTTGACGAGAGTACAGACGTGGTGCTGTTCGATGTGTCAATCGACCATTCTGACCATGCCGAGATGTATCAGATGCCCGATTTCGAGAGTCTGAAAGGCGAAGAAGCCTTTCGGTTGAGTCTGACCTGGCAGATTCATGGCGTCTATATGGCGCGGACAGACATGTACCGGCGGTTTCCCTACGACACCACGTGCCGGCTCTATAGCGATGACAACACCACACGCTTGCACTATATGTATGCCCGTGAGGTGACACGCTGCGGTGGTGTCTATCACTATCGCCAACACGGGGCATCGGCCACTCATCAAGTTAGCGTCAGGCGCTTTGACTACCTGCGTGCCAATGAGTCGATGAAACAGTCGCTCAAGGAACAGAACGTCAGTCGTGAGATACTATCGGTATACGAGACTCATCGCTGGCACAACTTGATAGACGTATATATGTTCTATTTCGTGCATGGACGCCAATTGTCCGACGAAGACCGGCACTATGGTCTGGCAGAACTGCGTCGGGTATGGCAAGGTATTGAAAGGCCGTTGCTTGACCAGCACAAAGTCAGCAAGTTTGGCTATCGGCCGATGCCCACCTGGACTTTGTTCCGTATTCAGGAATGGCTGTATTTCACGTTAAGAGGCTTGGTAAATAAAAATTATTAGAATATGATTAAAGACTTCAATTTCTATGCGCCGACCCGTGTGGTCTTCGGTCGTGACTCGGAAGCACAACTTCCACAGTTGATTCGCAGTTGTGGTGCCAGCCGTGTGCTGGTGCACTATGGAGGCAGTTCTGCACGCAAGTCTGGACTGCTCGACAAGGTGTTTGCCATGCTTGACGAAGCCGGTATCGGCTATGTGGAACTGGGTGGGGTTGTACCTAATCCGCTGCTGTCGATGGTCAGAAAGGGTATTGCCCTGTGTCGTGAACAGAAGGTCGACTTTATTCTGGCTGTCGGCGGTGGCAGCGTGATCGACTCGTCTAAGGCCATCGGCTATGGCGTGGGCTACGATGGTGATGTGTGGGACTTCTGGTGTGGCAAGGCCGTACCGCAGTCGTGCCTGCCCATCGGTGTGGTGCTCACCATCCCGGCAGCCGGTAGCGAGATGTCGAGCAGCGCAGTGATCACCAAGGACGAGGGACTTGTCAAACGTGGAATCAACAGTGACCTTTGCCGTTGCAAGTTCTGCATCATGAACCCGGAGCGCACCTATACGTTGCCACCCTATCAAACAGCAGCCGGCGCCACCGATATCATGATGCACACCATGGAGCGCTACTTCTCGAAATATGAGGAGATGACGCTTACCGATGCTATCAGCGAAGCCTTGTTGCGAACGGTCAAGGACTGTGTCATCGAGGTGCTCCGCCATCCTGAAGACTATCGCTACCGGGCACAGATTATGTGGGCCGGCTCACTGGCGCATAATGACCTGACGGAATGTGGCACGGAGAAAGACTTTGCCACCCATCGTCTGGAGCATGAGTTGAGTGCCCTTTTTGGCGTGACGCATGGCGCTGGACTGGCTGCCATCTGGGGTTCGTGGGCACGCTATACGATGAAGAACCACCTGACGCGCTTTGTGCAGTTTGCTGTCAACGTGATGGGCGTCACCAACGATTTCACTCATCCGGAGCATACGGCATTGCTGGGTATCGAGGCCATGGAGAATTTCTATCGCCGTATAGGAATGCCTACTAACATACCGGAACTCATCGGCCGTCCTGTCACTGACGACGAGATTGCCTTGATGGTCAGAAAGTGTAGTCGTGAGGGAACAATTACAGTGGGCGCTATGGAGGTGCTACACGAACAGGAAATGACAGATATATACAGGTTGGCAAATGGTTGAGAATCTTTTGGAACAACTGAACGAGAGCCAGCGTGCCGCTGTCGAGTATTGTGATGGCGCCTCGCTTGTCATTGCCGGAGCAGGCTCGGGCAAGACACGAGTGCTGACCTATAAGATTGCCTACCTGCTGCAGGAGAAAGGTCTCAAGCCCTGGAACATTCTGGCCCTGACATTTACGAACAAGGCGGCTCGCGAGATGAAGGAGCGAATCGGACGACTGGTAGGACCTGAACAGGCACGTTATCTGCAGATGGGCACCTTCCACTCTGTCTTTTCCCATATCCTGCGGGTGGAGGCTGAACATATTGGCTATAATTCAGACTTCACCATCTATGACCAGACTGACGCCCGTTCGTTGGTGAAGAGTATTGTCAAGGAGATGGGACTGGACGACAAACAGTACAAGCCATCGTCGGTCAGCGACCAGATCTCGATGGCAAAGAACCATCTCGTCATGCCCGGTGAGTTTGTCAACTGCTCGCTCTTCGACAGCAAACGCCCCAAGGTGGCAGAGGTCTATGTGCGCTATGCCGAGCGTTGCCGACAGGCCAATGCTATGGACTTCGACGACCTGCTCGTGCAAACTTTTCTTCTGCTGAAGACCCATGAGGACATCCGTCGGAAATATGCCGAGAAGTTTCTCTATGTGCTGGTCGATGAGTATCAAGACACCAACTATGTTCAGCAACAGATTGTGCTCCAGTTGACCCGTGAGCGCCAGCGGGTTTGCGTTGTGGGCGACGATGCCCAGAGTATCTATAGTTTTCGTGGCGCTAATATTGATAACATACTGAATTTCAGAAATTTCTATGATAATGCCCAACTTTTTAAACTGGAACAGAACTACCGCTCAACCCAACTGATCGTGCAGGCTGCCAACAGCCTGATCAGTAAGAATGAACGACAGATTCCGAAAGATGTGTTCAGCAAGAAGGACGAGGGCGAGAAACTCATCTTGAAACCTGCATATAGTGATCGCGAGGAGGCCATCATCGTGTGTAAGGATATCCAGCGTATCCGTCGGAAAGACAAGTGTGAGTATAGCGACTTCGCCATTCTCTATCGCACCAACGCCCAGAGCCGTTCTTTCGAGGAACAAATGCGCAAGGAAGGCATCCCGTATCGTATCTATGGTGGTCTGTCGTTCTATCAGCGTAAAGAGATTAAGGATGTAATTGCCTACTTCCGTGTGGTGACTAATCCCAACGACGAAGAGGCGCTGAAGCGTATCATCAACTATCCCACACGTGGTATTGGCGACACAACGGTGGCCAAGATTGTGGCGACGGCATCGGCCTATGGCGTGTCGCTATGGAATGTTATTCAGCAGCCCTCGCTGTTCCATCTTGAGATAGCGAGCGGCACTGCCAAGAAAGTAGAGGCCTTCCGACAACTTATTGAAGGGTGGAATGCCCGTAAAGATGGCGAGGACGCCTATCAGTTGGGGTATGATATCATCATGGAGAGTGGTGTGTCGAAAGAAATCTATGCCAGTCGCAACCCAGAGGACCTGTCGCGTCAGGAGAACCTGGAGGAATTTATGGGCGGTATGCAGGACTTTGTCGAGAGTCGGCGTGAGGAGGACATGGGCGACCAGGTGGGACTCAGCGATTTTCTGCAGGAGGTGGCGCTGCTCACCGACCTTGACAGCGATGGTGATGAGAGCCAGCCGAAGGTGTCGCTGATGACCATCCATTCGGCCAAGGGCTTGGAGTTTCCTACGGTCTTTGTGGTCGGTCTGGAGGAGAACATCTTTCCGTCGCCCATGTGTGTCAACTCGATGCGTGAGTTGGAGGAAGAGCGCCGTTTGCTCTACGTGGCCATCACCCGTGCAGAGCGACATTGTATCCTGACCTGTGCACAAAATCGTTTCCGCTATGGCAGGATGGAGTATGACACGCCTTCGCGTTTTATCCGTGACATCGATCACCGCCTGTTGCGCGTCGAGGGTGAGGAGAATGGAGCCAACGAATGGCGTGCCGAACCGCGCAAGCCCTGGCAACGGCCATCGGAAGGCCCGGAGTGGATGCAAAATCCGCGACCTGTGGGCACTCAGTTTAGGGCCGACCCCAAGCCCCGTCAGGTGGCACCGCGCCAGCCAGAAACAGCAGTTGATCCTTTCAGTCCCTCGTTCCATCGTCAGATGGAGCAGGGCAGCAGTCGTTTCAAACTGCTTACTCCCATGACATCATCACCCATGGCATCAACATCGGTATCTTTGTCATCGTCATCGCTTCACGAAGGTGCTGTCATCGAGCACCAGCGCTTTGGCATAGGTACTGTCTTGAAGGTGGAGGGAAGTGGCGAGAACGAGAAGGCCACAGTGGAATTTCGCAACACCGGCACGAAGCAGTTGCTGCTGAAATTTGCCAAATACAAAATTCTTAAATAAGACTTCTTGTCGACAGATTACTACAAGGCCTCGTCGTCGGGATGTTCCAAACGGGGCTTCTGAAGAGGCAGATGACGCTTGCGCCGCAGGTAGTCGGCCTTGCGGGCCTCGTAGTCTTGCTGTCGTTTCTCGAGATAGCCGTCAGCCATGGTCTTAGTCTTTGAACTTGCCGTAGACCACGTTGATCTGTATCGGCTGGTTGGCATTCTGCGGACCGCCCACCAGTCGGGCACTGGTCAGGCGCATGTCGTGCTCTACATTGGTGATCTCGCTCGATGACGTGCTGCTCGTATAACTGACAGGCACAAGGAGCACCTTGTTCCAGTTTGGATGTTGATTCGTCCAGTTCGGATCTTTTGTCGTTTCACGTTTCATGGTGTTCCACAGGTTGGTGACGAGGTTCGAGATATTGCTGAACGTATAGGTGTTGGTGCTCGATGTATATGAACTGACGTAGGTCAGTTTGTTGTCGGGCACCTTGCTCTTTTCGAAGAAATTGTGAAGGCTGTCTTTCGGCACCATCAGCAGGGTGGAAGGGATGCCCAGCACACGGTCGTCGGTAGTTTGGTTGTTGATGCGCTGGAATACAATTCTCGAGGCCAAAAGCGAGTCTCCCTCATGGTTGTACTTGATTTGCGTTATAGGCAGCGTGACCTCTGTGAAGAGGCCTGACGGGCTCTTGATGTAGGTGTGGTCGCTCTCGTCGGCCAGTTGGCGGATGGTCTCATTGTCATTAGAGACAAACGTGGTCTGCACCACTTCGCTGGTTCCTGCCATCGCCATCGATGTGTTGATAATATCATTGCCGAATTTGGCGGTATAGTAGATACGCAGTCCGATGCCGTAGACCTGTGTGTGGAATCCCAGTCCGTCGGTTATCTGGAAAAAGAATCCGGGACACACGTGGTGTGAAAAGGCATACGAATTCTGGAAGTATTCCGGGTGTTTGAAATACTGCTGCAGGATATAGGTGCCGTAGTTTTCATAGTATATGCCGGCTTTGTCGATATAGATGTCGTTGAGCGTTATGCGTATGTTGTGAAAGTATGTGGATTTGCTCCGGAGTGTGTCGGGGTCGGTCAGGTTGGCGTATGAGAACATCTTATCCACCTGCAGGCCGTCTTTGCGAATCATGTCATGTTTGAATGGGTCATAGTTCGAGTAGTAACGCTGTCCTTCTTCCATGGGCTTGTCTAGTTCGCAGACACGCATCTTGATGGCGTTCAGGCTGTCTTTGGCACTGAAGGGCTTCTGTATGAAGATAATCAGTTCGCATGAGTCAGCAGCAGGCAGATCATTGACTCTCGAAACGATGTCTTCTTCTGGGAACACGTATTCATGCTCCGAGATGCGGAATTGTGAAGAAAATTCGCTCTTGACCTGTGTGCCGGTCTCCGGATCTTTGATGCAGCCGAAGTAGCATGTGTTGCTCAGTGTGTAAACAGAGTCGGCAACAATGGTCTTGGTGCTTACCTCGAAGTTGGCAGACGTGACACTTAGTTTGTCTGTCTCATGGGTTAGCGACTGTCCGATGGCGGCGGTATCCTCATCGCAAGAATAAATGGCCATTGCCGCTAAGGCGACACTAGCCATTGTTATAAGTTTGTTCATCTTTGTTATCTCTGTTATCTCTAATTATCATCATTTCTTTGAGTGAGGACTATGCTTTATCATCGTCCGTGGGGCATATCTGATCGTAGAAAGCCTCGTAGGCTTCAGCAAAATCCTCCTTGTAAGGCAGGAAGGGGATGCCTTTGCTCTTGACATAGTTTACGAGCGATTTGTTTACTTCCTTGTCGGCCTGTACCACTCCATCGCTGTAGTCGATGGCTAGTTTGCCCAGTTCTTCGAAGTCGAAATTGTCCTTATAGCCTTTCAGCAGTTCTGCCTTGGCATCACGGAATTCTATACACTTCTTGAAGTTAGTGCCTAGATCGTCTTTAAGAGTCTTGGTGAACAGTGAGGTGACAACCTTCGTGTTGGCAAACGATGGCTCGTCGTGGTAGGCTGTCTTGATGTAGAGCGGCACCACAGCCCCCATCCATCCTTGACAGTGGATAATGTCGGGCGTCCAGCGTAGTTTCTTGACTGTCTCGAGCACCCCTCTGGCGAAAAAGATGGCGCGCTCACCATTGTCAGGATAACTGATGCCCATCTCGTCTACTTCCATCTGACGCTTTGCGAAATAGTCGTCGTTGTCGATGAAGTAGACTTGTACGCGGGCGGTGGGTATCGATGCCACTTTGATGATGAGTGGATGGTCGGTATCATCGATGATCAGGTTCATGCCCGACAGACGGATGACCTCATGCAACTGTCCACGTCGTTCATTGATATTGCCCCATTTAGGCATAAATGTACGAATCTCGTGGTTCTGCTCCTGAATGGCTCTTGGCAGTTCGCGACCCATGATAGACATGCTGTTGTCCGGTACATATGGAGCAATCTCCTGATTGATAAATAGTATTTTCTTTTTTGCCATCTTCTTTCGTTTAACTTCTGCAAAGGTACAACTTTTTCCTTAGAAATCCTAAGAAAATGTGTGATTTTAGGAAAAAGTGACATTTTATAGGGTTATTTTTAGTCTTTTTTTTCCATATTTGCAAAATTTGTTGTTATTTTGCACGCTCAAATCAAATCACGAAGAAATAGGAATGAGAGTATTTCAGAAAATTGTCGACTTGCAGAATGCCCTCTTTGAGGCTCGAAAGGCGGGAAAAACGATTGGACTGGTGCCCACGATGGGTGCACTGCACGAAGGTCATGCTTCGCTGGTGCGCCGCAGTGTGAAGGAGAATGGCATCACCGTTGTCTCAGTCTTCGTAAATCCTACCCAATTCAATGACAAGAACGACTTAAAGAACTATCCGCGCGACCTGGAGGCCGACTGCAGGCTTCTCGACGAGTGCAAGGCAGACTTTGTCTTTGCACCAGAGGTGGAAGAGATGTATCCTACGCCCGATAACCGTCACTTTGAATATCCTCCTGTGTCAACGGTGATGGAAGGCACCCATCGGCCCGGCCATTTCAATGGCGTATGCCAGGTGGTCAGCCGTCTGTTTTATATTGTACGTCCGGACCGTGCTTATTTCGGAGAGAAGGACTGGCAGCAGATTGCTGTGGTGAAGGCTATGGTGCACCATCTGCAGTTGGACGTGCAAATCGTAGAGTGTCCCATCGTGCGCGATGCCGACGGTCTGGCCCGTTCCAGCCGTAATACGTTGCTGGCCCCTGATGAGCGAGCCATTGCCCCTGCCATCTACAAGGCCCTGAAGACCAGTATCGACTATGCAAAGACACATACTTTGCAGGAGACCCATGACAAGGTAGTGGCCGACATCAATGCTGTAGACGGCCTCGAGGTGGAGTATTATGCTATTGTCGATGGTAACACGCTGCAGAATGTGGCAAACTGGGATGACTCGCCTTATGTAGTGGGCTGCATCACAGTCTATTGCGGTAAGACGCCAATCCGCTTGATTGACCATATTAAGTACAAGGAGGTCTGATGGCTATGTTTATAGAAGTGATGAAGTCGAAACTGCACTGTGTGCAGGTGACGGAGGCTAATCTGAACTATATGGGCAGTATTACCATCGACGAGGACCTGATGGATGCTGCCAACATGATAGCCGGCGAGAAGGTACAGGTGCTCGACAATAATAATGGTGAGCGCTTTGAGACCTATATTATAAAAGGTGAGCGAGGGTCCGGATGCATCTGTCTGAATGGGGCTGCGGCCCGCAGGGTGCAGGTGGGCGATACGGTGATTATCATTTCCTATGCCCTGATGGATTTCGAAGAGGCCAAGTCTTTTAAACCGACAGTGGTCTTTCCTCGTGATAACAGGGTCGTTTAGTTGCGAAATCGCAAAAGAAGAGGGAGGGCAAGTCATCGATGACTTGCCCTCCTTTCTTAATGATGAATATTCTTGTCGAATTATTTTGCCAGTTGTTCGTTGACGAAGGCTTCCAAATCGGTACCTCGCAGTTCCTTGGCCAGAATCTTGCCCTGTTGGTCGACCACCACCGTGAAAGGGATGGCTTGCACGCGGAAAGCACTACTCATCTTCTGTTGGTTGTCCCATACCTGAAGCCAGGTGAGACCAAGTTCTTCGATGGCCGTCTTCCAAGCCTCTGCATCTTGGTCTACCGAAATGCCGATGATGCCAAAACCTTTCTCCCGATACTTTTCCAAAAGATCTTTCATGAATGGCATCTCGTTGCGACACGGACCGCACCACGATGCCCAGAAGTCGAGCACCGTTATTTTGTTCTTCTTCACCTCGTTAAGGACGCTGATGCCCATCGTGTCGGGGGTTGGCAGAAAGAAGTCGTCCAATGCGCCACCGACGGCTGTGTTCTTGGTGGCTTCCAAGTCCCGTTCCAAGTCCATGATGGCCTGACGCTTTTTGAATTTCTCAGGCATCTTGCCAATTAATTCTGCCAGTTTCTCCGGAGTAAAAATGTCACTTCTGCCCATCTGGGTGATGACGATATAGGCAAACTCATTGTCGATGTTGGTTTCTACCAGGTTGATCATACTTTTTGCAGACTCTTCCAACAATCGGTTGTATTCACTGACTATAGAGTCCTGATTGGCATTTTCCTCATCTTCGGAGGTGATACTGCCCACCAAATCTTCCACTTTGGCCTGTATCTCTGCCTGTTTGTCGTTCATGGCCTGCCAGGCATCGTTGGCTTCGGTGCCGGCGATGGTTGACGGCTCGGTTTTCGACAGGGTCATCCGGATGGTGCCCGGCTCGCGGATGAAGACAACGAAAGCCGAATGGTCAGCAGGGGTCAGCGCACAGAGTATCACACTGTCGATGTCGCTCTCATAAGTGAAGTGACCGTCCTTCACAAAGAGAGTATCGAGGGCGTCGTTGGTCAACGCCTCATATATTACAAGGGTGTCGCCGTCTTCGTAACCGTCAGCCACACCTTCTATTTTGAAGGCGTTCGTATGGCAGGCTGTCATCATCAGAACGGTAGTAGCAAGTCCAAGAATGGTTGTGATTGTTTTCATAAGTTTATACTAAATATTGGTCGCTGATACTCTCGTTCTCGATGACACGGCGAATGGTCTCTGCAAACATGTCGGCCACGCTGATCTGCTTCACTTTAGCGCAGCGTTGCGTATAGGGTATAGAGTCGGTGAAGACAATTTCTTCGAGGGCCGACTCTTGCACGCGGTCGCTTGCCGGACCGCTCATCACGCAATGCGAGGCACAGGCCCTGACGGTCTTGGCACCATGTTCCTTCATCAGGTCGGCGGCTTTGGTGATGGTTCCGGCGGTGTCGACCATGTCGTCGACAATCACTACGTTCTTGCCTTCCACTTCACCGATGATCTGCATTTCTGCCACCACGTTGGCACGAGCACGGGTCTTGTTGCATAGCACGAGGGGACAGCCAAGATACTTGGCGTAGGTGTTGGCACGTTTGGAACCGCCGACATCGGGCGAGGCAATGACCATGTCTTTCAGTTTCAGGCTCTGCAGATAGGGTAGCAGTACGCCAGAAGCATAGAGGTGATCGACAGGTACGTTGAAGAATCCCTGTATTTGATCGGCATGCAGATCCATGGTGATGAGACGGTTCACACCGGCCACGCTCAGCAAGTCGGCCACCAGTTTGGCACCGATGCTCACGCGGGGTTTGTCCTTACGGTCTTGACGGGCCCATCCGAAGTAGGGAATGACAGCGTTGATAGTGCGGGCCGAGGCACGCTTGGCGGCATCAATCATCAGCAGCAGTTCCATCAGGTTATCGCTGTTTGGAAATGTGCTCTGCACTAGGAAAATGTCACGTCCGCGGATAGACTCCTCGTAGGAGACCGCAAACTCTCCGTCAGAAAATTTGGTGTTCTGGAGTTTGCCGAGTGGGCAACCCAGGCTTTGGCAGATTTTCTCTGCCAGGTATCTTGTGGCCGTGCCAGAGAATACCATGTAATTTTGTGTAGTCATTGCTCTATTTAGGTTCTTTATTCGTTACTTATCCTACAGCCTTGCGCAACTTGTTGAAGTGGGTAATCAGTTCTTTGTAGTCCTGTTCCTGGTGGATGTTGAAGTGTTGCCACAGGTCGGTGCTTATGACCACACCGCCAAAGCCCAGGTCCTTCATACGCTTGATGTTATTCAGATTGATGCCGCTCAAAGCATACACATGTTTATCTATAAGCCCTTGTCTGGCAGCAGACTTCAGTTGTTCTTCCGTAAACGATCTTTTCTCAGTAGGCTCTCCCTGACTGTCGTAGACGTTCCGCAGAAAGACGTACGACGAGCGTTTCTTGGCCTCCTTCAAATCTTCTAGTTTCCGGCAGGTAATACTTACATATCCTTTATAGCCGTAGGGCAGGGCGTCACTTGGGTTATTCAGATGAATGCCGTGTAGTCCGAATTCCTCCTTCAGATAGAAGTGGTCGTGAACGGTAATTTTCTTGTAATAGTCTTCGGGTAGCAGAGTGAGCAACCGTTCGGAATAGATGGGCTCAGATTCCGGCTTGTATAAGTGCAGATTCTCCAAACCTTCCTCGAAGAGGGTGGTCAAAATCTTGTCTTCTTCCACGAAAAACGTGGCTTTTGTCATGATGACGAGTTTCATCTACATGCCTGAATTAGAAGGGATGCCCCAAATCACCTGCAAAGGTAGTCATTTTCTTTCAGATGAGCAAACATTTTACTATAATTTCAATTCAATTTTAGTATGAGAAAGTGCCGAATTCGCTTTGGATGGTAAGACTCTTCGGACCTTCGTCGATATGGCCGACGACCTGGGCATCGATATTGAACGACCGGCTGATGTCGATAACACGGTCGGCCATTTCCGGACAAACATAGATCTCCATACGGTGACCCATGTTGAACACTTGATACATTTCGCGCCAGTCAGTCTGCGAGCAGTCATGGATGGCACGGAAGAGCGGGGGTACGGGGAACAGATTGTCCTTGATGACACGACAGTTGTCGCTGACGAAGTGTAGCACCTTGGTCTGAGCACCACCTGTACAATGAACCATTCCGTGAATCTCTGGACGTAGTTCGTCGAGTAGATGCTTGATGACGGGAGCATAGGTTCGGGTGGGCGAGAGCACCAGTTGACCCATGTCGACGGGTAAACCGTTGACTATGCTGTCGAGGGCATATCGGCCGCTGTAGACGAGGTCGTCAGGCATGGCATGGTCATAACTCTCAGGATATTTCTCTGCAAGATATTTTGAGAAGACGTCATGACGGGCAGAGGTGAGGCCGTTACTTCCCATGCCGCCATTGTAGCGGTGCTCATAGGTGGCCTGCCCGGTAGACGATAGACCGACGATGACGTCGCCCGGCCGGATGTTGGCATTGTCGATGACATCGCTGCGTTTCATGCGGCAGGTGACAGTGCTGTCGACGATGATGGTGCGCACCAGATCGCCTACATCGGCAGTCTCGCCACCGGTAGGCCAAATACCAATGCCCATCTGGCGCAGTTCGGCCAACAGTTCGTCGGTACCGGTGATGATGGCAGAGATGACCTCGCCAGGTACCAGCATTTTGTTGCGGCCGATGGTCGACGACACAAGGATGTTGTCAACGGCACCTACACATAGCAGGTCGTCGGTGTTCATGACAATGGCATCCTGTGCGATACCTTTCCAGACAGAGAGATCGCCAGTCTCCTTCCAATACATATAGGCAAGGCTCGACTTTGTTCCGGCACCGTCGGCATGCATGATGTTGCAGTAGTTCGGGTCACCACCCAGAATATCGGGTATGATTTTGCAGAAAGCCTGTGGGTAAATACCCTTGTCGATGTTTTTAATGGCGTTGTGAACGTCTTCTTTAGCAGCACTGACGCCACGCATCATATACCTGTTGTCCATGTTTGTATCTTTTTACATTATTTGTCATTTTACTTTTCCTTACCGTTCCAGAACTCCCATGAGGCAAATGCCTGTAAAAGGAGCATTTCCAGTCCGTTTTTAACACTGGCACCATGTTCGCCCCCCCGCCTCATGAAGAGTGTTTCATCGGGGTTGTAGATGAGGTCGTAGAGGATATTGGTCTCGTCAAGAGCCTCGTAAGGCAGTTTCGGACACTCCTCGGTCCTAGGGAACATACCCACTGGGGTGCAGTTGACTATGACATTGTACTCGTGAATAACGTCGGGTGTGATATCCTCGTAGCAGATGGTCTCAGGTCGGCGATAGCGGCTGACATAGACGGTCTCTAAACCGAGCGACTTCAGACCGTAGTTGACGGCCTTCGATGCGCCGCCTGTGCCCAAGATAAGTGCTTTCTTGTGATGCGGTTCGAGCATGGGTTCTATGCTCTGTGTGAATCCGATGACATCGCTGTTGAAGCCCTTCAACTGGATGTCGTTGCCCTGATGGGTGACACGGATGACATTGACGGCCCCGATGGCACGGGCCTCAGGACTGATGCTGTCCAGATATTCCATCACCTTCTCCTTATAAGGGATGGTGACGTTAAGTCCTTTTAGTTCGGGATTCGAGTCAATCACTTCTATGAGGTCCTCTATATTGGGAATCTCGAAATTCATATACTTGGCATTGATGCCTTCGTCGGCAAACTTCTGGTTGAAGTAACTGATAGAGAAGGAATGCCCGAGCGGGTAGCCTATGAGTCCGTACTTGTCCATGGTCTTTAGGGTTTATTTGGTTGAAAAATACATCGTACAAATGCCAAAGGTGAGTCGCTTGAAACCTGGGTTCTTGAAGCCCGCCTGTCTGAGGATGTGCTGCATATGCTCTCCTTGTGGGAAGGCCTCTATGGTCTTTGTCAGATAGGAGTAGGCACTAGTATCCTTGGAAATGAGTCGTCCGTAGGTGGGCAGTATCGTGTGGGAGTAGATATGGAAGAGTTGTTTCATGGGGAATGCGACAGGCGTGGTCAGTTCAACGATGCTCAGATGTCCGCCGGGCTTGAGTACGCGGTACATCTCCTGAAGGCCCTTGTCCAGATCGGCAAAGTTGCGAATGCCGAAGGCTGCTGTCACAGCGTCGAAAGTGTTGTCGGCAAATGACAGGTGGAGGCAGTCCTCCTTGGCGAAGGAAATGATGTTCTGCAGTCCCTGTAGTCGAACCTTCTGCCGTCCGATATCCATCATCCCTTCGCTAATGTCGGCTCCGATGAGGCTTGCCGGTCTTAGTATCTTAGCCGAGAGGATGGCAAAGTCGCCAGTGCCCGTAGCAATGTCAAGTATTGTCTGCGGACGGTATGGTGCCAGTTGGACGATAGCCTTCTTGCGCCATGCTCGGTCGATGTTCCACGATAGGCGATGGTTCAGTTTATCGTAGTTGGGCGCGATGTTGTCAAACATCTGCTCCACCTGTGCTGCCTTTTCGCCTTCGTGGTAAGGATTGATTTTTTCCTGCTGGTAGGTCATGGGGCTTCTTGGAGTCTGGGGGCGGAAAATCCGGATAATCCGAATGTCCGGAAAAATCTGGTCTCGTTTTATCGGTTATTCAGCCAGTTGGTGACATTTCGCTCTATACGTGCAGCGATGTCGCCTTCCTCGGTGGCCTTGTTGAAGGCGGTGCCGGTGATGTGCTCGTAAAGTTCAATATAGCGCTCAGAAACACTTTCGGCATAGGCATCGGTAATCTCAGGCATTACCTGACCGGGCTCGTTCATGAAGTTGTGCTCAATGAGCCACTGGCGTACGAACTCCTTTGATAACTGACGCTGGGGTTCCCCCTTGGCCAGTTTCTCCTCGTAGCAGTCGGCATAGAAATAGCGGCTGCTGTCGGGGGTGTGAATCTCGTCGATGAGGTAGACCTTGCCATCGCGCTTGCCAAACTCATATTTGGTGTCGACAAGAATGAGGCCACGCTTGGCGGCAATCTCCTGACCACGGGCAAAAATCTTACGGGTGTAGTCTTCCATGATGGCATAGTCCTCAGCGGAGACGAGCCCCTGGGCTATAATCTCTGCCTTAGAGATATTCATGTCGTGCCCTTCATCGGCCTTGGTCGTCGGGGTGATGATGGGCTCAGGAAAACGCTCGTTCTCCTTCATGCCGTCAGGCAGTCTGACACCGCACAGTTCGCGACAGCCGTTTTTGTATTCACGCCAGGCCGAGCCGGTGAGTATGGAGCGGATAATCATCTCCACACGGAAGCCCTCACACTTCAGACCCACGGTCACCATTGGGTCGGGGGTCGCCAGTTTCCAATTCGGGCAGATGTCGGCAGTGGCATCCAGGAACTGGGCTGCAATCTGGTTGAGTACCTGACCCTTGAAGGGAATGCCCTTGGGCAGTACCACGTCGAAAGCCGAGATACGGTCGGTTGCCACCATGACCATCAGGTCGTTGTTGATGTTGTAGACGTCACGGACTTTACCGTGGTAAACACTTTCTTGTCCATCAAAGTGGAACTCAGTCTTTGTTAATGCTTTCATTATAATTGTTATTTACAATTTACGATTTGAAGTTTAGCCTCCGGCCTCCTTATCGAAGGCCTCGTAGGCATTGACAATTCGGGTTACTAGTTTATGGCGAACGATATCCTTCTGGTTCAGGTTGACTACGCCGATGCCCTCTACGTTATTTAAAATGTGCAGAGCCTCGATGAGACCGCTCTTCTGCGAGTGGGGCAGGTCAATCTGGGTCATGTCGCCAGTGACGATCATCTTCGTGTTCCAACCCATGCGAGTGAGAAACATACGTATCTGTGCTGGAGTCGTGTTCTGGGCCTCGTCGAGGATGACCACGGCATCGCTTAGCGTGCGCCCTCGCATGAAGGCCAGTGGGGCTATCTGGATGACATGCTTCTCCATCATGTCTTGCAACTTCACCTGTGGAATCATATCCTCCAGAGCGTCATAGAGTGGCTGCAGGTATGGGTCAATTTTGTCTTTCATATCGCCAGGTAGGAACCCTAGTTTTTCGCCAGCCTCGACTGCCGGACGGGAAAGGATGATCTTCTTGGCCGTCTTCTCCTTCAGGGCTTTCACAGCCAGGGCGATGGACAAGTAGGTCTTGCCTGTTCCGGCCGGCCCCACGGCAAACACCATGTCATTGCTGTTATAGGCATCGATGAGATGTTGCTGGTTCTCACTGCGGGCCTTGATGGGTCTGCCGGCTATAGAGTAGACCACCACGCCATCGGGCACTTGCTCACGAGTGTGCTTGCCTTTGGTGATGTCGATGATGTCTTCTTCGGTCAATGTGTTGAACCTGATCACATGCTGGCGCATCTTCTCGCTGCTCTCCTCGAAGGCGGCCATCTGCTCTTCATCACCCATGATGCGGATGACGTTGTCGCGGGCCATGATGCGCAGTTTGGGATACAATCCACGCATCATCTGCAGGTGGGCATTGCCGACCCCAAAGAATACCACGGGGTCAATATCCTCTAAAACAATATGCTTCTCAATCAAAACTTCTTTTTAAAATACGTATTATTGGAATTTGCCTGCAAAGTTACAAAATAATACTGAGAGAAACAAACAGAAAAGCATTTTTTTTCTTTCGCTTCAGTTCGTCCGTCTGAAAGACTGAAAGCCAGTTCGGTTAAAGAGGTTTGGCATGTGTTGTCTTAAAAAGTTATCAAGGCACGATTCTCACTCCTCTGTTATCCACTGCTGCCGCTCTTCTTCCGACATCTTCTCGATGGCATAGCGCAGGGTGGTGCGGGGCATCTCGTGGACATGCTGGCGGAGGAAGTCGCGCAACAGTTCCATGCCACAGCGCTTACCCATCTCGCGCAGCATCCAGCCCACGGCCTTATGCATCAGGTCGTGGGGATGGTGCAGGTGCATCTCGGCATAGTGCAGACACCACGACGGGTCGCCTGCCCAAGATGTCTTCCACGTGCAGACGATGCTCATGCGCTGCCGCCAGAGGTTGTCGCTCTTTGCAAGGTCGTCCAGCACTTGTTGCTTATATCTTCTGCCACTCCCAAGGGCCGTGGGTAGCAGTAGCCAATGTCCCAGTATCTTCGGTGCCGACAAATCCACTAAGTCCCAGTTGTTGGCCCGTTCCGCATACTGCAGGTACATCGTCAGAATCTCGTCGCGTCCTCGGATGGCCTCCTTGTCATGCATCAGCCGTTTGGTTGACAGCCGCTCGAACTTCGACACCAGTATCAGCAGCCCGCAGAGTCGCACCTCATGCCATTTCGACAGCAACAACTCTGGAACCTCCTCCAATGCGATGTCCTTAGCAACGGCACGTACCACTTCGCGTGTCTGCGGCACCTTCAGCCCCAGAAACTCGTCGCCCTCGCCATACTCTCCCGGTCCGGTCTTGAAGAACCGCATCAGCACCCGCCGCTGCTCGTTGTTGCGCAGCGACTCCATATATGCGATAACCTCCCTTGCCTTCATACACCCAGAATTTCGGGTGCCTTGTCACCTATGTTCATCATATTGTGGTTATTATGATAATCCCCCATACGATTGCAAAATTACGAATTTTATACGAAACGAGAGAATAAGTTCGTAGTTATTTATCATGAAAAAACGTCCTCATTGGCTGCAAAATTACGAAAAGTCGGTCGAAAAGCAAAATAAACGCTCCGTTTTTCTGCAATTTTTATTACCTTTGCACCCGATGTAACAGAATAAGCGAGATGAAAGAGATTTATACAGCAGCAGAGTTAATGGATTATATTCAGCAGATAGGTTTCCTGCCACTACTCGACGGTGGCGTGGCGGGCTTCTCGGCAGATGATGTCGTGGCTGACGACTGTCGCTACGTGGTGCTGCCCGATGGCGGATGGGACTGGCCGCTTTGGAAGTGGAAGGGTGAGATTGTCACCGAGGGCAACTGCGTCTATGGCAAGTTCTTTGCCGGCAAAGCGGGCTTCGTCAGCCGGGCGTGGTGGCCCGACTTCTGCAACT
>DETM01000030.1 GCA_002361655.1 Prevotella sp. UBA3288 | reverse complement strand
CTCCTGGTTCATGAAGATGCGGCCCGACTGGTCCTCGTAGAGATACTGGTAGGGGCGGCGCTCGATGATGACGTCCTCCAGTTTCTCGCCGATATTGAAGCGGCGCTCGAGCACGCGGCCATCGCTGACGTTCTTCAACTTGATGATCATGATGGTGTTGCCCTTGCCCGGCTTGCGGTGCTGGAAGTCGATGCACACCCAAATGGCGCCGTCCATGCGAATGGCGGTGCCTTTCTTAATGTCTTGTGAGTTAATCATATTAATTAAATAATGTGTAATTTGATTTTGGGTGCAAAGGTACAACAAAAAAATTAAAAATTAATAATTACCGATGAAAAAATGCATTAAAACTTGCGTATTTAAAAAGATTTGAGTAATTTTGCAGCCCAAAAGCGTCAATAGTAACAAAAATAAATAGTATAAAGCAATGAAAAGAACATTTCAGCCGCACAATCGTCGCCGCGTGAACAAGCATGGTTTCCGCGAGCGTATGGCCACCAAGAATGGCCGTCGCGTCCTGGCTTCACGCCGCGCAAAGGGCCGCAAGAAGTTAACCGTTTCTGACGAGCACCACGGCAAGTAGTCCGTGCGCTCCAGAGCATAGAGTTACCACCCGGATGTGACAGCCGTTGCATCCGGGTGTAATTTTTCTCAGGAAAACGCTTGTTGGCTAAGATATTTTTTGTATCTTTGCAACAAATTAAGTTGAGCATGCGAAAATAGATATGAGCATCAATGAGAATGAACCGAAGAAGCCGTGGGGCTGGCGCACCGTGCTGCTGCATGTGGCAGCCATGCTGCTGTTCGTGCTTCTGCTGTTTGGGGGCCTGGTGTGGGGCTTGAACCTCTACACCCACCATGGCGAAGGCATCGAGGTGCCTGGGCTGACGGGCATGAACTATGCGCGGGCCATAGAGGTGGCCCAGTCGAAAGGGCTGATCCTGAAAGCCAACGACTCTACCTATATTAAGGAGATGCCTGCCGGCTGTGTGGTACTGCAGCAGCCTGTGGCGGGTGCCAGTGTCAAGGAGGGGCGCACCATCTATGTGACCATCAACTCGCTGACGCTGCCCCGTGTGGCCATACCCGACCTGATCGACAACAGCAGTTACCGCGAGGCGCAGGCCAAACTGCTGGCGCTCGACTTCGTGGTGCTGCCGCCGAAATTGGTCGAGGGCGAGAAGGACTGGGTCTATGGCATCCAGTGCGACGGGCGCAGTCTGCGCTCCGGCGATATGGTGGCCAAGGAGTCGCACCTGACCTTGCTCATCGGCAATGGCCTGGTGGGCGAGGAGGCCGATATGGACGAGTATATACAAGACTACAGCACCGGTCGTATCAGCAACGAGCCTGACGATATGGAGGAGGTGCTGGAAGTACCGATGGACGAGAATGGAGACTATTGACGACGAGGAACTGCTGATTGAGAATGGTGTCGACCCGGAGGGCGATGCCGACGGTCTGCTCTACGAGCACTTGCGGCTGGAGGTGGACCGTGGGCAGGTGCCGCTGCGCATCGACAAATACCTGACGGAGCACACGCAGCACTCGTCGCGCAACCGCATCCAGCAGGCTGCCGAGGCCGGTTTCCTCTTTGTCAACGACCGTCCTGTGAAGAGTAATTATAAGGTACGCGCGGGCGATGTCGTCACCCTGAAACTGGACCGTCCCCATTTCGACACCACCATCGAACCCGAAGACCTGCCGCTCGACGTGCGCTACGAGGACGACGACCTGATGGTCGTCTACAAGCCCGCCGGCATGGTGGTCCATCCGGGCTGCGGCAATTTCCACGGCACGCTGGTACATGCCATTGCCTGGCATCTGCGCCACCTGCCGTCCTACGACCCCAACGACCCGCAGGTGGGACTGGTGCACCGCATCGACAAGGATACCAGCGGACTGCTGGTGGTGGCCAAGACCCCCGAGGCCAAGTCGGACCTGGGCAAGCAGTTCTTCAAGCACGACACCCACCGCAGTTATGTGGCTCTGGTATGGGGCAACTTCGTGGAGGACGAAGGGCGCATCGAGGGCAACATCGGCCGCGACCCCAAAGACCGGTTGCGCATGGAGGTCTTCCCCCCCGACTCGGAGACCGGCAAGCCGGCCGTCACCCATTACCGGGTGTTGGAGCGCTATGGCTACACCACGTTGGTAGAATGTGTGCTGGAGACGGGCCGTACACACCAGATCAGGGCCCACATGAAGCATATCGGCCATCCGCTGTTCGCCGACGAGCGCTATGGCGGCGACCAGATTCTGCGCGGCGAGCGGACGGCCAGTTACAAGGCCTACATCCAGAACTGCTTCAAACTATGTCCGCGACAGGCCCTCCACGCCAAGACCCTGGGCTTCGTGCATCCCACGACGGGGCGGCAGATGGACTTCACCAGCGACCTGCCCGACGACCTGAGTGCGCTGATTGATAAATGGAGGAACAGATTGAAAAACAATAATACACAATAAAAATGAAACAACCAAAACGTACAATTGCCATCGTCTGTGGAGGCGACTCTTCCGAGCATGACGTATCCCTGCGCTCGGCTCAGGGACTCTATTCCTTTTTCGACAAAGACCGCTATGATGTCTATATCGTCGACGTGAAAGGTACCGACTGGCAGGTGGAACTGCCCGACGGCACGACTTCGCGTATCAACCTCAATGATTTCTCGTTCAAGCAGGACGGCAAGACCCGCCTGTTCGACTATGCCTATATCACCATCCACGGCACGCCCGGCGAGAACGGCATCCTGCAGGGCTATCTTGACCTGGTACATATCCCCTACAGCACCAGCGGCGTGCTGGTCGAGGCGTTGACCTTCGACAAGTTCGTGCTCAACCAGTATCTGCGCGGCTATGGCGTCAAGGTGGCCGAGAGCCTGCTGGTGCGCCGCGGTCAGGAACGCGAAATCAGCAAGAAGGCCATTATCGACATTATCGGAATGCCCTGTTTCGTCAAACCGGCCAACGACGGCTCGTCGTTCGGTGTGTCGAAGGTGGTGAAGCCCGACCAGATGGCTGCTGCCATGCGCAAGGCGATGATGGAGAGCGACGAGGTGATGATTGAGCAGTTCCTTGACGGTACGGAGATCTCCATCGGTTGCTATAAGACGAAAAAGAAGTCGGTGGTGCTCCCTGCCACTGAGGTGGTGCCGCAGAACGAGTTCTTCGACTACGACGCAAAGTACAACGGACAGGTGCAGGAAATCACTCCCGCCCGCATCCCAGAGGAGACCGCCAAGCGCGTGGCCGAGATAACCAGCAAGATCTATGACATCCTGCACTGCAACGGCATCATCCGTATTGACTATATCATCTCGAAGGATCAGGACATCACGATGCTCGAAATCAACACCACGCCGGGCATGACCGCCACCAGTTTCATTCCCCAGCAGGTGCGCGCCGCCGGACTGGAGATGAAAGATGTGCTGACGGACATTGTGGAAAACCAGTTCTGAAATACCTCCCCACCCCCCTCCCAAGGAAGGGATGTTGTTTAAATGGCAGAAACAATCATGAACGAGTTTGACGAGATACGGCCCTACGAGCCAAGTGAGATGAAGCAGGCCTTCGACGACCTGCTGGCTGACCGCCATTTCAATGCGGTGCTGAAGGGCTTCCTGCCCTGGCTGCCGAAGATGGTGCGCAACGGTCTGCTGCGGCTGGCCTTCATCGGGGTGAAGACGCCCCTCGACTTCCAGTTGCGCTTCATGAAGCCGGTGGTGAAATATATCATCCGTAAGCATACCGACGGTACCGCCTTCGATGACAGTGAATTGAGAATTGAGAATTCGGAATTGAGAAATGAGAATTCGCCATTCAGATACACCTTCGTCTCCAACCACCGCGACATCGTGCTCGACTCCGCCTTCCTCGACCTGATGCTCGTAGAGAACGGCTATCCCACGACCGTGGAGATCGGCATCGGCGACAACCTGCTCATCTATCCCTGGATCAAGCGCCTCGTCCGCATGAACAAGGCCTTCACCGTGCGCCGTGGACTGACGGCCCACGAGATGATGGAGTCCAGCCAACTGATGAGCCGCTACATCCATTTCGCTGTCACCCGCAAAAAGGAGAATATATGGATAGCCCAGCGCGAAGGCCGTGCCAAGGACTCGGACGACTGCACCCAGGAGTCGGTGCTGAAGATGCTCGCCATGGGCGGCGAGGGGGCCGACTTCGTAGATAAACTGCGCGACCTCAACATCGTGCCGCTCACCATCAGTTATGAGTACGACCCCTGCGACTACCTGAAGGCGCAGGAGTTTCAGCAAAAGCGCGACAACCCTGCCTTCAAGAAGACCAAACAGGACGACCTGGACAATATGAAGACCGGCATACTGGGCTACAAAGGCCGGGTGAAGTACCACTGCGGCACGCCGGTCAATGTCTGGATAGACCAGTTGAAGGGCTTGCCCAAGAATGAGTTCTTCACCATGCTGGCTCAGCGCATGGACAGCGAGATACACCTGGGCTATACCCTCTATCCCGGCAACTATATCGCTGCCGACGAACTCAGCGGCAGCACGGCTCACAGCAGCCATTATACCGATGCCGACCGGCAGCGCTTCGAGAACTATCTGCAGGGGCAGTTGTCAAAAATCAGACTTCCGCAGCGCGATGAGGCTTTCTTGCGTGAGCGGATGCTCACCATGTATGCCAACCCCGTTATTAATAAGGAGAAGGCGATGAGCCGGAAATGATGAGATTCTCTTGGCGCATGAAGAGAGCGTTTTTTTACCTTTTTACCTTTTTCCTCCCTATTCTTGCCTCCTGCACCCAGGATGCCTACGACAAGGGTGAGGGCCGCTACTCGCAGATGGTGGCCGAGATGGCCGACGGCTACACCAATGGCGATGCGAAGATAGTCTCGTTTGTCACCGACGACGACGAGCGTCTGACGGTCGTCGAACCTTTCACCTCGAAACTGGCACCCAAGGCCGACACTGTCTACCGTGCCGTGTTCTTTTTCAACCGCACGGACCGTGGGGCCGAGGTCATCACGGTCAACAGGGTGGGGGTCGTCCGTCCTCATGTCATCGACACACTGAAGACCGACCCCGTAAGACTGGAGAGCGTCTGGCTGGCCAAGTCGCGCCGCTACCTCAATGTCTCCGTCTATCTGATGCTCGGTGCCACTGACGATGCGTCGGCCCTCCAGACTGTGGGCTGTCATCGCGACACGCTGATGGCCAATGCCGACGGCACCAGCACCCTCCGCCTCGTGTTCTACCACGACCAGGGCGGCGTGCCCCAGTACTACTCGTCGCGCTCCTATGCCAGCATTCCCCTCGGCGCGGTCGATGCCGACTCCGTGCAACTGACCATAAACACCTACGACGGTCCTGTCGTGAAGCGTTTCTACGTCAGATAGGTACACAAAAAAATCCCGAAGTGCTTCTGTGCGCTTCGGGACTTTTTTTATCTTCTTACTTAATCTTCGCTCACTTAATCACGACCTTTCGTCCGTTGCGGATGTACATGCCCTTGCGGGCCGGCGTGCCGTCAATCTTGCGGCCGCTGAGCGTGTATATACTTCCCACTGCCCAGCGAGAGGGGTCGGTGGT
>DETM01000040.1:42675-44715 GCA_002361655.1 Prevotella sp. UBA3288 | reverse complement strand
TCTTACCCTCTACGGTGCCACGGCGCTTGATGATACCGGCCTCATAGACCATTGCTTCGGCAAGCGTAGTCTTGCCGCTACCCGCACTGCCAAGCAATGCAATGTTCTTAATCTCGTTTGTCTGATAAATCTTCATGACTTTATAATTTTAGGTAATAGATTCAAATGACGGCTCGAAATTAGTCATTTTTTATCAAAACACCAAATAAATCTTTCAAATATTAAACAAAATTAGTAATTTTGCATTCGAAATGGCAGGAATCTACATACATATACCCTTTTGCAAGAGCCGTTGCATCTATTGTGACTTCTATTCTACCACCGGTCTGGAGTGGCGCCAGCGCTATGTTGACGCCCTCTGCGAGGAGTATCGTCTGCGCCACAATTATATAAATGAACGTGTGCGAACATTATATATAGGTGGCGGTACTCCTTCGTTGCTAACACACCCTCTGCTGCGTCAGATTTTCGAGACCGTCGGGCCGGTAGAAGGCGAGGTGACGCTGGAGTGTAATCCGGATGATGTGACCGAGTCGTTTGCCGAGGGACTGGCAGAGTTACCTGTCAACCGGGTGAGCATGGGTGCCCAGTCGCTCGGTGACGAACGTCTGCGTTTCCTTCATCGTCGTCATCGGGCCTGTCAGGTGGCCATGGCCGTAGAACGCCTTCGCGCCGTTGGCATCGGCAATATCAGCATCGACCTGATTTATGGTTTTCCCGGCGAGACTTTGGAAGAATGGCACCGCGATATCGAAAGTGCCCTGGCCTTACAGGTAGAGCATCTCTCAGCCTATGCCTTACAATATGAAGAGGGTACAGCCCTCTATAGGCAGTTGAAACAAGGTGTTATCCGTGAGGTGGACGAGGAACTGTCGCGCCGGATGTACTATGACCTGAAAGACCGTTTGGCGCAGGCCGGTTTCGAGCATTATGAAATCAGTAACTTCGCCCGTCCGGGCTTCCGTTCGCGTCATAATAGCGGCTACTGGAACCAGACACCCTATCTGGGTCTTGGGGCGGCTGCCCATTCGTTTGATGGTTACAACCGTCAGTCGAATATCGCCGACCTGAAGGCTTATGTCGCTGGTATAGAGGCAGGCTGTCCACAAGTACTTCTGGAGCCGCTTGATGAGGTGAGCCGCTATAATGAGCAGGTGATGACAGCCCTGCGAACCTGTGAGGGCCTGCTGCTCTCTGCGCTCTCTGACCGTCAGCGTGACTACTGTCTGCGTCAGGCAAGACCTTATTTGCAGACGCGCCTTCTTACAACGGCAGACGACCGTATCCGACTGACTCGCGAGGGGTTGTTCGTCAGTGATATGGTCATCAGCGATCTGATGATGGTATGACGGGGTGTGCCTACAGACCGGCCTTCGCCAGTTCTTCAGCCATCTGTTCCTGCAGTTCTTTGGCTTTCAGACCGGCCACTTCGGCAAAGTCCTCGCCGCTGGAGGCATAGATGATGCCTCGGCTCGAGTTGACCAGCAGACCGCAGTCCCGGGTCATGCCGTAGCGGCATACCTCTTGCAGTGAGCCGCCCTGGGCGCCTACGCCGGGCACAAGCAGGAAATGCGTGGGAACGACCCGCCGGATATCCTCGAACATCCTGCCCTGAGTGGCACCGACGACATACATCATGTTCTCCGCCGTGCCCCACTGCTGCGAGGTCTTGAGCACCTTCTCGAACAGGCGCTCGCCGTTCTGGTCCTCAGTGAGTTGGAAGTCGTGGCTGCCCTTGTTGCTGGTCAGTGCCAGCAGGATGACCCATTTGCCCTCGTAGCCGAGGAAGGGCGTCACCGAGTCTTCGCCCATGTAAGGAGCCACCGTCAGCGAGTCGACGTCGTATTCCTCGAAGAAGGTACGGGCATACATGGCACTGGTGTTACCGATGTCGCCGCGCTTGGCATCGGCGATGATGAAGTGGCAGGGGTAGTTCTCTTTCAGATACTTGATGGTTTTCTCAAAGGAGATGAGCCCCTTCACGCCGAAGGCCTCGTAGAAGGCCAGGTTGGGTTTGTAGGCGACGCAATAGGGGGCTGT
>DETM01000040.1:42073-42607 GCA_002361655.1 Prevotella sp. UBA3288 | reverse complement strand
GCATCGATGATGGCCTTGTTGAAGGCCAGGATGGGGTCTTCCTCCTGCAGCAGGTGCAGGGGGATTTTCTTCAGGTCTGTGTCCAGGCCTACGCAGAGAAACGACTGCTTCTCGCGAATCTGCTGTATCAGTTCTTGTCTGTTCATAATTCTGATTCTTTCATGCGCTCGGCATTCTCGGCCACGGTGAGGGCATCGATCATGCCCTGGATGTCGCCACCCAGAAAGCCCTGCAGGTCGTGGGTGGTGTAGCCGATGCGGTGGTCGGTCACGCGGCCCTGTGGGAAGTTATAGGTGCGGATTTTTGCCGACCGGTCGCCCGTGGATACTAGCGTCTTGCGCCGTGAGGCGATGTCGTCCATATATTTCTGGTGCTCCTTGTCGTATATAAAAGTGTACAGGCGCGAGAGAGCCCGCTCCTTGTTCTTAGGCTGGTCGCGCGTCTCGGTACACTCGATGAGAATCTCCTCGGTCTCGCCCGTGTTGGGGTTCTTCCACATATAGCGCAGCCGCACGCCCGATTCCACCTTGTTCA
>DETM01000040.1:11645-42035 GCA_002361655.1 Prevotella sp. UBA3288 | reverse complement strand
GTTCACGTTCTGACCACCGGCACCGCTGCTCCGGAAGGTGTCCCATTTGATCTCGCCCTCGTTGATGTGCACCTCGAACTTGTCGGCCTCGGGCAGCACGGCCACCGTGGCGGCCGAGGTGTGCATGCGACCCTGTGTCTCGGTGGCCGGCACACGCTGTACGCGATGCACACCGCTCTCATATTTCAGCGTGCCATAGACATCGGCTCCGCTGACGGCGAAGTCAATCTCCTTATAGCCGCCTACGGCACCTTCGGAGGCGCTGGTCACCGACAGGTTCCAGCCTTTCGAGTCGCAGAAACTCTTGTACATCTTAAACAGGTCGCCGGCAAACAGACAGGCCTCGTCGCCGCCAGTTCCGGCACGTATCTCCATCTGCACATTCTTGGCATCTTCGGGATCCTTCGGGATGAGGGCAATCTTGATTTCCTCTTCCAGTTGCGGCTGCAGGGTCTCGTTGGCGGCCAGTTCCTCGCGGGCCATCTCCTTCATCTCGGCATCGTCTTCGTTGGTCAGGATGTCCTTCGCCTCGCGGATGCTGTTCAGACAGGCTATGTAGCGTTTACGGGCATCCATGATGTCGCCCAGGTCCTTGTATTCTTTCGTCAGTTTCACAAAGCGCTGCTGGTCGGCGATGACTGCGGGGTCGGTGATGAGCGTCGACACTTCCTCGAAGCGTGCCTCCAGGCCGTCGAGTTTCTGCAAAATGCTGTTTGTCGTTTCTGCCATGCTGTTTCGTTTTCCTTTTTCCGTCTTCTATATAACTAAGGTTTTATTTTACTACTTAGTCGGCTGCAAAGGTACGAAAAAATGCTTAATTATACAAATTATTCTTTGGTTGTTTCAGTTTTTGTTCGTATCTTAGCATGAGAATCGCGGTTAACTAAAATATGGGTTCATGCTTACCTCTTCTGACAAGTTTGTGGCGGGTCCGTGGCCGGGATAGACGGTGGTGCCATGAGGCAGGGTGGCTATCTTTTTTGTGAGGCTCTGTGTCAGTTGAGCCCACGAACCGCCGGGCAGGTCAGTACGTCCGACACTCATACGAAACAGGGTGTCGCCCGTAAAGACAACACTTTCCTCTGCACAGTAGAAACAGACGCCGCCTTTTGAATGACCGGGGGTGTGTATGACTCGCAGACGATGGTTGCCGAAGGTGATGGCGTCGCCTTCGTGAAGCAGCATGCCGACGGGAGGCGATGGCCGGTTGTAGCCGATGCCCATTCCCATGTCCACACATTGCTGTGCCATGTCGGCTATCAGGTAGGCGTCGTCAGCATGAATCTCAGGTTTCAGGCCGTATCGTGAATATATGGTGTCGTTGCCGAAGGCATGGTCGAAATGGCCATGAGTACAGAGCAGGTGTACGGGTTTCAGTTGCTGCTCGTCCAGATAGTTGACGACGGCCTGCCGTTCGGCCTCATAATAGGCTCCGCAATCGATGATGACGCACTCCTTGGTGTCGTCATTTACCACGTAGCAGTTCTCCTGTAAAGGGTTGACTTGAAAACACTTGATGTCCATCATAACTATACCGGTACATAAATGACATGTTTCTCCTTGAACCACTCTTCTTGGAAATAGGAGGACAGTTCGCAGACTTCGATGATGCGGCGAAAGGGCTTGGTCTCTTCCTGCAGGTCACCACCTTTCAGGCAGATGACGCCATTAGGCAGTGCATTACGCTGCTCTATGGCAATATTTTTGCGCACGATCTTCATTAGGTCGGGCAGTGGCATTACGGCACGGCTCACTACAAAATCGTAGTGTCCATGTTCGTCCTCGCCCCGCAGATGTTCCGGGTGACAGTTGGTCAGGCCGATGGCGTGGCATACCTCCTGGGCTACACGGATCTTTTTGCCTGTGCCGTCGATGAGTTTGAACTCGCAGTCGGGAAACAGAATGGCCAGGGGCACGCCGGGAAATCCTCCTCCTGTGCCGAAGTCCAAGATCTTCGTGCCCGGTTTGAATCTAATGAATTTACCAATTGCCAATGAGTGCAGCACATGGTGTTCGTACAGGTTGTCGATGTCTTTGCGCGAGACGACGTTTATTTTATTGTTCCACTCGTGGTACAGGTCGTCGAGAGCCGCAAACTGCTCCTGTTGCGGCACTGTGAGGTCTGGAAAATAGTGATTGATTAATTTCATGGCTGCAAATCGGAGATTCCGAGTAGTCGATAGGGGAATCGAACCCCTATGCCAAGATTGAGAATCTTGTATCCTAACCATTAGATGAATCGACCGTCCGGTAAACGCTCTTACCATTGTATTCTGAGAGGTGCCTAGCAGATTCGAACTGCTGTAGACGGTTTTGCAGACCGTTGACTAAGCCACTCATCCAAGGCACCGTTAGTCGTTTTGCGGATGCAAAGGTACTACTATTTTTTTATATGGCCAAATTTTTCGGCGACTTTTTCTCTGTGCAACACTTGTTTTTTCTGTTTTTACACCCTTCATCCTTCAGTGCACAGCCTTCGCAGCCGGCACATGGGCCGCTGTCGCTATGCAGTGCGCAATGGATTCGCCAGACGGCATAGGCGGTGGCGAGGCCGGTGATGAGAATGGCGATGATGGTCTGCATATATCGCGTACCTATTTTATTTTATTATATTGTCTACGGCATGCGAGATTTTGTCGACCATCTTGTTGGGCAGCGCCAGATCCTCCACAGTCTTGGGATTGACGACGGCCAGCAGTCCAAGGGGTTTTATCTCGACGTCGATGTCGGTGCCCATGCTGACAGGGTCGCCATCGTAGTGTATGGCACCGGGCTTTTGGCGCTGTATGTGGATACACTTGGCCTGGTAGTGCTTGATGTGGGAGTTGTTGTCCAGCGTTTTGGCGAAGAGGTCAACGGCAATGGTCGATGCCTCGATGACATTGAAGGGCTCCATGACGATGATGTCCATCAGTCCGTCCTGCATGGAGGCGCCGGGAGCGATATAGGCATTGTTGCCATACTGGGCGGCGTTGGCACAGGCGATGAGGAAGGCTTTGTGGCGGTGGATGCCCGTGTCGGTCTCAACGGTGTAGGTGTCGGCTTCGTAGTTGAGACCCTCTTTGAGCACGTTCTCCACATAGGTGGTTAGTCCGCGCTTGCCTGACTCGGCGAACTTGAGCGAGACGAAGGCATCGAAGCCCATGCCGCAGGTACAGAAGAAAGGATGGCCGTTAATGATGCCATAGTCGAAGCGGTCGGTCTGGCCAGCGTTAATGATGTCAAGTGCTCCTCGCATGTCCATCGGCAGACAGAGATGGCGTGCCAGCCCGTTGCCTGAGCCGCAGGGTATGATACCAAGGGCCGTGGGTGTATGAACGAGCGAGCGTGCCACCTCGTTGACGGTGCCGTCGCCTCCCACGGCTACACAGATGTCCGTTTGGTCTTCCACACACTCTCTGGCAATGAGCGACGCATGGCCTGCATATTCGGTACTGATGATGCGCCAGTCGTAGCGTGCGGTGTCGATGGTCTGCTGGATGAGTAAGCGGAGCCCGTCTTTCGACTTGGTGCCGGAGATGGGGTTGACAATAAAAACAATCTTTCTTTTTCTGATTTGCATAGTGCAAAAATACAAAAAAAAGTAATAAAACGGGCCTTTTCGAAGATAAAAATACAAAAAACAAACATTTATTAGGAAAAATGTGCATGATTTACGGAATTTTGTGTAACTTTGCAGCCTGTAACAAAACGAAATACCTATAAAACAAGTTATGGGACAATTAGAAGAAAGATACAAGTCGTACCGTGTTCCCCAGCAGTTCATGGAGAAAGGGATATACCCTTATTTCCGCGCCATCACCGGTAAGCAGGGCACGGAAGTGGAGATGGGCGGTCACAAAGTGCTGATGTTCGGTTCGAACGCCTACACGGGTCTGACCGGCGACCAGCGCATCATCGACAAGGCTAAGGCAGCGCTTGACAAATATGGCTCGGGCTGCGCCGGTAGCCGTTTCCTGAACGGTACGCTTGACATTCATGTACAGTTAGAAAAAGAAATCGCCGAGTTTATCGGCAAGGAAGACTGTATCTGCCTGTCTACGGGCTTCAGTGTTAATCAGGGTGTGCTGGCCATGGTTGTCGGTAAGGATGACTATATCATCTGCGACGACCGCGACCACGCTTCCATCGTCGACGGCCGACGTCTGTCGTTTGCCAAGCAACTGCACTACAAGCACAACGACATGGAAGACTTGGAACGCGTGCTGCAGAAACTGCCTCACGAGGCCATCAAACTAATTGTTGTCGACGGTGTGTTCTCTATGGAGGGCGATTTGGCCAAATTGCCAGAGATCGTAGATCTGAAACACAAGTACAACTGCTCAATCATGGTCGACGAGGCTCATGGCGTAGGTGTCTTCGGTCGTCAGGGTCGTGGTGTGTGCGACCATTTCGGTCTGACAGACGAGGTAGACTTGATTATGGGTACCTTCTCGAAGTCGCTGGCCAGCATCGGTGGCTTCATCGCTTCCGACAAGGAGACCATAAACTTTCTGCGTCACACGTGTCGCACCTATATCTTCTCTGCATCGAACACGCCGGCAGCCACGGCAGCCGCAATGGAGGCTCTGCACATCATTCAGGAGGAACCCGAGCGCATCGAGAAGTTGTGGAGCGTCACCAACTATGCCCTGAAGCGCTTCCGCGAGGAGGGCTTCGAGATTGGCGACACCGAGAGCCCCATCATCCCGCTTTATGTACGCGACCCGGACAAGACGTTCCTTGTGACTGCCTTGGCCTTCAATGCTGGTGTCTTCATCAATCCCGTCATACCGCCTGCTTGTGCCCCTCAGGATACCCTGGTGCGCTATGCGCTGATGGCTACCCACACGGAGGAGCAGGTGGAGCGTTCGGTGGTGATCCTAAAGAAAATATTCATCGAGCAGGGCATAATAAAATAGTTAGCAGAAAATTTGTGTGGGTGCAAAATATTTATTACCTTTGCACCCGCAAAATCGAGGTGTAGCGCAGTTGGTAGCGTTCCTGGTTTGGGACCAGGCTGTCGCAGGTTCGAGTCCTGTCACCTCGACATCCTTTTATGAAAGTCGTTAATTCACTATGAATTAGCGGCTTTTTATGTAAAGTCGACATAGACGGCAAGTGCGGTTATATCAATAAAAGCGAGGTGGTCATTCCCTGTCACTGGAGGACAGTATGGTCTTTTTTCGACGGTCTGGCCGTTGTTCAGAATGACACCGAACCTGTCCGATACGATATTGGCATTCTTTTTTATTGAAAAAATTTGCAGCACCCGTTTTTTTTCTTTATCTTTGCAGACGATTACTCAACCAAAACGATGAAAAGGTCCCTGCGATTACTGTGTATCGTGCTGATAAGCGTTGTGACATTGTGCGTCAATGCCGCCGAGGAAGACCGTACGTTCCGTATTATTAATGCCAGTCACGGACTGGCAGACAATAGTGCGCAGGCCGTAATCTGCACTAAGACGGGTCGCATGATTATCTCGACTTTGGGCAATGTGAACTTCTATGACGGCAACTCCTTCTCGCATATCGACACCAAGCAAGACTATGTCTATCGACTGCCGGCTTATACGGGCAACTGTCACCTCTACTTCGACCATAGTCATCACATCTGGCTGAAGCGTACACACACCGTGACTTGCATCGACCTGCTGACCGAGCAGTTTGTAGAGAATGTGGACAGCGTGTTCCGCGCCATGGGTTGCCAAGAGCCTGTGCTGGATGTGTTTACCGATGCCGGCGGCACGCTCTGGGCGCTCACTGCAGACGGACTGCTGAATGTGGAACGTCAGCAGACCTATACCGTCAAACCGGACCGCAACCTTCAGGATATCGAGACGGTCGACGGCACGCTATACCTGTTCTACGGTGATGGAAGCGTGGTGGCCATGAATCTGGAGTCTGGGGCTGTGAAGCACGAGTCTCGTGCTTACGAAGAGGATCAGACTGCCGACTACGACCGTACGTCGGTGCTGTGCAGTGCCGTTGACGGCTTCTATCAGTTGCGCGGTGGAGACCGTGAGTCCATACTATTGTTCTTCAACATCCGCAAACAGGAGTGGAAGACGGTGATGACCCAGCCCTATCACCTAAACAATATGGCCATTCATGAGGGAAAACTCTATATAGCCAGTGCCTACGGCTATTGGGTCTATCATCCAGCCGATGGCCAGACGGAACACATTACAAGTTTGTCGATGGACAATGGCCAGACACTGGATACCGACTGCAACACGCTGGCCTTCGACCGTCAGGGTGGCATGTGGATAGGCACCGAGCTTCGCGGACTGCTCTATGCCCGTCCGATGGCCTCGGCATTCAAGGTCTATCGCTGGTCAGACTCCATGGCTGCCAAGTATGCTATGCAGATGGAGGGCATCGAACAGAATATCACCGAGTTTCAGGGACATCGCGCTAACTGTCTGTTTGTGGACAGTCGCGGCTGGTCGTGGATAGGTACCAACACAGGACTCTTTCTTTACAAGACACCCAAGTCAGATCCTATCGTATTCTCCAAGACCAACGGCCTGTATAATAATGTGGTCCACTCTGTGGTGGAGGGGAAACGTAACAACATATGGGTGGCCACCTCGTGCGGCATCTCGGCAATCATCATCAAAGACGGTGAACCCGTGTTTGTCAATAGTTTCGGCGAGGAAGACAATGTGCCCAGCGAGTCGTTTGTCAATTGTAAGGCTATTTGCACCGCTGACAGTCTTATCGTGATGCAGGCCATTGACCATGTGGTGGTGTTCCGCCCCACGGATTTGGACAGTGTCAACATGAGTCATCCTAGTAAGTTGTCGCCTAAACTGACACGTATTCTGGTGAACGGCCATTTCGTGAGTCCAAACGTAGAGGTCGATGGAGGTGTCATCGTAAAGCGGGCAGTGGTACGCACCAAGGACATCTGGCTGCAGAGCAACCATAAGAGTGTGTCACTCACCTTCTCAGGTCTGAACTACTACCGCCCGCGACAGACCTACTACCACGTGCATCTCGAAGGTCGCGGGCATGATGAGTGGACCGAATACTCGTATTTCGAATCGCAGGGCAGGGTCGACAGCAAGGGTATGCTGCACTATTCGCTGGTGGGTCTTGAGCCCGGCGACTATGAATTGACGGTTCAGGCCTCGATGTTTCCCAACCAGTGGGACGACGATGAGACTTACAAGTGGTCGATTCATGTCAGTCAACCGTGGTGGCGCACCACGGGCCTCTATCTCCTGATGGGGCTACTGATACTGGTATTGGTTGTCTACAATCTCATCTACTATGCCCGTAACATGCGTATGAAGACACGTCGCGACCACGAGGAGCATGGCATACTGATGAAGATACGCTCGTTTGTGGAGCGCAACGACGCCTTCGGTTCGCAGATGCTGATGCCGGCCCAGGATGACTTGCGGGTGCGGAATTCGACTGCCACAATGCAGATGACGCCAGAATTCATGAACCTGATGACACGACTGATGCCATTTGTCCGTGAGCATCTTGACAGCGGTTTCTCGATGCACGACTTGTGTGAAACGGCTCAGGTGGATATGACCACGCTCTACGAACTTATCATGCCAGAGATTCATAAGAACCCGCGCGAGTTGGTGCGCCGTGAACGGCTGAATAAAGTTGAGGAGATGCTGCGCACCACCAACAAGTCGATAGAGAGCATAGCCGCCGAATGCGGTTTCTATACTCCAAACTATATGATCGGCAATTTCTTCCGCGAATACAAGATGACTCCCCGTGAGTATCGCGAACAGTGCGCTACCTGAATTTATCGGAGTGTGATTTCCTGATAGCCCACCAGTCGCCACGAGCGTTCTCCCGTGCCTTTATAGTAGACCAGTGCCTGATAGGTGTTTTCCGTTTCGAAGAATGAGCCTTCTTCCGGCAACGGATGTGTTGTTCCGTCCATGTCGACCAGCAGCAGTTGGTAGTTGTAGTAGCCCAACTTCTGCAGCACGATGGCATGATATGACTGTGTGGCTTCGTCGTACTGCATCACGTAGTTGTCCGGGGCTTCAGTGGTCCATCGTCCGCTGAGCACCACTTTTGCGTCTGTATATTTGCGGACTGGCTGCAGGCGATAGTGTATGTAGACATACTCAGAGGTGCGCTCCATCTCGTAGTTGTTGCTATTGCGCAACAGGAAGGCACCGTTGGCATCCTCGTCGTACAGATAGTGACGGCGCGGTTCACAGGGCATGGGCATGGCGTGCCACGTGCGGGTGTCCTCGTCCCACCGCACGGCAGCCAGACCCATGGTGGGGTGGGTAGGGTCGAGCACTTCGAACTTGTGGTATTCGTTGCCGGCATCGAAAATGAGCGCCTTGTTATACTCCCACTTCAGAGTCTGTGGCGTGATGAAGTTCGGCTGGATGTTTACTTTCATGTTGTCCTCGCGGCCGTTCTGCATGACGATTGTCTGTATCTGCTCGTCAGGGCGTGTGATGCGCAGGCCATTGTAGTTGACCGTCATCGCCACCTGTTGGTATTGGGTGTTCAGACCGAGGTTTGTGTTGGTAGTTGCACTAAGTCCTACGTTCATCACCGGCTCTATCACACGCAGTTCCACAGTCAGGGCCTCGTCGCCCTGCTCGTCGTTGATGTGCAGTCGGTAGTTGCCGCTCATCTTTGGTCGGCACTCGCGGTTGGGAAAGGTCAGTTCGTAGTGTGTATAGAGGGTGGTGGTGTTCAGTGAGTTCTCATAGTCCTCGATGGGCAGGTCGTTGAAGCCTACCAGCCAGTCGCTCTCGAAGAGACCCTCGGTAGGAGTCCAGTCAGGGTTGCACGGTTCGAGACGATAGGTGAACCGCTGGTAAGCATGCGACAGTTCGTCGAAGCCTATTTTAAGTCGGTCGCTGCTGCCCAGCACCAGAATGGGTAGGGCTTCGAAGTCGTCGTTGAGAATGACTTGAAGACCCTTGATGTGAGGGCTCTTTACGCTGTGCCACGCCATGGCGCAGAGTGTCGTTGACGCCAAGGTCAATATTAAGATGATTCTTTTCATTGCTGCAAAGTTATGAAATAATTGTCAATTAAGGATGTTTATTTATGAAATATTTAGTACCTTTGCATAAACTTTTCGATTAATCATATGAAGAAAGACTGTATTATCATATTAAGTGGTGGCCTTGATAGCACCACATTGCTCTACGACTACAGGGAGCGCATTGCCCTGGCTGTCACGTTCGACTACGGATCGAAGCACAATGCCCGTGAGTTACCTTTTGCCCGTCTGCACTGTCAGCGACTGGGCATCGAACATCTGGTCATCCCACTACAGTTCATGGGCCAGTATTTTCAGAGTTCATTGTTGCAAGGCGGAGAGGATATTCCCGAGGGCCACTATGCTGCCGACAACATGATGTCGACGGTGGTACCCTTCCGTAATGGCATCATGCTCAGTGTGGCTGTCGGACTGGCCGAGAGCCGTGGGCTGCAGTATGTGATGATGGCCAATCACGGTGGCGACCATACCATCTATCCCGACTGTCGGCCAGAGTTTGTAGAGGCTTTCGACCGTACTGCCAGCGCCGGCACGTTCAATGGTGTACGTCTGCTGTCGCCCTACACCCATCTGACCAAAGGGCAGATTGCAGCCCGTGGCGCACGGTTGGGCATCGACTACAGCGAGACGTGGTCGTGCTATAAGGGTGGCGAGAAGCATTGCGGCCGTTGTGGCACCTGCGTGGAACGCCGTGAGGCCTTTGCCGAGGCAGGCATTGCTGACCCCACCGACTATGAGTATTAGCGACTATGCGTATTAGCCGAACAAGGCGCGGAGGGCTTCTTCGACCTTGCGTACGGGGTGAATTTCGATACTGAACTTGTGGTGATTGAAGCCCTGCAGGTTGTAGCGCGGTATGATAATATGGTGGAATCCCAACTTCTCGGCCTCGGCGATGCGCTGTTCGATGCGGTTGATGGGTCGTACCTCGCCGCTTAGTCCCACCTCGCCGGCCATGCACCAGCCTGACTCGATGGGCGTGTCTACGTTGGAAGAAAGCACTGCGGCAATGACGCTCAAGTCCATGGCCAGATCGGTGACGCGCAGACCGCCGGCAATATTGAGAAACACATCTTTCTGCATCAGTTTGAATCCCACCCGCTTTTCGAGCACGGCCAACAACATGTTCAGACGGCGCTGGTCGAAGCCCGTGGCCGACCGCTGGGGCGTGCCATAGGCGGCCGATGACACCAGGGCCTGGGTCTCCACCAGAAAGGGACGTACCCCCTCGATGGCACTGCTGATGGCGATGCCCGACAGACCTTCGTGGTCGTCGGTCAGTAACAGTTCAGAAGGGTTGCTGACCTGCCGTAGGCCTGTTTGTAGCATCTCGTAAATGCCTAATTCTGAGGTGCTTCCAAATCGATTCTTAATGCTTCGCAAGATACGGTACATGTAGTGCTGGTCGCCCTCGAACTGTATGACCGTGTCGACGATATGTTCCAGAATCTTGGGACCTGCCAGCGTACCCTCCTTGGTGATGTGGCCGATGAGGATGACAGGCACGCCGCTGGTCTTGGCGAAACGGAGTAGGGAAGCGGCACACTCGCGCACCTGCGCTATCGAACCGGCACTCGACTCCACCTCTTCGGTGGCGATAGTCTGTATGGAGTCGATGACCACCATCTCGGGTTTCACATCTTTGATGTGCTCGAAGATATGTTCCAGGGAATTCTCGCACAGGATGAGGAAATTGTCCCTATCATCCAGACTTTCTCTGTTGGATGTGAGGCGTTCGGCGCGCATCTTCAATTGATGGGCACTCTCCTCACCGCTGACGTAGAGGATACGCTTGTCTCTCAGGTTGAGCATGGTCTGCAGCGAGAGCGTCGACTTGCCGATGCCAGGCTCGCCGCCCAGCAGAATGATGCTTCCGGGCACCAGTCCGCCGCCTAGCACACGATTCAACTCGGCATCGTGCATATCGATGCGCGGATCATCTTTACTGCTTATATCGTGCAAGTGCTGAGGGCTGTTGCTCCTCACAGTGTGGCCGGCCTGAGCAGCAGCGTGGGTAGCCGTCTGCCGTGCTGTGTCGGCAGCGATTTTAATCTCTTTGAATGTATTCCATTGTCCGCATGCCGGACATTTACCTATCCACTTGGGCGATTCCTGTCCGCAGTTCTCGCAGACGTATGCCGTTTTGTCTTTTGCCATTGTTTTCTGGGTTTGATGGCACAAAGTTACAAATTATTTTCGTGGTTACAAAACTTTTTAGTATTTTTGCACCCATGTCAATGAGAAAGTTTCTGATGAGCATCTCCGCAACGCTCATGATAATAGCATGCGGAGGCGGTGGTGACGGTCACGAGGAGCCCGATGCCCAGGACGAGTGGGCAGCCGACTCTGTCTCGCTAAAGGTGGCAGTGATGCCTACGATAGACTGTCTGCCGCTCTTTGTGGCCGATGAATTGGGCCTTTTTGAACGTGAGCGAGTCAGCGTGAGGCTCTATCTCTATCAGGCACAGATGGACTGCGACACTGCCTTGCTGAACGGAAGGGTGGACGGTGCTATGACCGATCTGGTGCGGGCAGAACGTATGCAACAGTCGGGCACTCCTCTTCACTATGCTACGTCCACCAATCTGTGGTGGCGACTTCTGACCAGTCGACAGGCGCGTATCAAGATGCTCCCGCAACTGGACGACAAGATGCTGGCCATGACCCGCTACAGTGGTACGGCACTGCTTGCCGACAAACTAGTGGACAGCGTTGGGCTGAAGCAAGAGCGCGTGTTCCGCATCCAGGTGAACGATGTGAATGTGCGCCTCGATATGCTGCGGACCGGCGTGATGGATGCTTTGTTGTTGCCTGAGCCACAAGCCACCGCTGCCATGCAGATGGAGAGTCTGAGCCTCTATGACAGTCGTCAGAGTGACTTATGCCTGGGCGTGATGGCATTCAGCGAAGCAGTCATGCGCGACAGTCTGCACTGCAAGCAGGTGGACGGTCTGCTACGTGCCTATTCTGATGCATGCGACACACTGTCGGCCAAAGGCCTGTCTGCTTTCAGGGACCTGATAGCCAAATGTTGCGGTGTCGCACCTGTCGTGGTTGACTCGATGCAGCAACATGTCACCTTCGCCACAGCCCATGAGCCTCGGCAGACTGACATCGACAAAGCCCGCGAATGGCTGAAGAAACAATCCACATTGAAACGTGATTGAATCATATATGCAAAAGAACGAAGAACTTCAGAAAGTGGTGTCCCTGCTTGAAATGCGCAAACTGGGACAAGCCATCAATGCACTTGAAAATGTGCTCCTTGTGAATCCGGGCTTGGCCAGCATGGACGCGCTGCTCGCTATCAAGAATGACTATAGTCTGATGTTGCAGTACTGGGAGCGCGGTTTCGAAGACACTGAGCGCGACCAGTTGTTCAGTCAGTTGCTGGGACGTCTCTATGTGCTGACGGCTAACACCATCACCTCGAAACGGATGCACACAGAGCCCTTCTGGATTAGTATCTACCAGCGTCCTCGGCAGGTGAGGAAAGACTGGTCGATGAACAATGTGCGCACGCAACTGGAGAACTTCACCAGTGAGGCTGCCTTGCTGGAACTGGACCCGCCCCATCTGCGCGAACAGAAGGCTAAGACGCTGTATGAGGAGCACCAGCAGTTGATGCAAGACCTCTTTGGCTATATCCTGACGTCGCGACTGTGGACAGAGAATCTGGCCAGGGCTTTCGAGGCACTGTTGCTGTCGCCCACGGTCGATTCTATCGACCAGCAACTCATTGTCAGTGCCATCACCCTGTCGGCCATGCAGATGTTTGGCATCAACAAGTTTCAACTGCTGTTGAGAGTCTACCAGCAGTCTACCGTAGAAGCCGTTCGCCAGCGGGCTCTTGTGGGCTGGGTTTTGGCCGTCGACGAGCATAAGGTGAGGCTCTATCCGCAGTTGCAGCAGTTGATAGACGAGACACTTAGCGACCAGAAGTGCTGTCTGGAGGTGACCGAACTGCAGATGCAGATGATCTATTGCATGCAGGCAGAAGACGACACGCAGAAAATCAAGGACGAGTTGCTGCCTAATATTATGAACGGCAGTAGCATCAAGGTGACCGAACGCGGTTTGGTGGAGATGGATGAAGACTCGCTGGAAGACATCCTGCATCCTGATGCAGCCGAGCACCGGATGGAGGATATGGAACAGAGCATCCACCAGATGTCAGACATGCAGAAACAGGGGGTCGACGTCTACTTCGGTGGATTCTCCCAGATGAAGCGCTTTTCATTCTTCAATGACTTGTCGAATTGGTTCGTGCCGTTCTATCCGCAGCATCCCAGCATTAGCCATATCTGGAACAATACGAAAGGCAAGCGCTTCCTGCAAGTAATCACTGATGTGGGAGCCTTTTGCGACAGCGATAAATATTCGTTTGTGCTCGGTTTTGAATATGTGATGGGGCGTCTGCCGGAGCGTCTGCTGAAAATGGTGGAAGATGGCGAGGCTCTGCCCATGCCCATCGGCGGCCAGATAGCCTTGGAAGAGCAGAGTCAGCCGGCCTTCATTCGCCGTATCTATCTGCAAAACCTCTATCGTTTCTTCAAACTGTACAGTAATCGTAGTGCATTCGAGAATCCGTTCGTGATGCCGAAGGCAATTTTCTTCACCATGCCGATGATGTCGCATACGGGGCTGCAAGACTCACTGCTTGAGATAGGCACCTTCTTATTCAAACGCAAATACTATCAGGCGGCTAAAGAGGTGATTGGCAATCTGGATACTCAACGGCGCAACTTCAACTACTACATGTTGCAAGGTATGCTACAGCAGCGTAATCCGGATTTCGTGACGATGTCGGCCATGGAGAGTTTTGCCCAAGCCATCAAATTGCAGCCCGACAGCGAACAGGCTCTCTCGGGGTATGCCCGTGCTGCCTTTAACGCGAAGAGTTACGGGAAGGCATTCGATACTTACGAGCAATTGCTGGTCATCAAGCCTGACAATAAGTCCTACCAACTGAATGCAGCCATCTGTCTGACGAATCTCGAACGCAACGAGGAGGCTGAGAAACGGCTTTTCAAACTGAACTATCTTTTTCCCGACGACTTGGGCGTCATGCATGTGCTGGCGTGGGTGCTGACGCTCAATAGTAAATACGAACAGGCGGACAAAATCTTCAACAGACTGCTCTCAGTAGAAAAGCCGTTGTCTATAGATATCCTCAACTATGGCTACTGTCACTGGATGGCAGGCGATATCATGGTGGCCATTGCTGCCTTCCGCCAGTTTATGAGCACGCCCGGTTGTGAAGACTTCGACATAGAGAAAGAATTTCTGGAGTCTTCGCATGAGATTCTCCTGCAGCATGGCATCTCTGATGTGGAAATCAGCATGATGCTCGACTCGCTGGGCTAAAGGAAGGGGCGCAGCAGATGTGCGAACCAGCCGCGGAATTTTTGCCACGGCGTGCGTATCTGGTTCCAAGTTTCTGGTGTGAGATAGATGCTCTGCCGGATGTCACGCTGAAACATATCATCGAGTTCGCGGGTGGTGCAGGTGTCGATAATGACGGCATTCTCCTCATAGTCGAAGCGCATGCTGCGGGCATCGAGATTGGTGCTGCCTACGGTACAGAAGCGTCCGTCGACCATCATGATTTTTGAGTGGTGGAAGCCAGGCTTGTAGAGCCATACGTTAGCACCGCGCTTCATCAACTTATGGGCATAGTACAGTGCACAGTCGGGGGTCAGGGGAATGTCGCTCTTGGCCGACAGCATAATGTCGACCTTGACACCACGGTCTATGGCATTCTTCAGTGCTTTGTGAATAGACGGGATGAGCGTGAAGTAGGGGTTGATGATATGGATGGAATCACGGGCGTCGTTGATGGCGTTGATGTAGAAATAGCGCATCACATCGTTGGTGGTGCGGGGTTCGCGGTTAACAATGCCTATTGTCTTTCGCCCGGCAGTAGCCGTGGTGTCTGGCTTCAGACCCTGCATACAGACAGTGTCGCCACCACAGAAATATTCGGGCTTATCTATCAGACTCTCGCCCGTGGTCTTCTCCCAGATACGGGCGAAGATGGTTTGCAGTTCGTTGACGGCTTCACCCTCGATGCGGCAGTGCATGTCGCGCCATTCGCCCACCTGCTTCGTACCTTTTATATAATAGTCGGCCACATTCATACCACCCGTAAAGGCTACACGGCCGTCGATGACCACAATCTTGCGGTGGTCGCGCGGCCAGATATGGTTGAACCAGGGAAAACGTATGGGGTCGAACTCATGGATGTCAATGCTGTCGGTGCGTAGTGCCTCGACATGGCATTTCTTCAGCGGCTGGTTGTTGGAGTCATTGCCGAAACCATCAAAGAGGGCACGTATCTCTACACCCTCGCGCCGCTTTTGCCTGAGTAAGTCGAAGAGGAGCATGGCGATGGAGTCGTTGCGGAAATTGAAATACTCAAGATGGACACTATGACGAGCCTGACGGATGGCTGTAAACATATCGTCGAACTTCTGCTGACCCGACATGAGCAGTGTCACTTTGTTGTCGTGCGTGAAGCGGATGCCATAGTCCGCCAGTTGCCGATAGATCAGCGAGTCGGAGGTCTGCGCGCTTGCAGCGCCCCGCACAAGAAATCCCAAAATGGCCAGTGCCAAAATTCCCTTCATTTTCTGTATTTCAGTCGATATTCGGAGGGCGAGATGCCAAAGCGGTCCTTGAATGTGTTGATGAAATGTTCGCCGGTGGCAAAGCCGACGTGAGTGGCCAGTTCGCTCATATTGATGTTGGTACGCTGCAGCAGCACGCAGGCATGCTTCAACCGGATGTCGCGTACGATTTCTGACGGCGTCTTGCCGGTGATGTCACGTACTTTCTGGAAGAAAGGTTTTGCAGACATCCCCATCGCACTGGACATTTCATCGAGATTGATATTGCCGCGACTCATGTTCTGTTGCACATACTGCTCAATACTTTTGATGAGTTGCTGGTCTATCTGGTCGGTCATGTTGAAGGTCTGTCGGCCGTCGTCGGCTCCGTCCACCGTCTCCCCGCTGCGTTTCGAAGTAATGGTCACCAGTTTTACTTCTTTGTCGACTACCACTTCATCGGCCTTCACGGTTGTCAGAGGATTGGTCATTGTTTCGGTGGCGGTGGTCATGCTCGAGTTGTGACCTTCCAGCATACGGGTCTCAGCACCTTCAATCAGGTGGCTGTTGACTTCGATAGGACCGACACCGAGCAGTTTGTTGAATCGCATGGCTGCCTCTTGCAGGTTGAAGGGCTTGACGAGATAGTCGTCGGCACCCATGGTGATGTTCTGGTCGAGCATGTCTTTGGCGGTCATCCTGCTGTCGGTCATTAGCACAAATTTGATGCGGTTGAGTTTGGGGTGCATCTTGATGTTGTTGCACAGTTCGCTGCCGCTGAAGTCGGGCATGTCCTGTTTACAGATAACCAGGTCTGGCAGCATCGTCTCGATGTCGATGGCAGCCTTGCGAATGTTGTCGTAGGGATGGAATTCATAAACATACTTCAGACGCGAAGTGATGAACTTAACAAATTCTGTATTGTCGTCAATGAACACTACGCGGAACTTGGCAGTTGGTGAATCGTTTTGCATCGGACGAATCTCGGATGTCAGTTCCTCGTCGATGTCCCCCGACATTTGCATCTCGCCCTTGCTGCTCAGCATATATTGTTTATGCACGGTTTGCTCGGCTTTCTCTTCTGGGTGCTCGAGGCTGGCCTGCATGTCGCTGACGCGGGTGATAATCTGCAGCATCTGTGCGTGAAGGGCGTTCAGTTGTTCGTGTTGCTCGAGCGATGCCTCCTGTTCAGACAGGTTCATGATGATGTTCGTCATGCGCGACATGGGCTGGCGCAAATCGTCGCTGGCCATCTTGATTTCTTCGCGCTGGCGCTTCAGTTGAGTCACCACGTCGTTCTTGCGCTTGCGGAAACGGATAAGTTGGTCGAAGCCCATTTTCCACAGATAGATGACAAACAGAATGACCATCGCATAGACGCCGAGCATCCACCACTGCAGGTACCACGGACGGTTGACCTTGATTACGATGATGCGTTCCTGTTCGCTGACACCACCTTCTACGCCGATAGCCTTCACGTGCAGAGTGTAGGTGCCGGAAGGCAGGTCTGTAAAGGTGACGCCGTGCTTCAAGGCGTCGCCATTGTACCAGTTGTTGTCGAGGCCCTCCATCTGATACATGAACAGCAGACGTTCACTCTGGTTGTAGTTGCCGGCAGCGAACTTGATGGTGAAGGTGTTCTGGTCGCTTTTCAGTGTGATGTGGTTGATTTCGTTGAGTGCTGTGGGCAGGATGACATTGCCGTCGTATGAGTGGCCCACGAGAACCTCCTCTTCACCGATGAACATCTGTGTGAGCATGACACGAGGCAGGTTTTTCTTCTCGTCTTCCGACTTCGGGCGCACCCAGTTGATGCCGTAGAGGCCGCCCATAAGCACCTGTCCATTTTTGTTGACGAGGATGGAACCGGGGTTGAACTCGTCGCTCTGCAAACCGTCGTTGTGGCTGTAGTTGTATAGTCCATAGTCATAGGAACCGTCGCCTATATTGCGCTGCACCACGGCCCGACAGACGCCGTTGCTGGTAGTAATCCAGATGTTTTTATTGCGATCCTCGGCGATGCCGCAGATATTGTTGTTGCAGAGGCCTTGGCGCTCGGTCAGATGGTCGAGTTTGTCACTCTCAGGATTGAGCACATTGATACCTTCGCGGGTGCCAACCCAAATCAGACCGCGCGAGTCTTCAAAAACTTGTGTGATATAGTTGTTGGTGAATTTGCTCAGGCTGGTGGAGTTGCCAACGAGATAGGTCATCTCCGATGTTGAGATGTTCATGATGATCAACCCCTCGGAGGTACCGATCAACATCCTGTTGCCGCTGGCATAGTATAGGCTGGTGATGCTGTTGTTTCGGATTTTCCCGTTCTCTTTAGTGTAGTTGGAGAACTGGTCAAGGCGAGTGTTGTACACCTGCATGCCGCCGTCGGTGGCTATCCAGAGGTTGCCCGTCTTGTCGGTGGCCAGCGCATTGATATGGTCGTCGAGCATCGTTCGGTGGGTGCTGTCCCGAGTTACGGAATAGATTTGGCTGACACCATTCTTGATACGGGTCAGTCCGTTCTGCTTCGAGCCTACCCACAGGCTGCCGTCGTCGGTAAAAGCCAACGCCGACACCTTCTGACTGGCCAGCGTGAATTCCTGTCCGTAGAGACCGTCGTCGCTAGTGCCAAACCACACGTTGCCGATGCTGTCTTGAGCCATGGCGGTGATGTCGCCCATGATTTTGGCCTCGAACTTATAGATGTTGTTACCGAAAAAGGCCACGCCAGACTTGGCGGTGCCTGCCCAAAGTAGGTCGGTATTGTCGATATATATGCTGCGGATGTCGGCGGCACTGCCGGGATAGCGGAAGTCGTTCATTGTCTTCAGGGGTACCGGCACCATCTCGTAAGTGCTCACATTGGCGCGGATCAGTCCGCTGCGACTGGTACCTATCCACACGTTGCCGCTATGGTCGCCGCCGATAGTGTTGACGGCATGGTCTACACCCAGTCCGGTTAGTCCAAGTGTGTTGCCGATAGTCATGTCCCACTTGTCTGTACTTTTGTTATATACGAAAAGTGTGCCCTGGCCATAGATCCAAAGGTTGTCCATCTGGTCGGCAAAGACTTTCAGCGTGTTTGTCTTGCGCAGGTGTTGCGACGACAGACCAGTGTTGGTCCAGGCTATGTGCTGCTGAGGGCTGACGCTGCAACAAATCATGAGGCCGTCGTCATAGACCAGTATGACACCGTCCTTGCATTCGCCGATAGAGCAGATGTGGCCCTCGGCGATGCCGTTGCCGTTGTTGCTGTAGGTGAAGTCGTACTGCAACTGCTGCTGGAGATTATAGCAGATGACCCCTTGGTTCGGTATGTAGCCCCAGAGGTTCAGGTTCCGGTCCAGATAGATGATAGTTGGTACTTCGCGAATGCCCAACTTGGAGAACATTTGGTGCATGTCGCGCTCGAACGTCTCCTGCTGTGGATTGTAGACGCAGTAACTGGTGGCTGTCTTGATCCACAGGCTGCCGTCACGGGTCTCCTGGATACTCTCAATGTAACTGTCGGGCAGCGATGTTCCGTCTTGTGAGTCGCACTGAAAGTGTTTGAACAGGTAGCCGTCGTAGCGATAGAGGCCGGCCGGCGTACCGAACCACATGAAGCCGCGTGAATCCTTGATGATACAGTTGATCTGGCTCGATGTGAGACCATTGCGGGCATCAAGTTTCTTGAAGATATACTCTTCCGCTGCGGAGCAGGGCAGCACTAGTAGTGCCGATATGAATATGTACTTGAGCAATCTCATATTTCTCATCATAGTTGTTAAATCATACATGAATAGTGGTCGACAACACCTAGCAACTGGTGCTCATCACCGACGACGAGCACGGAGTGTATTTTGTAGGTCTGCATGATATGCTGTATCTCTGCGATTTTGGTCTGCAGTCTGACCGTTTTGGGCGAGCGTGTCATGATGTCGCTCACGGTGTGGTCGAAGAACTCGGCCTTCCAACGCTCGATGGCACGGCGGATGTCGCCATCGGTGATTAGACCCACGATTTTTCTGTCTACCTCGGCCACGCCCAGTCCCAGTTTGCCTTCGCTCACCATCATGATGGCTTCGCCAAGATGAGTCTCCGGTGGGAATACGGGCAGGTCGTCGGTCCTCATCACGTCTTGTGCCGTGGTCAGCAACCGCTTGCCCAGTTCGCCGCCGGGATGGAAGTGGGCGAAGTCCTGCGGACGGAAGTCGCGCTTCTGCATCAGCGCGATGGCCAGTGCGTCGCCCATGGCCAGTGCGGCCGTCGTGCTGCTGGTGGGGGCCAAGTTCAGCGGGCAGGCCTCTTTCTTCACGCCTACGAAGAGGTGGCAAGTGGAGTATTTGGCCAGCAGTGAGTCGGGGTGGCCGCTCATGCCGATGATGGGAATCTCCATATGCAGCACCATGGGGATGAAGCGCAGCAGTTCGTCGGTCTGGCCGGAGTTAGAGATGGCTATCACCACGTCGTCGTGGGTCATCACGCCCAGGTCGCCGTGGTAGACATCCAGCGGGTTGATGAAGAACGATGGTGTGCCTGTCGAGGCTAGCGTGGCCGCTATCTTGCCACCGATGTGCCCGCTCTTGCCCACGCCGGTAACGATGACTTTACCCTTGCAGTGAAGCATCAGGTCGACTGCGCGGTCGAAGTTGTCGTCCATCTTTGGAATCAGGTCGAGCAGGGCCTCTGCCTCGTCCTTGATAGCCTGTATACCGTATTCTCTTGTTGTCATTGTCGTCTGTTTAAATCAGTTGTTTCACCAAATCATAGAGTTTGTCCAGTTCCAGCATGTTGGCAGCATCGCTCAGTCCTTGGTCTGGGGTGGGGTGCACTTCAAAGAAATAGCCAGTGGCTCCGAAGGCCTTGGCTGCCAGTGCCATCGCCGGTACAAAACGCCGGTCACCACCCGTCTTGCCTCCCTGAGCGTCGGGGCGCTGCACGCTGTGTGTACAGTCCATGACGACCGTAGGCACGATGTCGAGCATGTCGCTGATATTCCGAAAGTCGACCACCAGATTGCCGTAGCCCATCATGTTGCCACGCTCGGTTAGCCACACCTCCGTGGCACCGGCCTCACGGGCTTTCTCCACCGGATAGCGCATGTCGCGACCGCTTAGAAACTGGGCTTTCTTGATGTTTACGGTTCGTCCCGTCTTGGCGGCAGCCACCAACAGGTCTGTCTGCCGACAGAGGAAGGCGGGAATCTGTATCACGTCGACCACTTGGCCTACCGGTTCTGCCTGCCATGACTCATGGATGTCGGTCAGCAGGCGCAAGCCATACTTCGACTTTACATCCGCCAGCATCTGCAAACCTTTCTCCAGTCCAGGCCCGCGAAAGGAATGGACGGAAGTGCGATTAGCCTTGTCGAACGAGGCCTTGAATATGATATCTATGCCCAACTGCCGGTTGATTTCCACTAGTTTCTGGGCTACGGTATCCAGCAACTGCGCCGATTCGATGACGCAGGGGCCGGCAATGATTTTCGGTTTCATAGAGATGTAGTCTCTTATTTTTCTTGCAAAGGTAGACATTTCATTTGATATTTGCAAGAATTTGCCGTGGAAAGTTGACTTGAATCAAGTATTAAGCCAAAAACATTAAACTTTTTTGGTTTTCTGTTTGCGCAAACAGAATAATGCCTATATTTGCACCCGAATTAAGGATAATGCCGTCTGAGAGGCGGCCAACATGTATAACTTATTTAATAAGAAAGGTAAAAAGAAATGAAAAAGATTTTGATGACACTCGCTGCTGCCTTTGTTGCAGTCAGCATGAACGCTCAGGTTTACGTTGGTGGTAGCCTTGGTATTAACGCCTGGAGCAGCCAGAAGAACGCCGGCGACCGTAGTGAGACCACATTCAGCATCCTGCCCGAGGTTGGTTACAACATCAACGACGACTGGGCTGTTGGTACTGTGATCGGCTATGCCAGCGACAAGTGGGCAGGTCTTACCGATGGTCTGACTCACACTCAGATCAGCCAGAATGCTTTCACCGTCAGCCCCTATGCCCGTTACACTTTCGCCAATGCCGGCAAGGTGAATTTCTTTGTTGACGGTGGTGTCGAATTTACTACTGCTTCCAAGGGTGACTGGACCTCTTTCGGTGTTGGTCTGAAGCCCGGTCTGGCTGTCAACCTCAGCGACAACCTCAGTTTTGTTTCTCACCTCGGCTTCATCGGCTGGCAGATGCTTAACCCCGATGGCGACGACAACAACATCAACAAGACTGGTCTTGATCTGAGCAGTTCTAACCTCACTTTCGGTCTCTACTACAACTTCTAATCAAAGGTATCGACCGAAATGCGTTCCGCCCGTTTTCCCTTCTTAGGGAAAGCGGGCGGTATTTTTTTGCAGGTTCGCTCCGTGCAAACCGTAGTTTGGAGGCTTCAAACCCGTAGTTTGGAGGCTTCAAAGTCGTAGTTTGGAGGCTTCAAACCCGTAGTTTGGAGGCTTCAAAGCCTATTTCAGCCTGACCAGTTCGTCCCAGTGTTGTCGGGCGGCTTGTTCGCCGATGACGATCATGCGGGCCATGCTGCGGTTGCCGAAACTGGAGGCATCGTCGTCGGGAATGGAGGGATTGATATAGATGTCGGCATTGGCGCAGTTGTCGTAGTATTTGTTGATATCGGGCCGTGCGATGATCCATTCGGCCAGACCACCCACGCCAAAGGTGTCGGCGATGCCCCAGAGCGCCCGGTCGATGGGTTTGCGCTTCTTGGGCTTCTCTTGTTGCAGGTCGATGGCGATGACGATGTCAGCCCCCATCCGGCGTACCACGTCGACAGGCAGGTTGTTCACCATACCCCCGTCGACCAGCGAACGGCCATTGATCCTGATGGGCTTGAAGATGCCGGGGATGGCCATCGAGGCACGGATGGCCTGGGGTACGGTGCCCTTGCTGAGCACCACCTCTTCAGCCGTCTTCATCTCGGCAGCCACACAGGCAAAGGGTATCTTCAGATTCTCGAACTCCACCTGGTCGCCATGATAAGCCAACATCGAGTCGATGGTCTGTTCCACCTTGCCGCCGCGCAGCACGCCGAAGGCCGGGTTTTGACGGTCGATGACGGGAAAACCGAAGATATAAGTGACTCCTTTCACGGTCTTGTATGGCTCACCGCTATACTCGTCGTTGCGGTCGGTGAGCATCGCTATCCATTGCTGCTGACAGAACATCGAGTCCAGTTGATGGGCAGAGTAGCCGGCGGCATAGAGCGCACCCACGATAGCACCGATGCTGGTGCCTGCGATATAGTCGATGTGGATGCCGGACTCTTCGATGACCTTCAGTGCTCCTACCTCTGCGGCTCCTTTGGCTCCGCCTCCGCCTAGCACAAGCCCCACCTTGGGACGCTGTGCGCAGGTGGGGCTTATGTAGAGCAGCGTCGCCAGAATAGTCAGTGCGATGTGCTTCATAGAATCATGGTTTTTATTTGATGTTCGGCTCTTCCAGTCCGAGACCTTTCTTCTTGTCGACGACCTTCAGCACCAGACCGAGCAGCAGGGCTGCCACGCCCAGACAGGCCAGCATCACCAGCGGCCAGGTGTAGTCGTACTGCACGGCAATCTGTTCAGAGAATTTGGCAATCTCCTCCTCAGCCACCTCGATGGTCTTTGCGCCAGTGGCCACCTCTGCCTTGACGGCAGCATCGAATTCAACGACTTTGGCCACCAGTTCGGGATTCGTGACATCCAGCACCTTGCCGATGAGCAGGGGGAAGAGCCACAGGCCGATGTTCTGGATCCAGAAGATCAGCGCATAGGCCGAACCAATAATCTTAGGCTCCACCAGTTTGGGAACGCTGGGCCACAGAGAGGCAGGCACCAGTGAGAACGATGCTCCAAGCACCAGGATGGTGAGATAGGCGACGATGATACCTCCGACGGCATACTCTTTGAAAGCCGGAAGAACGAAGGCGAAGGTGAGATGGCAGGCGATGAGCAGCAGCGAGCCCAACACGAGCATCGAGGCTGCCTTGCCCTTATGGTCTACATAGCCGCCAAGAATGGGGGTGATAAGTACGGCCAACAGTGGGAAGACGGCGAAGATGGCACTGGCTGACTGGCGCATATAGCCCATGTAGCAATAGACGATGAGGAATGCGATGCTCAGACCGAGCAGCGTATACTGGCGGACTTTCTGCTTCTGGAAGTTGCTGGCAAAGCCGAGCACGGCCACCAGTAGCATGATGCCGAACTGGACGAAGGTGACGCTGTCGCCGGCCCAGAAGGAACCCTCGGCTGGCGTTTCAAGCGTGAGGTTGCACTGCAACATGTTGACGGCATACTTCTGGAAGGGGAAAATGGCTGAATAGTAGAGCACGCAGAGCAGGGCTACGAGCCAGAAACCGCTGGAGGTGAGAATCTGTCCCAGGTCGCTGACCTTGAAGGGATCGTCCTTCTCTTCGGCCTCGCCGGTCTGGGCATCCAGTTTCTTGTCCATGACGAAATAGACGATGGTCATGATGAGGGCGATGCAGAGCAGCACCACACCGAAGGCCACCGAACGGCTCACGTCGATGTGGCCGCCCAGACGGGCGAAATAGGGCGAGAAGATCATGCACGTAGCCACACCCAGACGGGCCAGGGCCATCTCGCTGCCCATGGCGAGTGCCATGTCGCGACCCTTGAACCACTTCACGATGCCGCGGCTGACGGTGATGCCGGCCATCTCGCAGCCACAACCGAAAATCATGAAGCCGCAGGCGGCCAGTTTGGCTGAGGCAGGCATGCCGGGGATGACCACTTCGATGCCGTTAATAATCTCGGTCTTCGGACCGTAGAAGGGCGAGATGCCCAGTTCGTCGAACAGGGGAATGTAGTTCAGGTTGTCGTTGAACCATGCCTCCAGTCCTGTGCCTATAAAACCGTCGCTCACGGCATACCACTTGATGATGGCGCCCACGAGCATCACCACGGCAGAGAGCACGGCAGTGAAGCGCACACCCATCTTGTCGAGAATGATGCCGGCAAAGATGAGGAAGAAGGCGAACACGTTGAGAAACACCTCTGCACCCTGCATGGTGCCGAAGGCCGTGCTGCTCCATCCGCGCTCGGAGAGCATCAGGTCCTTAATGGGCGACAGGATGTCCATGAAGATATAACTGCAGAACATGGCGAGGGCCAGCAGCAGCAAAGCAGTCCAGCGCATACCTGCGCTGTCACGAAGAGTCTTTTGAATCGCTTGTGTCATTTGTTTTTCTTTTTTGTTGTTTCGATATTTCGATGTTTCGATGCTTCGAAGTTTCGATGTTTCGTTATCCCGTTATTTCAGCCAGCGGTCGAGCCAGTTGAAGTAGGTGCGCTGCCAGAGAATGCCGTTCTGGGGCTTCAACACCCAGTGGTTCTCGTCGGGGAAGATGAGCAGTTGGGCCTCGATGCCCTTCATGCGGGCGGCGTTGAAGGCCGACATACCCTGGGTGTAGTTGATGCGGTAGTCCTTCTCGCCGTGGATACAGAGGATGGGGGTGTCCCATTTCTCCACCATCTTGTGCGGCGAGTCGTGGTAGGTCTTCTTGGCGTTAGGCATCTGCGGACGATGCCAGTAAGCCTCGTCGTACTCCCAGTTGCTGAACCAGTTCTCCTCGGTCTCGGTGTACATGGCCGCCAGGTTGAAGGCACCATCGTGGGCGATGAAAGCCTTGAAGCGTTTCTCGTGGATGCCGGCCAGGTAGTAGACGCTGAAACCGCCGAACGAGGCACCGACGGCACCGAGGCGGTCACGGTCGACGAAAGGCAGCGAGTCGGCAGCGAAGTCGATGGCAGCCAGATAGTCTTGCATGCATTGGCCGGTCCAATCGCCGCTGATCTGCTCTTTCCACTCCTGTCCGAAGCCGGGCAGTCCGTGGCGGTTGGGAGCCACGATGACGTAGCCGTGGGCTGCCATGATCTGGAAGTTCCAGCGGTAACTCCAGAACTGCGACACGGGGCTCTGCGGGCCGCCCTCACAGAAGAGCAGTGTGGGGTAGCGCTTGCCCTCCTCATAGTTGGCGGGCAGCATCACCCAGACGAGTTCTTGCTTGCCGTCGGTGGTGGGCACCCAATATTGCTGTACCTTGCCGAGGTTCAACTGCGAGAGGATATGCTCGTTCTCGTGAGTTATCTGTTCTATTTTGGTCTTTGCGATGTCCTTGCCCGGCGTGACCATATAGATGTCGGTGGGCACCGACTGGCTCTGGCGTGTGGCCAGGATGCGACGGCCGTCGTTGGCCAGTTGCAGCGAGGTCCAGTCGTCCCAGGTCTCGGTGAGTTGCTTTACTTCGCCCTTCCAGTTGACGCTGTACATATTATTACAGCCGTGCCAGACGCTGAGGAAATACAGTTGTGCCTGCTTCTCTTTTGCAGGTGCCCAGCAGAAGGCCTCTACGTCAGATTTCCAGTTGATGTAACGCTTTTGGCCTGTAGCCATTTCATAGACACACAGCCGATTGAGGTCGGCCTCGTAGCCGTCGCGCTCCATGGACTGCCAGGCGATATATTTTCCGTCGGGCGAGAACTGCGGGTTCTGATCGTAGCCCACGTTGTTCTTCAGGTTCTCGGGCGCATTGACGGACTGTACCCTCAGCGTGACGGTAGGATTAACTTCGGGAGCCTTGTAGTCGGCAGGTTTGCAGAGGTTGGTAGTCTCGCGCGTACCTATATTATATAAGAAAATGTCAGAGTCGGTAGAGATGCTGTATTCCAGTCCATTCTTCTTGCGGCAAGTATAGGCAATCTGCTTCGAGTCGGGGCTCCAAGCCAGTTGCTCGATGCCGCCGAAGGGCTCCATCGGACATTCATAGGGTTCGCCCTCAAGGATATCGACCATATCAGTGCCGATGGCAGCACCATCGGTCACGCTGCAGACGAAGGGGTGCTGTATGCTCTCCACGTAGTGGTCCCAGTGGCGGTACATCAGGTCGGTGACCAACCGTCCCGTGGCCTTGGGCAGGTCGGCGGGGTTCGCTTTGATAACCTCGTGGAAGGGGATACTCTTCAGGATGATGACCTTCTGACGGTCGGGCGAGAAGCGGAAGCCCTCCACCTGGCCGTCGGTCTTCGACATTTGTACACGCTCGCTGCCGTCGATGTTCATGGCCCATATCTCGCCGCTGCTGATGAAGGCGATGCGGCTGTCAGTGAGCCACTGCGCGTCGGTCTCGTTCTTGCTGCTCTGGGTGAGCAGTCGGCTGTCAGTGCCGTCGGCATTCATCACGTAGAGCACCTGATGGCTCTTGTTCTGCTTCACGCTGTAGTAGCCCACCTGATAGACAATGTGCTGTCCGTCGGGCGATGCGGCGGTGCTGCCGATGCGCCCCATGGCCCAGAGCGCCTCGGGGGTCATCAGACCGTTCTCTACCTTGATGTTCTGTTTCCCAATGTTCACGTCGTCAGCCTTTACGTTGGTAGCCGTAGCCAATGTGAGTATGGCGGCCAGAATGATAGTCTTGTTCATATTGTCGGCGGAATGTTATTTCTTTCTCATTTGCTGTTGCTTCTGCATCTCGGCAGCCTGTTTTTGCAGAGCCTCCAGGCGTGCTGCCAGTCCGCCTTGCTTCTTCGGGTTGTTCTGGTTCTCTTTGTACTTGGCTTCCAGTTTAGCCAGCAGTTTTGCGTCATCGGTGGTCTTGCGAAGGGTCCACATGATGGCTGCAGAGAAGAAGAGCGAGATGAAATAGTAGAAGTTCAGACCGCTGGAATAGTCGTTGAAGATGAAGAAGAACATGAGGGGCATGAGGTACATCATCCACTGCATCATCTTCATCTGTTCTGCCTGCTGACCTACCATCTGGTCGCGCTGCTGACGCATGGTCATGTAAGAGTAGGCCAGGTTGCTCACGCAGAACAGGATGCAAGTCAGTGAGAGGTGGTCGCCCAAGAGCCAGATGCTGGTGTCCCACTGTCCGATGAAAGGTATGGGGTCGTAGGTCGAGAGGTCGTCCATCCAGAGGAACGACTCGCGGCGCAACTGTATGGCGTTAGGCACGAAGTTGAACATGGCAATCCAGATAGGCATCTGGATGAGCATGGGCAGACAGCCGCCGAGCGGACTGACGCCGTATTTGGCATAGAGTCCCATCATGGCCTGCTGTTTCTGCATCTGGTCCTCCGGCTTGTCATACTGCTTAGTGGCCTCTTCGAGTTTTGGCTTGAGCACGCGCATCTTGGCGCTCGACATATAACTCTTCTTCACCATGGGGTAGGTGATGGCTTTCAGCAGCAGTGTAATCAGGATGAGCACGATGCCCATTGGCAGACCGATCTTGGTCAGACCGTCGAAGATGGGGAGTGTGAACCAACGGTTGATATAGCGGAACAGGGGCCATCCCAGGTAGACCAGTTTCTCCAGGTCGAGATCCTTGTTGAATGTGCTCTGCTCTTCTACATCCTGAATGAGGTGGAAGTCGTTGGGACCGAGGTACATCTCAAACTCCGAAGGCTGTTGCCCCGTCGGGTCAATGGATGTTTGGAGTTTGGCCTCGTAGTATTTCAGGATGCGTGTCTCTTTATCCTGCGGGATGCTCTTCAGTTGGGCACCGGTGTTGAAACCATCCTTGGCGATGAGCACTGCCGAGAAATACTGGTTCTTGAAGGCCACCCAGTCTATGGGCTCCTCTGTCGTCTCTTCCTTCTCCGATGTCTCGGTCAGATAGTCAGTGCCACCCTCGCGGAACTTATAGGTGAGCGCCGAGCGCTGGTTCTCAAAGGTGAAACCTTTCTCCTGCTGGTGCACGGAGTCCTGCCATACGATGGTCATCTCCTTGTTGGTGGGGTCCATGCGGTCGGCCAGTCCGTTCACTTGCAGAGAGAAGTGAAGCAAATAGTCGGGTCCCAGCCGGTAGCGGAACACCAGCGAACCGTTGTCCTGAGCCTGTGCGGTCATCGTCAGCGAGCCGTCGCCCTCTGTCTTTGGTGTGAAGTTAAGGTTCTTGGTCTCGATAAACTGGTTGAGCGTCTTAATGACGAAACTCATCTGCTGCGAGTGCTCGTTGAACAGAGTCACGCCATAGTTGTTGAGCGTGTCCTTATGACCAAGAATCTTAGCACTGGCGATGGTGCCTCCTTTCGTGTTGAAGGTCAGTTCCAGCGAGTCGTTCTTGAGGGTGACGAGTTTGCTGACAGCCGCCATCGAGTCGGTTAGCGACGGGAAGAACAGGTCGGCAGAATCGGCCACAACGGTCGCTGCCTTTGCTTCTTCGGTGGCCGCTTGCTGTGCCTTCTGCTCGGCTGCTTTCACAGCGGCAATACTGTCTTGGGCACGATAGTAGGCATCGATTTCCTCCTGTGAAGGCTGGTTCAACCAACTGAAGACGATGAGCATCACCGCAATGAGGCTGAAACCGATTAAAGTGTTTCTATTCATCTTTTGTAATTACTGATTTACTATAAAAAATCCGTTCTTATTGCTACTTTATTTCAAACAAGGTGCAAAGTTACGAATTTTTTTCCTAACTTTGCACGCAGTTATGAGAAAATTTGCATTATTTATGGTGGCTGCCTTCGCGCTCAGCGCCAATGCCACTCAAAAGACGGACTCCGTGAATGGTCAATATTACAGGTTGTTTGCCCCGCTGACATTTTATCATTCGGTGGTCAACAGCCGACTGTCTATTGCTTCCGACAATCCTGACGAGGTGAGCGAAGCCATCGATCAGGCATTGATGAACGTCTACCTGAAGCGTCCCGACCTGGTGCAGATCACCCAGACCGAACAAGAGGCATCAGGCTCTATCCGTCAGGATATTATCGATCAGCCTGTCGTTCAAGTGGTACCGATGGTCGAACAGGCCGAGCCTATGCCCGATGTGCCTGAGGCTGAACCTGTGGAAGTGGTCATCGAAAAGCCAAAATTCTGGAAGTACAAAGGCGACGGCTACGTGCAGTTCATGCAGAACTATGTTAGCGGCAACTGGTACAAGGGCGGCGAGAGCAACTATGCCGCCGTAGGAAGTCTGACCCTGGAGGCCAACTACGACAACAAGTCGAAATGGAAGTGGGAGAATAAACTGGAGTTGAAACTGGGCTTCCAGACATCGCCCTCAGACACCATCCATAAGTTCAAGGCCAACGAAGACCTTATTCGTCTGACCAGCAAGGTGGGCCTGCAGGCTGCCAAGCGGTGGTACTACACGCTGCAAGTGCTGGCCTACACCCAGTTCACACAGGGCTACAAGGCCAACAACGAGAAGACCTTCTCTGACTTCATGTCGCCCTTCAACCTTAGTGTCGGTCTGGGTATGGACTATAAGGTGGAGGCCTTCAAGAAACGTCTGACCGGTACTGTCAACCTGTCGCCGCTGGCTGTCAACTATCGCTATGTGGACCGTGCGGGACTGGCTGCCAGTTTCGGTGTGAAGACCGACCGCCACACCCACTCGCTGACAGACTTCGGTTCGCAGGTGACGGCTTCGCTGGAGTGGAAAATCAATGACAACGTGAAATGGAAGTCGCGCCTCTTCGGTTTTACCAGTTACCATCGTTTCGAGTTGGAGTGGGAGAACACTTTTGCCCTTCAGGTGTCGAAATACATCTCTGCCAACCTGTTCCTCTTCCCGCGCTTCGACGATGCCAACAATTGGGACGACAAACTCGGCTATTGGCAGTTCAAGGAGTATTCGTCGCTGGGCTTCGCCTATAATTTCTAAGCGCTAGACCTTATTATATAAAGGGGCAAATGGGAAAATTATATAAAGGAGCAACGGAAAAATGAGCAGTTGTCGAAAAAAGATGGCGTAAAATTTGCTCAGACCAAAAATAATGTTTACCTTTGCAGCCGCTAACGGAAAAAGGTTAGCATTGTAAGGGTTGCCGATATGGCTCAGTTG
>DETM01000040.1:0-11575 GCA_002361655.1 Prevotella sp. UBA3288 | reverse complement strand
GGTTCGAGTCCGGGTATCGGCTCCATTAAAAAGGGGAGGGGAGACATCAATGCTCCCCTTTGTCTTAGAGTAAGAGGCGGAATTAGCTCAGTTGGTAGAGCATTGGCTTCCCAAGCCGAGGGTCGCGGGTTCGAGTCCCGTATTCCGCTCTTCATTGTCAGGAAGGCACCACTGTCGGGCCTTCTTTTTTTTGCGCCTGCCATTAAACCATTTCTGTCGCTGTACATCAAAAAGAGTGAACCCGGTAAATTAGACGAAATTGATGACACCACAACGAACACTGTTGCTCCTGGCCACAATGCTACTGTGCCTGCTCTCTGCATCGGCTCAGAAAGATGCCCTGTCGGGTAGGGTAATCGACAAGGAGACCGGCCAAGCCCTTGACAAGTCGACCATCCAACTCTATCGTCTCTCTGGTAAGGATACCGTTTTTGTAAGCGGTATGCTCACCGACGGTCAGGGACGCTTCATCTTCCGCAGTGTCAAGAGCGGAAAGTATCTGGTGAAGTCCTCTTTCCTGGGGTATGTCGAACAGCATCGTAGCATCACGAAGAGCATCGGCATCGAAGCCCGCCTGGGCGATGTCATGATGGAAGCCGATGCCGTGATGATCAAAGAGACTGTGGTAACGGCTGTCCTGCCGAAGATGACGATCAAAGACGATACGGTGGTTTACAACGCCGATGCCTTCCGTGTGCCGGAGGGGTCGGTCATTGAGGCATTGGTGGAAGCACTGCCCGGTGCCAAGATTGACGACGACGGCGCCATCACGATCAACGGCAAGTCGGTGAAGAAGTTCAAACTTGACGGACGTGACTTTATGACCGGCAACAACAGTGCCGTGATGAAGAACCTGCCGTCGTATGTCATCGACAAGGTGAAAGCCTACGATGAGAAGAGCGACCTTTCGCGTATGACTGGAATTGACGATGGAAACGATGATTTCGTACTTGAATTCGTCACCAAGCGTAGTGCCCGCAACGGCCTGCAGATGAATCCCGATGTGGGCTACGGCACTGATAAGCGCTATGGCATCCGACTGACGGCGATGAAGCCCTTTGGAGCCATGCGCTATACGTTTATGGGGAATGCCAACAACGTGAACGGTCGCAACTTCACTGGACGCGGCGGCCGGGGGCGTGGCAATGGAAGCGGACAGCGTGAGACACAGACGGCGGCTCTCGACATTAGTTATGAGAACAACCGCAACCTGAAGATGAGCGGCCGTGTGACCTGGGAACACGGCACGGCCGACGACTGGAGCCGTCGCGGGTCGGAGAACTTCGTCAACACGCGAGGCGGCGCCTTCTCGAATAGTGTCAGTCAGAGTTATTCGAGAAACACCGGCTGGACAGGCAACATGAACCTGCAGTGGACCATCGACTCGCTGACTACACTCTCGTTCCGTCCTAACCTGAACTTCTCAAACAACGACGGCCGTAGTTTTTCTAACTCGGCTTCGTACAACACTAATCCCTTCGACCACGTCGACGACCCGTTGAGCGAGGAGAGCATGGATGCTTTGGACCAGAAAAACCTGATTGTCAACAGTCGTAACAACAAGTCGCTCAGTTACGGCCGTAGCAACAATGTCAGTTCGCAGTTGCAAATCTATCGCCGCATGGGCAACCGTGGACGCAACATCGCCCTGAGCAGTAATATCAATTATCGCGACGGCAAGAACCAAAGTGGCAACCTGTCGTATGTCCATCTCTACCAGACAGTAGACCGTTTCGGCAACGACTCCACTTACCAGACTAACCGTTATACGCTGACACCGTCGGACAATTTCAGTTTCTCTGTCGGTCTCACCTATACGGAACCGCTTTATATCTTTCCGGTCAAACAGGTAGAGCCCGACAGCACTGGCGGTCCTTTCTCGCGCAACCGGCGCAACAACCGGCGCGTGGGGTTGCAAGGTGTGTTCCTTCAGATGAACTACCGCTATAACTATAGCCATCAGAAGAATGATCCGTCGACTTATGATTTCCCCGAGTTGGAGGATGAAGCCTTCGACCAGGCGCTGAATGACTATCGGGAGTGGATGTCGCTGTTCGGTTTTCTTCCCAATCCCTACGAGGATTATCTGTCCAGCCGGCTGAGCCGCTACTCGGAACGTACAGAGTATGGTCACAACATCGACTTGCAGTTGCGCGTGGTACGTGAGAAATATAATATGAATGCCGGTGTGACCATCCAGCCTCAGCGCTCGCACTATGTCCAGCAGTATCTGGGACGGCCTGTCGACACAGTCAGGACGGTGGCCAATGTGTCGCCGACGCTGAACTTCCGCTACAGGCCCAACCAGTGGGCCAACCTGCAGGTGACCTATCGCGGCAGTACGCAACAGCCCAGCATCACCCAACTGCTCGACATCTACGACGATACCAACCCGCTCTCGATAACGATGGGTAACCCGGGACTGAAACCCTCGTTTACCAATGAACTGAGCACCAACTTCCAGATGCAGCGCCAGCCGACCTATGTCGAGGACAGTCTGGGATTCATGGTGCCCAAGATGCAGCGCCACTGGAGTTTCAGTGCCAACGCCAATTTCAGGCGCACCAGCAATTCGGTGGGAAATATCGTGACCTACGATGAAGCCACGGGTGGCCGTATCAGCCGGCCGGAGAATATCAACGGCAACTGGAACGGCAGTGCAGGGGCTTCGTTCAACATCGCCCTCGACACGCTCAACAGATGGGATGTCAGCGGTTCCATACGTGGCAGTTACAGCCATCAGGTGGGCTATGTCAACCTGAACAGGACGGCTACGCCCGACCGTAATGTGACCCACACCGTCAATGTGTCGCCGTCGCTGTCGCTGTCGTTCCGCAATGCGTGGCTCAGCGTGTCGCTTAACACCAATACCACCTATGCCCGGACGGAGAACAGGCTGCAGGCCTCGCGAAACCTGTCCACCTGGAACATCTCCTATGGTGGCAATACCCGTATCACTTTCCCTTGGGGCAGCAACCTGTCGACGGACATCCATATGTTCAGCAAGCGTGGCTATAGCGACCAGACGCTCAATACCAATGAGATGCTCTGGAACGCCCAACTCTCGCATAGTTTCCTGCGTGGCAAGAAACTCACCGTGATGCTGCAGTGGTACGACATCCTGCACCAGCAGACCAATTTTACACGTAATGTGACGGCCAATGGCTGGACCGACCGCGAAGTGAACGCCATCACATCATATGCGATGCTGCACGTCAGTTACCGGCTCAACTTCTTTGGCGGTGGTAACAACGGCGGCAGTCGCAACCGGGGTGGCGACGACATGGACGGCAACGGACGTGAACGTCGAGGCGGCAACGGAGGCAACGGAGGCTTCGGTGGTCGCGGTGGACGTGGCGGCGGTGGTTTTGGTGGCGGTCGCCGGTATTAAGGTCAGAATCTTGTGATCACAGCATTCCCTTCGTAGAAGGCAGTTGATAGTGGTCTATATCACGACGGACGGCTGCCCGCAGGGCACGGGCCAGGGCTTTGAAGATGGCCTCTGCCTTGTGGTGCTCGTTGTCACCCTCAGCCTGGATATAGAGGTTCATCTGGGCAGCGTCGCTGAGACTCTTGAAGAAATGGAAGAACATCTCCGTAGGCACGTCGCCGATGCGTTCACGATGGAACTCGGTTTGCCAGACGAGCCACGGACGGCCTCCGAAATCGAGACATACATGGGCATGACAGTCGTCCATGGGCAGCGAGAAACCATAGCGCTCGATGCCGCGCTTCGATCCCAAGGCACGACGCAGACAGTCGCCCAAGGCAAGGGCCGTGTCCTCGATGGTGTGGTGCTCGTCGACGTGCAGATCACCCTTGGTGTGGATGAGCAGGTCTATTTGTCCGTGCTTGGCAATCTGTTCGAGCATATGGTCGAAGAAGCCCAGTCCCGTCTGAATGTCGGCCTTTCCCGTGCCGTCCAGTGTCAGCCGGACGTGAATGTCGGTCTCCTTGGTGGTGCGCTGCACCTCTGCTGTCCGTTCACCGTCGAAGATTTGCTCTGCCACCTGCCGCCAGCCCAGCGTGTCGCTGAGGATGAGGGCCTTGCAGCCTATGTTACGGGCAAACTGCGCATCTGTCTCGCGGTCGCCGATGACGTAACTGCCTGCGATGTCATAGTCGGGGTCGTCCATATATTTCTTCACCAGTCCGGTCTGTGGCTTGCGCGTCGGTGCGTTGTCCTCGGGGAAATGGGGGTCGATGAGGATGTCATCGAACACGATGCCTTCGCCTTTTAGCGCATCGATAATAAAGTTGTGAGCCGGCCAGAAGGTGTCCTCGGGGAAGGCATCGGTGCCCAGACCATCCTGATTGCTGACCATCACGAAACGGAAGTCGGTCTTTTCACGCAAGAATGCCAGCCAGCGGAAGACGCCCGGTTTGAAGCGTATCTTATCCAGTGAGTCTACTTGTTCGTCATGCGGCTCTTCGACAAGTGTGCCGTCGCGGTCGATGAAGAGGATTCTTTTCATACCATTATGTTGGTTTTAATACTTATTCCGCTGATGTGGTCTGCATCATCTCTTGTCGGTCCTGTTCTTGCTGCTCGATGCTGCCGTAGGCATAGTAGAAGGGGAAGACGGAGTAGAGGTGTACGTAGGCCTGCACGAAACCTGCTATGAGGAAAGCCATGAAGGATGTCAGGGCCATGTGCTCGGGCAATCCCAGGGGGTCGCCCATCGCTGCACCGGCATAAGCCTTAGCACAGGCGATACCGATGACGAAGGCCGGCAGTTCGCAGATGAAGGTAAGTAGTGCTGTGACGATGAGGGTCACCAACAGTGTTACAAACAGCAGACTCCAATGGCGCAGGGCGATGACGTAGCCCTTGACCGGCGGCATCCACGACCATTGGCCGCCGACCACAAATTTTACCACAGGATAGGCGAATGGCAGCAGGAAAGCACCGGCCACACAGGCCAGTATGACAAGCAGCGCGATGGTGGCCACCGATTTCCAGAGACTGTCCACGATGCCGGCACTTACCACGGCATAGACGATGGCTCCGAAGATGGCGGTGACGATCATGATGAGCAGCGACAGCCACACGCAGGCCACCAACAGGCGCAGAAATGTCTTCAGGTGAAACGTGCCCCACCAACGGGCAGGCCTTAGAATCTGACCCGTCTGTTTGTGGTCTTCGCATGAGCCGAAAGCGTAGGAGGCCAGTGCCAGCATGGCTACCGCAAACAGCAGCAGGGAACAGCCTGCCTTGATATAGGTGAGTGTGTGATCTTCTGTCTGCAGAATCTGCAGACCATAAGTAGAGGCAACCGCAAGGATGCTCAGCACATCGTTGATGAGCGTGCTCGCCATCAGGGCGAAGCAGATGGCATAAAGCAGCGCCGCGATCCACGATGCGCGGAAGAGGCGCTTGAAGTTGCCAGTGTAGAGCCGGTATCCGTCGCGTATGACGGCCGGTATGCTGCGTGTTTTACTGAGCAGCAGTTCTTCTGTCTTTTCCATTGCTTAATGTGAAATTTTCGGCAAAGGTACAAAATAAATGCTAAATGGGAAATGCGAAACGATAAATTTTCGTACCTTTGCACAAAATTTAACTGAACTTGAGATGAAGAAACTCAAATGGGGATTCGTGGGCTGTGGCGAGGTGTGCGAACTGAAGAGCGGGCCAGCCTTCGCCGAGGTGGACGATTCCACCGTAGTGGCTGTCATGAGCCGTACGGAGCAGAAAGCCCGTTCCTACGCCGAGCGCCACGGTATACCCCGTTGGTACACCGATGCGCAGGAACTGATTGACGATCCTGACGTCAATGCCGTCTATGTGGCCACGCCGCCATCCAGCCACGCCACCTTTGCCATCATGGCCATGAAAGCCGGCAAGCCTGTCTATGTGGAGAAACCGCTGGCGTCTACCTATGAGGACTGCGCACGCATCAACCGCATCTCCGAACAGACGGGCGTGCCCTGTTTCGTGGCCTACTACCGCCGCTATCTGCCTTACTTCCAGCGGGTGAAGGAAATCGTAGAGCAGGGTGTCATTGGTAAGGTGATCAACGTGCAGATCCGATTCTCGTGCCCTCCTCGCGAACTGGACTATTCGCATCCGGAGAACCTGCCCTGGCGCCTGCAGCCGGAGATTGCCGGCGGCGGCTATTTCTACGATCTGGCTCCTCATCAACTGGACCTCTTGCAGGACATGTTTGGTGTCATTGTCGAAGCCCGTGGCATCTGTGCCAACCGTGGCAACCTCTATTCGGCAGAAGACTCCGTCAGCGCTGTGTTCCAGTTTGAAAATGGACTGCCGGGCTCCGGGTCGTGGTGCTTTGTCGGTCACGAGTCGGCTCGTGAAGACCGCATCCTGCTCATAGGCCAGCAGGGGTCGCTCAGTTTCTCTGTGTTCAACTATACGCCCATCTCGCTCCATACCAGCGAGGGCACACAGCATATCGAAGTGCCCAATCCCCGTTATGTGCAGTATCCGCTCATCAAGTGTGTCTGCGAACATCTGCAGGGACTCGGTTTGTGCAGTTGCACTAGTGTGTCGGCTACGCCCGTCAACTGGGTGCTCGACCGCATTCTGGGTAAGTATTAGACTATGGACAGAGGGTGGGGCGTCATACTTTGTTGCGTATTGCTGGGCACGACGGCTTTGAGGGCTCAGCAACAGGTAGACAGCACCGTTGTTGCCGACAGCATCATTGTTGCCGACACACTTTTGAATCGGCAGACCGACGACCTCGGACTGATACGCCGTACGGTGCGCGGTTTCGACCGCCTGGACGATGCCTATATCGAGCCCCAGCACTATGTATGGACCGCCATGCTGCAGGCCACACATACCTACGACCGTTACTCCCTCAGTTCTTCCGACGGACAGTCCATCACCTTCTCTCCGGAGCGCAAGATGCGCTATGGTCCCTATTTCGGATGGAAGTGGTTCTTTTTCGGCTACACTTTCGAACTGAGCAACATCAGCCTCAGTTCGCTGAGCAAGGAGTTCGACGTGAGCATCTACAGTTCACAGATTGGCATCGACCTCTTCTACCGCCGCACCGGTAGCGACTATAAACTGGTGGATACCAACCTGGGGGCCGACATTAATTCAAGAACCCTCGACCATTTGCCTTTCGATGGTTTACAGGCTGGCATCACAGGATTGAATATTTACTATATATTCAACCACGGAAAGTATTCATACCCAGCGGCTTTCGCTCAGAGCACACAACAAAAAATCAGTTGCGGCTCGTGGATGGCCGGTTTCGGATATACGCGCCATTTCATCGAACTAGACCACGAGGCTCTGCAACGGCTGATCGACGAGCGGTTGGCAGAACAGACTGTCACGCTCGATAGCGGTCTGCGCTTCAGTAGTGTGAAGTATTACGACTTCAGTCTCTCCGGCGGCTATGGCTACAACTGGGTGTTTGCCAAGAACTGGCTGTTCGGAGCCTGCCTGCAGGTGGCCATCGCCCACAAGCGAAGCAGTGGCGACGTGGCCGATGACAACAGAAAGAATTTCAGTTTCGACAATATTAATATCGATGGAATCGGACGTTTCGGACTTATCTACAACACAGGCCGCTGGTTTGCCGGCGGCAGCATCATCCTGCATTCTTATAACTATCATAAGCCGCGCTTCTCAACCAGCAACACTTTTGGCTCGATGAATCTCTACGTAGGTTTCAACTTCGGACTGAAAAAGAAATACCGTCAGCAGCGCGATTGACTCTGGCGGCGCATCACTCGTCGTGGCCGAAGTAGTACTGACCACGCTTGCGGGTGATGTTGCCATAGTTGATGGCGTGCTTCGGACAGTGGTGGTAGCAGGCAAGACAGTTGGTGCACGACCCGTCATGAGCCCATTTGGGCAGTCCGTCGACGAGGGTCACATCGCCCGTGGGACAAATCTTCCGGCACCGTCCGCAGTGGATACACAGGTCAGCATCGACAGTGAACTTGTGGTCGCTGATCATGTGTCCGTTGAAATAGGCACCGATGACATGGCTGAAAGTCCAGGGCGTCACACCTCTCACCGTATGTACCTCGCCTTTCTGCCGTTCCATAATGATCTTTGCATAGCGCGCCAGGTCGGCTGTGGCTTTCGTGATCTTCTCTTTCTCGCGTTCCGGCTTGTCGGTGTACATGAACGGCAGACAGACATACGACTCGGGCATCGTCAGCGAGAAGACGCTCTCTGCCCGAAGGCCCTTGGCAGCCAGTTCTTTGTTGAGCATCTCCATCGTGCGACCGATACTGTCGCCGCAGGTGACGAGGGCATAGACATAGGTGGATGGCAGCAGACGGAAAGTGCTCTGTCGGATGAAACGGCGTACGATGCGTGGCGGTTGCCAGCCGTGCACGGGAAAGCAGAACCCCAGCCGTTCGCCTTCTTCCAACTGATAATCACACGCGTCCTTCTTCAACTCGTCGGGAATGAAGAGCAGCCGTTCGCCCGTCTCTTGGGCCAGCGTCTCGGCCGCCCAACGGGTATTGCCTGTACCGGAGAAATAGAAAATCATGGTGCAAAGGTATAAAAATATTGTGAATTAGGAGTGGCGAATGCCGAATTTTTAGTAATTTTGCAGCCCGAATGAGATATTTCATTACTTTGAGTTACGATGGCACGCGCTTCCACGGCTGGCAAGTGCAGCCTAACGGTATATCGGTGCAGGGCGAACTGCAACGCGGCTTGTCGTTGCTCCTTCGCGAGGATATACAGGTGACCGGTGCCGGACGGACCGATGCCGGTGTCCATGCCCGTATGATGGTGGCCCATTTCGACATCGACCGTGAGGTGGACGGTCGCCAACTGGCCTACAAACTCAACCGCCTGCTGCCGCAGGACATCGCCGTGCAGCAGGTGGAACGGGTGGATGACGACCTGCATGCCCGCTTTTCGGCCACTTCGCGCACCTATCATTACTATATTCATACGACCAAGTCGCCCTTCGAGCGTCACTACTCTTGCCCTTTGGGCTATGTCATTGACTTCGCAAAGATGAACGAGGCAGCCCGTCTGCTGCTCGACTATGAAGACTTCGGCGCTTTCTGCAAGAGTCATACCGACGTGAAGACCACGCTCTGCCGCGTCACCGCAGCCCGGTGGCACCAGACATCGCCCACCACCTGGTATTTCGAGATCACGGCCAACCGTTTCCTGCGCAACATGGTGCGTGCCATCGTGGGCACTCTCGTCGAGGTGGGCCGTGGGCGAATGACGCTCGACGATTTCCGCCGTGTCGTCGAGGGCAAGCGTCGTACTGATGCCGGAGAGTCGATGCCCGGCAATGCCCTCTTCCTGGTCGACATCAAGTATGAAGGCCACAATGGCAGAATTAATCGTAAACCGTAAATCGTCGAATTGTAGATAGTAAATCGTCAAATAGTAAATCCCCACATGTGGTTACTCCTTGCATTCCTCTCCGCCGCCTTCCTAGGTGTCTATGACAGTCTGAAGAAACGGGCCCTTAAAGACAATGCCGTCATTCCCATTCTGTTTCTCAACACCTTGTTCTCGTCGCTCATCTTCCTGCCGTTCATCGCCCTTAGCGGCACCACAGGTCTGCTCGACGGCTCTATCTTCCATGTGGCATCTGGCGGCTGGGAGATGCATAAATACATCGTGCTGAAAGCCGTTATCGTACTCTCTTCGTGGATACTGGGCTATTTCGGCATGAAACACCTGCCGCTCACCATCGTGGGGCCCATCAACGCCACGCGACCGGTGATGGTGCTTGTCGGTGCCCTGCTCGTCTTCGGCGAGCGGCTCAACGCCTGGCAGTGGATAGGTGTGCTGCTGGCCGTGGCGTCGTTTCTGCTGCTCAGCCGTAGCGGCAAGAAGGAGGGAATAGACTTCAAGCACGACCACTGGATATACATGATCGTGGGTTCGGCTGCACTGGGAGCCGTCAGCGGACTGTACGACAAATACCTGATGGCTCCTGAGAGCGAGGGCGGGGTAGGGCTCGACCGTATGATGGTGCAGTCGTGGTACAACATCTACCAGTGTTTCATGATGCTGGCCATGCTCTTGCTGCTGTGGTGGCCCAAGCGCAATCAGACCACACCATTCCACTGGGATTGGTCAATCATCGGTGTGAGCCTCTTCCTCTCCACGGCCGACTTCATGTATTTCTATTCCCTCAGTCTGCCAACGGCCATGATCAGCATTGTCTCAATGGTGCGCCGCGGTTCCGTCATCGTCTCGTTTCTCTGCGGTGCGATGTTCTTCCGTGAGAAGAACCTCCGTGCCAAAGCAGTAGACCTGGCCCTCGTCTTGCTAGGCATGATCTTCCTTTACATCGGTAGCCGTTGAGTATTGGGAGATAATAAAAACAAGGAAATTAGGCGGAATATTTGGAACTTTCGGAAATAATCCTTATCTTTGCCCACGGAAACAATAATTGTCAACTTATATGAGTACGGAGACCATGACAGAGAAAATAGCCGAATACTTCAAGACGCAGCCCGTCTTGAAAGCGTGGCTCTTTGGCTCCTTTGCCCGAGGAGAAGAAACTATGGATTCAGACGTGGACATACTTGTGGAGTACGATAAGAATGCACGTATCTCCCTGCTTACCATCTCGCATATGATGGGCGAGTTGGAGAAGAGCACGGGCCGACGCATCGACTTGATAGAAAACGGTTGTCTGTTGCCATTTGCGGTGGAATCTGCCAATCGGGATAAAAAATTAATCTATGAGAGAAGAGGTTAGGGATGTTGAACGGCTAAGCCACATGCTTGAAGCTATCAACGTGCTGATAAATTACAAGGAACATCACACGTTGGAAGAGGCAAAGTCAGACCCTGTGGTCTATTTTGGTTTGGTGAAGCACGTTGAGATTATCGGGGAAGCCGTCTATAAGTTGACTCATGAATTCCGTGACGCTCATCCCGTGTTAAACTGGGCTGACATAGAGCGTATGCGCCACGTCTTGGTACATGGTTACTATAAGATTCGTCCAAACCAACTATGGGAGACTATCGTTTCGGATATTCCCGAGATAAAGCCGGTTATTGAGCAGTTAATCCTACAGGAAAAGTCAGAATAGTAAACTGCTGAGCATACGCTCACCATTATGGGCTGTAAGCAACGCTCCGTAAAGAGTCTTGCCCAACAGATGGTGAATACTCAGAAAGCCATTCAGAAGAAGCTCGTCTCGATCGTCGAGAAACTACGGCACCACGACGATTCCATTCAGTTCTGGAAATATCTGAATCGATAATTAATAACTGAGTCCACTTTAGAAAGTGGACTCAATATATAATAAAAATGTGGGGGCAGTTACATCGTATTTGCAAAAAAGTTTGTAACTTTGCACCGAAAAGACTATCACCATAAGAAGTAAATTACACATTAAAAAAAATCATTAGAATTGATGAAAAAGATGAATCTATGGATGCTGACCGCCATCCTTACCTGCGGTCTTGGAATGACACTGACCTCGTGCAGCGACAGTGATGACAAGGACAACGGCAAAGAAATCGTTGACCCTGCTACCGACGATGACGGTTACACGATAGAAGTGGAAGCAGGACTGACATTGCCAGAGAACGAGTTCAAGACCGAGGTGCCTGCCGCCACCGACTTTGACCAGAACATCGTCAACG
>DETM01000053.1:25758-26007 GCA_002361655.1 Prevotella sp. UBA3288 | reverse complement strand
CCGACACCGACCCCGACGGCAAGGCATACGCACTCTGGTACCGGGTGATGACTGAGGCCCGCCGGCTGCTGGGACAGCCCGTCGCCATCTCGCCCCTGCTGGAGTTGCAGGCAACACCGGCGCAGAAGGCGGCGAAGATAGACCTCGCCGACTACTGGTTTGAAGCCTCCAAACGGGGTGTTTGAAGCCTCCAAACGGGGTGTTTGAAGCCTCCAAACGCACCCTTTGAAGCCTCCAAACTAATGTCTT
>DETM01000053.1:292-25696 GCA_002361655.1 Prevotella sp. UBA3288 | reverse complement strand
AACTAATGTCTTTAACTCCTTAACTTCTCAATTCACAACAATGAAAGCAATGACAAAATCGGAACTGGCCGACGCCGCCGGCGTCAGCGTGACTACGCTGATGAACTGGTGCAAGCCTTACAGGGACGAACTGGAGGCCATGGGTCTTCGGCTGAACATGCGGGTCGTACCGCCCATCGCCGTCAAGTGGATCGCCGAGAAATTCTGCATCGATGTAGGATGAGCGACAAGCCGATGCCCAAACAGCCGTACTGAACAGGATGAAAAGCCGTACTGAACAGGAAGAAAAGCCGTACTGAGCAGGATTTCTGGTGAAGAAATTTGGCGGTGCGGTTTTTTTTGCTTACTTTTGCATGACGAAAAGCAGCGTAACGGCTGCATGACAAAAAGCAGCGACGATGAAGGAGCAGGAGATAGAGGAACTGTTGGTGCACCACGGGGTGAGGCCCACGGCCAACCGCATCGTGGTGGCACGGGCGCTGGCCGAGGCCGGGCGGCCCATGACGCTGACGGAACTGGAATACCGCATCCTGACGATAGACAAGTCGGGGGTGTTCCGGGCCTTGACGCTCTTCCGCGACCATCATCTGGTGCATCTCATCGAGGACGGGGGCGACGGTGTGCGCTACGAACTGTGCCGCAGCCACAGCGACCACGAGGACGACGACCTGCACGTGCACTTCTTCTGTGAGCGTTGCCACCGCACCTACTGTCTGGAGCAGACCCCTGTGCCGCAGGTGGAGGTGCCCGACGGCTTCATGCAGACCTCCGTCAACTATATCGTCAAGGGCGTGTGTGCCCATTGCAAGCGCAAGACAGTATTCACCAAATAATAAGACTACAATGAACGAGAACGAACCGAAGCAGCAAGGGCTGCAGATAGAACTGACGCCAGACAAGGCTCAGGGCGAGTATGCCAATTTTGCCATCATCACCCACTCCTCGTCGGAGTTTATCGTCGACTTTGCGCGGATGCTCCCCGGTGTGCCGAAGGCTCAGGTGCGCAGCCGTGTCATCCTGGCTCCCGAGCATGCCAAGCGTCTGCTGGGTGCACTGCAGGAGAACATCATGCGCTACGAGCAGCAGTTCGGCAAGATCAAGATGCCCGAGCAGCAGCAAAGCCCGCGCACCATCGCTCCCTTCGGAACGGGCAAGGGCGAGGCCTAAAGATGCTTGTTGAAGAACAGGAGCAGGCGCTCCTGCGCTTTCAGTGGGCAACTGTGTGGCATGTCCCATATCTCCGTCTCCAGTCTGCTGTCCGCATTCTGACTCTTCCACGTGTCGTGCATGGTCTTGAAGGCCTTCTCTACGCCCGGCACGGGGAAGAGTTTGTCTTGTGCCCCGTTGATGAACAGCATGGCCTTCGGGCAAGCCATCGAGGCGATGTGCGGATAGTCGAGCCAGCGGCGCAGGCCCGGCAGGCAGTTGGCAAAGCCGCCATTCTCCGTACGGCCGTAGTTGAACGACATCTGCTCGTCGGTGGTCGTCATCCAGCAGACGGCAGCGCCGGCCTTGATGCGGTCGCTCAGGGCCGCGAGCATCCAAGCCCTGTAGGCGCCCATCGAGCATCCCATGCATCCGATGCGCTGTGCGTCGACCTCGGGCATGGAGGCCAGGTATTCGGTAGCGGCGATGTCGTCGTAGGTCATATAGGCCGACAGGTCGATGCCATACATCATCATGTTGCCGGCAATCATGTCGTAGCGGTCGCGCCGGGCCCCTTCTTTCTGGCCGCGCTCACCCCACATCGGGGCATCGGCGGCGAAGACCACATAGCCGTGGCGTGCCAGGAAGTCGCCCACGAACTGCCCTTCGTACAGGTCGCTGGCCCACTGTTCGGCATCCTTGACGACCGCCGAGTCCTCGCAGGCCAGCGGCCGTATCATTTTCTCCTTGCCGATGAAGAGGTGTGCACCGTGGTCGTGCAGGGCGTTGACGGCCGGAAAGGGTCCCTTGCCGTCGGGGATGAGCACGTAGGCCGGTACGGTATAGTAGCGCGACAGGCGTATCTCTATCTTCCGCGCCTTGTAGCCCTGGCGCTGTTCCTCACAGATCACTTTTTCCTCGAATCCCCCGGCCGGGGCTGGAGGTGGCGTGAGCATGCAGTCGAACACTTTCTGCCGTGCTGCCTGTCGCCATGCGTCGAAGTCGGTCTCGGGGCTGTTGCCCCAGGCCATCGGATAGGTCAGGTCGCTGATCAGCGAGTCGGCATAGACCGGCAGGTTGCGCATGAACTCATAGCGCTGCCTCTTCTGACCTTTTGCGCCTGCGACCGTCACCAGCGCAGCCAGTACGATCGCCATTGTCTTGAGCAGATGCTTCTTCATTGTCATTTTCTTCGTTGAAATCGGTAATATGGTGCAAAGATACGAAGAAAAAACGAGACTTCGCACAAATGTGACACAAAATGAAAAGAAAGTGAAACAAACCTGAAAAACTGTTGACGAACAGAAAAATCCTGCTGACAAATAGAAACGCCTCGCACGTAATAATTGTGTAACTTTGCATCGTCAAATCATGCCGATAAAAGCAAAACCAAATATTATCAAAATCTCAAACAAGTATGAAAACCAAAAGACAAATTTGGAGAAGGAGCCGGCACTGGATGCTGGCTACCGGCATTTTGTTGGCTGGAGGTGCTGCCTTGACGGCGTGCTCCGACAAGTACGACTTGGATGAGCGTACCCCCGACGGTTGGGGTTCGAGCATCTACGGTTGGCTGGACGACCAGGGCAACTTCACCAACACAGTGCGTCTCATTGAAGACCTCGGCTACAAGGAAGTGTTGGCCAAGACCGGTTCGAAGACGCTGTTTGCTGCCGATGACGCAGCCTATGAGCGTTTCTACCAGAACAACCCTTGGGGCGTGAAGAGTTATGCCGACCTGTCTGACCCGCAGAAGAAGATGCTTCTCTTCGGTAACATGATCGGCAACTCCATCCAAATCAACAGCCTGTCGACCATCCAGGGAACTCCCCTGCAGGAGGGCGAGGCCATGCGCCGCTTCTCTGACCTCAGCGAGTTCGACACCGTGCCCATCCTGAAGCCGGCCGACATGCCCGACAACAAGTACTGGAAGCGTCACCGTGAGAGCGGCAAGGACATGGTGTGTTTGCAGGACGGCTCGGCAGTACCCATGCTGCTCTTCCTGGAGTCGCAGATGTCCAACAAGCGCATCACCAACGAGGACTACAGTTTCCTGTTCAACAATACCGTAACCCGTCAGGCCGGTGATGCCAGTATCAATGGTATCAAGGTCATCGACCAGAACGTGCGTTGCGCCAATGGTTTCATCCATCGCACCGAAGATGTGGTGACGCCGCTGCCCAACATGGCCGAACTGATTGCCAAGAAGAGTCAGGTCAGTACTTTCAACCGTATCCTGGAGCGTTTCTGCGCACCCTTCCCCGACGACAAGAACCTGACGAAGACCGAGCGTTACAACTATCTCTATCAGGCCAACGTCGATACCGTGTACACCAAGCATTTCTTCAATGACAAGCGTGGCGTGGAAATCAAGACCGTGCCTGGTGGCCGTCGTGAAGTGGCCACCCTGCTGCCTTTCGACCCCGAGTGGAATTCCTACTATTCTTCTCAGGTGAAGTCGGCCGCAGAGGGCAATGCCGCCGAGCAGCGCGACATGGCCGTGATGATGGTGCCCACCAACGAGGCCATGGAGGAATATTGGAATGGTGCCGGCAAGCCGCTGCGTGAGAACTTCGCCTCTTGGGACGAGGTGGACGACGAGACCATCATCCAGTTGCTCAAGGTGAATATGCTGCCGTCGTTCGTCTCTTCAGTGCCTTCAAAGTTCGATGGCGTCCTCAACGATGCCAACGACAAGATGGGTCTCGACGTGTCGGACGTCGATTCTGTGTGGCTGGCCTGCAACGGTGCCGTCTACCTTACTAATAAGGTGTTTGCTCCCACACGCTATATCAGTGTGCTGTTCCCGCCGCTCATCAACAAGAACATGAAGATTCTCAACTGGGCCATCAACCAGTGTAAATACGATGTCTACCTCAACGCCCTTGGTGCACGCTACAGTTTCTTCGTGCCCACCAACGAGGCCATGTTAGAGTACATCGACCCCACGTCCTACGGCAAGGAGAAACTCCAACTGCTCAGTTTCCGCTGGAACGACAATGCCTCTTCCGCCAACGAGCGCATCTGGGCAGTGGTCTACGACTATGACCCCGTGACCGGTGCCCGCGACTCTGTCACAGAGGTCAGGAATTCTGCCGACTGGGTGAATGGTCGCATTCAGAACAGTCTGCGTGACATCTTGGATACCCACATCGTCATCGGCGAAGTGTGGAAAGGCGAGCACACCTATTTCCGTTCCAAGAACGGTTGCGGCATCAGGGTTACCAATCCTACCGACCATGCCAATATGACTGTCGAGGGCAGTTATCAGATCAACGAGGGCAGTCCGCTGAAAATTGCCCGTATCTACGACCAGCGGCCTGAAGTCAGTGGTGGTAACGGAATAGTCTATGTGCTTGACAACCAGCCGCTTCTCGGTACTCGCAAGTCGGTGCGCGACCAACTCGCCGCCCATCCCGAGTTCGAGAAATTCCTCGACCTGCTCGACCATAGCGGTCTGCTGGAGACGGTGCGCTACCTCGTGCCGAACACCAAGGATGCCAACATGATCAAGTGCAGTCCCAGCCCCAGTCTCTCTGTGTTCAACACCTATCATTATACTATCTACGTACCTTCCAACGAGTCCATCCAGCAGTTGCAGACTTCCGGTCAACTGCCCACTTGGGAGGCTGTTGCACAGAAGCAAGAGGCCGGCGATCAGAAAGGTGCCACTGCCGATTCCACCGCCATTGTCAACTTCCTGAAATACCACATCCAGGATAACGCCCTCTATCTGGGCGCGGAGAAGGAGAGTGGTGACTACGAGACCTCACTCATCAACGAGAAGACCCACCGCTTCTATATGCTGAAGAGCCAACTGGAGGACGAAGAGATCCTGGTGCAGGACGCACAGGATGTCGTCAATGGCACTTACCACAAGGTGGTGAAGAAGAACGGCGCTGACGGTCAGCCCCTCTATAACATCCAGGCCCGTGAATACCTGTATAACGGCGATGACCCGACGTCAGCCACAGACCTCTATACCTCTTCTTCGGCTGTGATTCACCTGATAGACAAACCGTTAAACTATGGTAATTAAGAGACAAAGAAATCAAAAGTAGACCGATTATGAAACGACTGAGTATATTATTATTTTCGTTCTTTAGTTTCCTGGTTACCGCCAACGCCCAGTCTGCCGGTGATATCATCAGCGGTACCGTGTCGGATGCGTTCGGACCGGTCATCATGGCCAATGTCGTGGAGATCGATGCTGCCAACCGTATCGTGGCATCGGCCGTCACCGACATGAACGGTAACTTCTCCTTCAAACTGAAGAACCCGAAGGACAAACTGCGCATCTCCTATGTAGGATGTAAGACGCAGACCCTCTCTATCAACAAGACAAAGTTCAACGTGCGCCTGCAGGATGCCACCCAGATTCAGGAGGTCACCGTCACTGCCAAGCGCCGTGCACAGGGCTCAGGTCTCGCCGTCCCCATGGATGAGATCTCCACCGCCCGCCAGAGCATCGACATGAAGGAGTTCGAGGGCCTGGCCATCACCACCGTCGACGAGGCCCTGCAGGGCCGTATCGCCGGTCTGGACATCGTGGCCAACTCCGGTAACCTGGGTTCCGGCACTTCCATGCGTCTGCGTGGTGTGTCCACCATCCTCGGTTCCAGCGAGCCCCTCATTGTGGTCGACGGCAACGTGATGGATGTCAATGCCGGCGACATCAGCAGCGACATGAACGAGGAGAAGTTCGCCCAACTGCTGAATGTCAACCCTGAGGACATCGAGAGCATCTCGGTGCTGAAGGATGCCGCCGCCACCGCCATCTGGGGTTCCCAGGGTGGTAACGGTGTCATCGAGATCAAGACCAAGCGTGGCTCGCGCGGCAAGACCCGTGTGTCCTACAGTTTCCGCCTCACCGGCACCTACCAGCCCGACGGCTATGAGATGCTCAACGGCGACGAGTACACCATGCTGATGAAGGAGGAATATTTCAACCCGCAGATGAGTGACGTGGCCAGCGATATTCCTGAACTCAACTACGATCCGACCTTCCCCGAGTACCACATGTACAACGACAATACCGACTGGTTGGATGCCGTGAAGAAGGTGGGCTGGCGCCAGAACCACTATTTCTCTCTGAGCGGTGGTGGCGAGAAGGCCAACTTCCGCATCGGTGCAGGCTATGACCACGAGACCGGTTCTATCATCGAGCAGAAACTTGACCGCTTCACCTCGCGTGTCAACCTCGACTATTTCGTCAGCAACCGCATCAAGATTGAGACCAACATCGCCTTGACGTATACCAAGAACAAGAAGAACTACGCCGACCTGCTGGGTCTCGCGTACGTGCGCATGCCGAACCTCTCTATATATGAGGAGGACCGCTACGGCAACGACCTGGGCGACTACTACAACATGATCGGAACTGGTGTGTCGACGGAACTCAACGATATGTTGGGTAACCGCAACCCCGTGGCCCTGGCTGAGCAGGCCAAGGCCGACGAGACGACCTACAGCATCAAGCCCGAGTTCAAACTGCGCTACAACCTGCTGGGCCTCGACGAGGACAAGACCCGTCTGACCTACGAGGGCAAGGTGGTCTTCGACATCTTCAACCGCTACGAGGACCGTTACCTGCCGCTGTCGCTGAACACCCGTGGTTGGAACGACACGACCGACAAGGCTGCCAACCAGACCTCGTCCAGTTCGTCGAAGAGCCTCGGTGTGACCACCACCCATACGCTGACCTTCACGCCCGCCTTCAAGAACAAGGACCACTCGCTGTCCATGATGCTCCGTGGCGAGTTGAACAGCAGCAACAGCAATTCGCAGAGCACCACGTCGTGGGGCCTGCCCTCCGGCACTATCCAGAGCACGGCGGCACAGGGCCTCATCACCAATATGAACACCGGCAGCGGCCAGGGCCGCAGCCTCTATTTCACCTATTCGGCCCACTATGCCTACAAGGGCCGCTATATGGCTGACTTCTCCATCCGTCGCGACGGTACTACCCGTTTCGGTGAGGACAAGCGCTGGGGTAACTTCCCCGCTTTCTCTCTGCGCTGGAACGTCAGCAAGGAGCCGTGGTTCCAGAAGGCACTGCCCTTCGTGTCGATGCTCTCCATCCGTCCGGGTTGGGGCATCGTGGGCCGTCCCCCCGGCCAGGAATATCTCTATTTCAGCACCTATGACGACGGTACCGGCAAGGCCTATATGGGCGAGGGTGTGATGTATCCCAACAAGATTCAGTTGAAGAACCTGCAGTGGGAACAGAAGACCACCTACAACCTTGGTATGGACTTCGGCCTGTTCGACGACAAACTGACCGGTAACGTGGAGGTCTACTGGCAGTACACCTCTGATATGCTGATGCAAAACCGCGGCATCCCCACCTCCTCCGGCTATACTTCGCTCGCCTGGCAGAACGTGGGCGACATGAAGAACATCGGTTGGGAGTTCAACATCAACGGCAACCGCATCCTCCGTCTGGGTCCTGTGGCCTTCGACTTCAACGTCACCTTCGCCAACAACCGCAACCAGTTGACGGCGATGGACGAGACCGTGCTGAATAGTGCACAGTTGAATCCCGAGTACGACCGCAACAACGGCACCTATCTGACCCGTGTTGAACTGAACCGTGCCCTGGGCAGCATCTACGGCTTCCGCTCGAAGGGTGTCTATCAGTACAGCAAGTATTCTGAGGTCGAGGTGCCCGGCGTGAGTGGTCCCGATGCCCCTGTGGCCCGCGATGCCAACGGCCAGGTCATCCTCGACGAGCACGGCCAGCCCAAGCCCGTCATGTTCTGCGTGGGTTCGCGCGACTACGAGTTCAAGGGTGGCGATGCCAAGTATGAGGATATCAACCACGACGGCCAGATCAACGAACTCGACATCGTCTACCTGGGCTCTTCACTGCCTAAGTTGACCGGTGGCTTCGGCTTCAAGTTGAAATGGGGCCGTCTGACCTGGAACAACCAGTTCAACTTCCGCTATGGCAACAAGATTATCAATGCCGCCCGCATGAATGTGGAGAACATGGCCTCGAACAACAACCAGAGCCGTGCCGTCAACTGGCGCTGGCGTGTGGAGGGTGACATCACCGAGATTCCCCGTGCCTACCGCAATTCTAACGGCAACATGAGTTACAACTACCTGGGCAGCGACCGCTTCGTGGAGGATGGCTCGTTCATCCGTCTGAACTACACGCAGTTGAGTTACTCCTTCGACCCGAAAATCATCAAGAAGTGGGGTCTCACCCAGTTGAGCGTCTACCTCTCTGCCAACAACCTGTTCTGCATCACCAAGTACTCCGGTGCCGACCCCGAGGTGGGCTATGGTTCAATGAGCCTCGTTACCGACAACGCCAGGACCCCGCGTCCCAAGTCGTTCACCGGTGGTGTGACCATCCAGTTCTAACAATAGGCAATAAACGTGAAACAACAAACATTTATTGAAATGGACATTAAATCGAATATAAAGAAAGTGACCAAGGGAATAACAGTTCTCGGTTATTGCCTGTTGGTCTTCGGACAGACGTCCTGCTCCGACTTCCTGGATGTGCTCCCCATGGACCAGGTGGTTCTTGAGAACTTCTGGAAGGAGAAGGCCGACGTGACCAGTGCCATGAACAGTTGCTACGAGGCCCTGGCCGACGAGCAGGTGGTGACCCGAATGGGTGTGTGGGGCGAACTGCGCTCTGAAAACATCACGTCCGGTAGCAACCCCGGCGAACTTAACGACCTGCTCAGGGAGAACCTGCTGCCCACACACAGTATGTGCAGTTGGTCCGCCTTCTACAACGTCATCAACCGCTGTAACATTGTCATCCACTATGCACCCACGGTGAACGATGCCAACTACACCTCTGCCGAGTGTGATGCTACCATCGCTGAGGCCACCACGCTGCGTGCGCTCTGCTATTTCTACCTCATCCGCACCTTCCGCGATGTGCCTTACACCACGACGCCCAGTATCGACGACAATCAGAACTACATCATTCCGGCCACGCCGTTCAATGATGTGATCGACTCGTTGATCACCGACCTGGAGCGCGTGAAGGGTATGGCACTGACCCGCTATGCCGAGGAGACGGTGAGCAACAACCAGGTGGTGGTGCCCGCCAAGAACAACAGCCGCATCACCCGCAATGCCATCTATGCCCTCCTGGCCGACCTCTACCTGTGGAAAGGCGACTGGGACCACGTGATAGAATATTGTGACAAGGTCATCGACGACCGCTATGCCCGCTATGAGGAACTGCTGCAGCGCGACCAACTCGCCGGCGTGGGCCTTTACGAGGTGAACGGCAAGAAGATCCCCCTCATTCTCGAAGGTCAGACCACACGTTCCGTAGGTGATGCCTATACCGAGATTTTCGGTAAGAAGAACTCCTTTGAGAGTCTCTTTGAGATCTTCTACAATGGCAATTCGAAGCAGGAGAACAACTGGGTGGCCAACAACTATGGCAACAGCAATACGCCGACCGGTCGCCTGAGGGCTTCTGAAGTGTTGACCGAAGGTTTTACCACCAATCAGAATGCCGTGTTCCTCTCGCAGAAGGACTGCCGTTTCTACGAGGGCATGAAAACGCAGAATGGTGCTTACTATATTGCCAAATATGTGCGCCAGAACACCAGTTTCAGCGTGGAGTCTACGGGTAATGTGGTCGTGACCGATGCCTTTCGTTCCGCCCGCAATGCCAACTGGATTATCTACCGTTTCAGCGACATCCTGCTCATGAAGGCTGAGGCTCTCATTGAGCGTGGCGAGGACGGCTATCAGGAGGCTTTCGACCTGATCAACACCGTCTATAAGCGTGCCAACGCTATCAAGCCCGGTGATCCCACGCCCGGTCTGGCCTTCGGTGACTATTCCACTTCGAAGAACACGATGGAAGACCTGGTCCTGGCCGAGCGTCATCGCGAGTTCCTCTTCGAGGGCAAGCGCTGGTACGACCTCGTGAGGTTCGTGCGCCGTGACGGCGAGACCACCCGTCTGTCGTCCAACGTCATCCGCAAGTACCGTCAGGATGTCAATCTCATCAAGATCAAGTTGACCGACCCCAACTATATCTATTTCCCCTATTCCAGGGCAGAACTGAGAGCCAACCCGCTGCTGAAGCAGAATCCCGCCTTCAACAAGGGTGAAGATGCTGAATTGAAGTAATGAATAACCCTTTAGAACAAAACGAACATGATGAACCAAACAAATAAATCAATGAAGTGGGTGTGGATGGTCTGCCTGGCCGTCTTCCAACTGTCGCTCGGTCTGTCGTTCACCGCCTGCGTCGACAATGACGACGACGTGCCGATGAACCGCTATAGTGCCGAGAAGATGACGGCAGCCGAGTTCCTCACTGAGAACAGCGACCGTGTGGGCTCGTTCGTCAGCCTGCTCAAGCGCACATCTTATCTGGGTCTGCTCTCCACCTACGGCGACTATACTGTTTTCGCCCCTAACGAGGAGGCCTTCGCCAAGTATCTGGCCGCCAACCACTACAACAGTGTGGACGATATCCCCGAGGCTGTCGCCGACACCTTGGCCCGTACACATATCATCAAGACCAAGGCTTGGTTTACCACCGAGCGGTCGGAAGGTTCGCTGGGCATGAACATGGCCGAGACCTATATCGAACTCTCTGTCAACAACGATGCCGAGAACGACAACGCCATCGTCCACTTTGCCAACAAGGTGGCTCGCATGGTGGAGTACGACGACTCGGTGACCAACGGTGTGGTGCACATCGTGAACAACATGATTCCGCGTACCAGCGACAAGTTGCCCGATGTCATCGCTGCCGACACCACCGTGACCATCTTCTCGCAGGCCCTCTTCCTCACCGGTCTCGCCGACTCGCTGATGGCCTATGAGGATAAGACCTATCCTGAGTGGGGCAGCGACAAGCAGTCGGTTGACTCTGTCTACAACTGGGTTTATAAGACGGTATGTAAGACCGGTGGTGATGGCGTTGGTGTTCCCGTCCCCTCTCAGTGGCCGGAGAAGCGCTATTTCAAGTTCACCGCCTTCATCGAGCCCGACAAGGTCTACAATGAGCATGACATCTACAACTTGGACGACCTGAAGGCCTATGCCAAGAAGGTCTATGATGAGTCTTTCCCCGAGGATGCCGGCAAGTATGACAATGACTTCCGCGACCGCCGCAACCCGTTGAACCGCTTTGTCAGTTACCACCTCATCGACCGCATCCTGCCTTACGACGAGATTATCGGTTATAAGGATGCGCTGCCCTGCTGGGACACCGACAAGAGTGACCCTGAGGAGTTCTACGAGACCATGTGTCCCGGCACCATCATGCGCTTCTGCTATCCCAACGAGCAACTGTACATCAACCGCACCGTCTGGGCAGCCGGTAAGGCGAGGGTCAACGACGGCGTGCGTGTGCTGACGGCCCAGGAGTCGGGTGGCAACCTGCAGCAGGCTCCCAATGGTATGTACCATTATGTAGAGGACATCGTCACCTTCTCCAAGCATGTGCGTGAAGAAGTGCTCAACTGCCGTCTGCGTTTCGACTCCAGCGTGCTCAGTGCCGACTTCCAGAACAGCGGTGCCCGCAGTTACTGGGGCCACGAGAAGTTCCGTGCCTTCCGTCTCGACTTCATCAAGGGCTGGAAGGTGATGGGCGAACAGGCTGTCGTCGGTATGCACGAGGGCGACATCTGGTGGTCACACTACAAGAGCAACGGTGTCTGCATCACCGGTATCTTCGATGTCACCTTCAAACTGCCTCCCGTGCCCACATCGGGTACCTACGAGATCCGCCTCGGCTATACCGTCGGTACGGAGCGTGGCGTGGTGCAGTTCTATCTGGACGGCGACCCCTGCGGCATTCCTGCTGACCTGCGTATGTACGGCAGTGACCCCTCTATCGGCTGGGTGCAAGATGTGTCCGGCGACACCGATGATGCCAAGGATGCCAACAAGGCCATCGACAAGGCCATGCGTAACCACGGCTATATGAAGGCCATGGACTGCTACTGGCAGGGTGCTGACAAGAATAATGTGCTGCGCTCTCACATCCATAACCTGCGCTACATCATGAAGACCACGCAGTTGGAGGCCGGCAAGGACTATTACCTGCGTGCCCGCCAGGTGCTGAAGGATCCTTCCTGCTACTGGAGTTTCGACTATCTCGAACTCTGTCCGAAGAGTGTCTACGGCAGCCCGCAGGGTGAGGACCAGCACTAAATGATAATTGAGAATTGAGAACTGAAAATTGATAATAAATATGAATATGAAGAATTTCAAGAATATAGCCCTTTCGCTGGTAGCAGGTTGCGGCTTGGCCGTCACCCTGGCTGCTTGCGCAGACTGGGATGACCATTATGTGGGCACCGCAGGCAGCGAGGAGAGCGGTGCCTCACTGTGGGAGCAGATGAAGGCCAACCCCCGGTTGAGCGATTTCTGCGAGGTGCTCGAACAGACCAAGGTGTACCGTATGCACCAGAAGAAGCCGGTCAGTTATGCCGACCTCCTTTCCGGCGGCCAGGCCTACACGGTGATGGCTCCCGTCAACGGAACATTCAACAAGGACTCGCTCCTTCAGTTGGTGCAGACCGTCGTCGGCGACTCGTCGGTAGAGCGCAGTTTCGTGCAGAACCACATCACGCGCTCGCTCGTCTCCGTCAATCCGGCATCCACCCGTATGCTCATGCTCAACCTGAAGCGTATCAGCATGGAGAACGGCTTTGCCGGCGGCGTGCCCGTCATCGTGCAGAACCAGCGTGCCTCCAACGGCGTGCTCCATGTGGTGGAGAAGGCCCTGCCCTACAACTATAACCTCTATGAGATGTTCTGCGACAATGCCGACCTGCAGGAGATAGGCAACCGGCTGCGCCGCTTCAATGAGGACATCTTCGTGCCCGAGCAGTCGTTGCAGAACGGTGTCATCGACGGTGTGCCCGTCTATATCGACTCCGTCATCTACGAGCGTAACCGCCTGTTGGACAACATCGGTCTGCTGAGAGCCGAGGACTCCACCTATGTGGTCGTGGCTCCCACCACCGAGGGCTGGAAGGCCGCCTGGGACGAGGCCAGCACCTATTATAATTATGAGGACACGCTGACGGTGCGCGACTCTCTGCAGCAGTTCTACGCCACCCGTGCCCTGCTTCAGGATGCCGTCTTCAACATGACAGACCAGAAGTCGCCCAACGACTCGCTGATTTCCGTGCCCTATCTGCGTGAGAATCTCTCGTACAAGCCCGGCAAGCACGTTTACCACGTGTTCAACAAGCCCTTCGCCGAGGGCGGCATCCTCTATGGAGCCACTCCGCTGGCTTGCAGCAACGGCACCATCTATGCCACCGACCAGTGGCCCTTCACCCCCGAGGATACCTATTTCAAGGAGATCTATATCGAGGGCGAGAGCACCCATCTCATTGCCGACTACAAGAAATGTGTCTACAACAGCCGTCAGATCAATGCCGACAGCGTGTCGGAAGGCCGTTACCTGCGTATCGATGCCTTGAACTCGTCGTCGACGGAGAACTGGGACATAGAGTTCCAGATTGACAACACGCTGAGCGGCACCTACGATGTCTATGCCATCGTTCTTCCCAAGTCGGTGTACAACCAGACATCGCCCGACTTGCGTCCTTGCGGTTTCAAGGCCACTATCTACAGTCTGGACCAGAAAGGCAAGAAGAAATCCTACACCTGCAAGCCCGCCAAAGGCAGCGAGTTCGTGAACAATCCCGAGCGTATTGACACCATCCTGCTGGCACAAGGCTTCAAGTTCGATGTATGTAACTACGGTCAGGTGGGCACCAGAGCCAGTATCAAACTGTCCAGTAACATCAACTTCACCACGATGCGAACACGTACCCGTGAGTTGTTCTTGGACTGCATTTACCTCAAACCCCGTACCTCTAAATCAGAATAAACTATGAAGAAGTATATTGTTTCCATTCTCATGCTGCTCGCCGTCTTGACGGCTGCAGCCCAGGATAACCTGAAGACCGTGAAAGGACAGGTGGTCGATGCCGCCACGCTGAAGCCGCTGGCCGGTGTCATCGTGTCCGCCTACGGTGAGACGAAATATACGACCATGACTGACGACCAGGGCCTCTACGAGTTGAAGGCTCCCGACTTCGTGGCTTCTGTCCTGATGCGGGTCGACGGTTACAACATGCAGCAGTGTGCCATTGCCGACGGCAAGGCCAATGCCTACCTGTACCACGAGGCCTTCTCGCCGGAGTACACCCGCCAGACCACGGCTGTCCGTTCGGCCGAGGCGACCAACTTCGACAATACCTCGTCGTTCAGCATGGACCCCCTGATCGCCCAGCAACTGGGCGGCGACCTGCGCTCGGTGTCGCATAGCGGCATCCCCGGCTTGGGCAACCTGCTCCTCGTCTCGGGTATCAACTCCATCAGTACCACCGCCCGTCCGCTGATCATCGTCGATGATGTCATCCTCGACATGCAGTACGACCGCACCTCGCTCCACGACGGCTACTTCAACAATATGCTGGCCAACCTCAATGTCAACGACATCGAGCGTGTCGAGGTGCTGAAGAACGGTACCGCCCTCTATGGTGCCAAGGGTGCCAACGGTGTCATCCTCATCAAAACCAAGCGCAACCGCTCGATGGCCACCAAGATTGACGTCACCGCCAACGGCCGTTTCGAACTCATGCCCCGTCTGCCGGAGATGATGGGTGCCGAGGACTACCGCCTCTACACCACCGAACTGCTGGCCGGCCACACCTCTTCGCAGGGCACGATGAAGTACCTCAACACCGAGGGGCCTTCCTATCCTTATTATGAGAAGTATCACCAGAACACCAACTGGAAGGACGAGGTCTATGACAATGCCTTCTCTCAGAACTACGGCATCAATGTGCAGGGTGGCGACAACGTGGCCTCCTACAACCTCTCCGTGGGCTACTCCATGGGTAAGAGCACGCTGCGCAACAACGACTTCACCCGCTTCAACATGCGCTTGAACAGCGACATCGTCATTGCCCGTGGCCTTGACGTGCGCTTCGATGCCTCCTACAGCGATGTCGACCGCTCGCTGCGTGACGACGGTGCACCCGCTGCTATCCTCACCGGCGTGATTTCCTCTCCCGGCTTCCTCGGACTGGCCAAGTCGCCCTTCCTGTCGCCCTACGCCATGGACAATAGCGGTAAACTCAGTGACTTCCTCGACGAGGCTGACGACTACCTGGAGGGCCTCTTCCAGAACCGCGGTCGTCTGGCCAACCCCGTCAGCATTCTGCAGCATGGTGAGGGCAAGAACCGCAACAACCTGGGCAACCGCCTCATCGTCTTCTCCGTCAAGCCCCGCTACGAGATCAACAAGCATCTTGCCGTGAGCGAGCATTTCTCCATCTCACTGGTCAACACCAACGAGAACTACTATCTGCCCCAGCAGGGTGTTCCCACCTTCGTGGTCGACGGTCTCGACGAGAACACGACCCTGAAGAACTTCGTGCAGAGCCAGGCTGCCAATACGACCTATCTGCAGAGCGACACCCGTGTGGAGTGGAATAACCAGTGGAATGCCCATCAGGTGGGTGTGAAGGGCGGTTTCCGCTATATGAGCAACAGTTACAAACTGACTGCCCAGAGCGGCTACAATACGCCTAACGACAAGAAGCCCAACATGACTTCGTCTCTGGAGTTCATGAACACCGACGGTGCCAACGACAAGACCAGCGAACTGCAGTGGTACGCCCTGGCCGACTATAACTACGCCCAGCGCTACTATGTCAATGCCGGTCTCTCGGCTCATGCCTCCTCTCGCTTCGGCAACGATGCCTCCGGCCTGAAGTTGGCCGGTGTGGTGTGGGGCCTGTTCCCCAGCATCGAAGGTGCTTGGGTGATGAGCAACGAGAAGTGGTTGGCCGGTGTGAAGGGTATCGACTACCTGCGTCTGAGTGCCGGTTTCGACCTCACCGGTAACGACAATATCGACTATACCGCCTCCCGCAGTTACTTTGTCTCGCGCCGTATGTTCCGCAGTGGAGCCACCGGCATCGTCATCGGCAACATCGGCAACACCGAGTTGAAGTGGGAGACCACCTCGCGCCTCACCGCCGGTCTTGAGGGTAACTTCCTCAACAACCGCCTGAACGTGCGCCTGAACTATTTCAAGAGTTGGACCTCCGACCTGCTCTCCCTCCGCCAGTTGGCATGGACGAGCGGCTTGCAGGAGAGTTGGAGCAACGACGGCAAACTGACGAACGAGGGCTTCGATGTCCATGTGGGCATGAAGGTGCTCAACACCAAGGACTTCCGTTGGGAACTGGGCGGAACCGTCGGCCACTATAAGAATAAGGTGACGGCCCTGCCCGATGACAACCGCGCCTTCGAGACCAGCGTCTACGGTGCCACCATCCAGACCAAGGTGGGCCAGCCCGTGGGCCTGTTCTACGGCTACAAGACCGATGGTGTCTACAGCAACACTGCCGCTGCCCAGACCGACGGCCACTTTGTGGTCCAGGACAATGAGGACCTGCTCTACTTCCAGGCCGGCGACGTGCGCTTCGTCGATATCAACCCCTACAATGCCAAGGGCGAGTACCGTCCCGGTCAGATTGACGAGGCCGACCGTGTGGTCATCGGCGATCCCAACCCCGACATCTACGGTAACCTCTACACCCGCCTGAACTGGAAGAACCTAACCCTCTCGGCCGTGTTCACCTATTCGCTGGGCAACGATGTGTTCAACTACCAGCGCACCCTGCTCGAGGGCGGCTCCTACTTCCTCAACCAGACCACGGCCGTCAAGAACCGCTGGACGGTTGAAGGTCAGCAGACCGACATCCCCCGTGTGAACTACAAGGACCCGCTGGGCAACAACCGCTTCAGCGACCGCTGGATAGAGGACGGCAGTTACCTGCGCCTGGCTTCGGTCACCCTCAGTTACTACCTGCCCATCCAGAGCACCTATCTGCAGGGACTTACCATCTGGGGCAACGCCTCCAACCTGTTCACCGTCACCCGCTATCTGGGCAGCGACCCCGACTGTGCTACGTCGGGCGGCATCCTCACCCAGGGCATCGACCGTGGCGTGCTCGGCGCAGGGCGTAACTTCTCGCTCGGTGTGAACATCAACCTCTAACCTAAAGGTAAAAACTATAAAAAAAGAAAAGATATGAAGACAACAATATTATATCAGGTAAGGAAAACGGCTAAAGGCTTTTTACCCCTTTCCCTTTTCGCCCTTTTACCTTTATGCTTCTCCTGCTCCGATATGCTTGAGACAGAGTCCGACCTCGTGGAGTTTGCCGAGAACCACACCCTGAACCATGCCACCGACTCTGTATACAGCGTGATGGGCATCATCAACAGTATGCAGAAAGTGGCCGACCGCAGCGTGCTGCTCGGCTCTGCCCGTGGCGACCTGATGACGGTGACCCCCGCCGCCTCGTCTGACCTGAAGCGGCTGGCCGCCTTCGACTTCGTCACCGCCAACAAGTACAACGAGGTGAGCGATTATTATGCCGTCATCAACAACTGCAACTATTTCATCAACAACGTCGACACCGCCATGGAGCGTCGCGGCCGCAACCTCTTCAAGCGTGAGTTTGCCGTCGCCAAGTCCTTCCGTGCGTGGACCTATCTGCAACTGGCCATCAACTACGGCGAGGTGCCCTTCTTCCTGGAGCCCCTCATGACGGAGAAGGATGCCCGCGATGCCATGAACGGTCCGCGCAAGAACATCAGCGAGATCTGCGATGCCCTCATTGCAGACCTCACGCCATACGTCGATGTTGACCTGCCGGAGTATGGCAATGTCTACAACGTAAATGCCCAGCGGTTCTTCATCCCCATGCGGGCCATCCTGGGCGACCTCTGCCTGTGGGCCGGCCACTACCGTGAGGCTGCCGGCTGGTATCATGACTACCTGACCGACAAGCGCGACCCCATCGAGATGTCCACCTATCGTGTGCAGTGGCCTAACTCGTCCAACTTCGTGCGGCCTAACAACTACTATTCGCCCACCAGCACTGACGAGGTGCGCTGCTTCATCCCCATGGAGACCCGTGTCTTCGACGGCGTGGTGAGCGACCTGCCGAACGTCTACAACTCGACTACCGAGAACAAGAGTTTCTATCAATTGACACCCTCGTCGGCCATGTACGCCATCTCGAAGGAGCCCATCTACTGCATCGAGACGAAGATCAACAACCGTGCCGACACCATCTACGTGCCACGCTCCGGTTTCACTGATGACATCCTCGTGGGCGATCTGCGCTTCTATGCTAACTATAGCATCTCTTCTTATGGTACCCAGGACGAGTTCTCCGAGTACAACTCCTACACGCAGTACTTCAGTAAGTTTTCCAATAGCCTCTCGCGCATTCCTCTCTACCGCACGTCGATGCTCTACCTGCGCTATGCTGAGGCCCTCAACCGGGCCGGTCTGCCCCAGTCGGCCTTCGCCGTGCTGAAGTATGGTATGTGCGAGGATGTCACCAAGGCATACGTCGACACCCTGGAGCGTGCCGATGCCGGCAACCTGATCTACTTCGATCCCGATGTCTACAAGCGCTTCGATACCAATGGCGATTTGCTCATCTACGGTGTCCACGCCCTTGGTTCCGGCAGTGCCCATGCTAACAAGTACTACGTGCTGCCGCAGCCGGAGACCGCTCTTGGCAGCCGTCAGGACACCATCGACTACCAGATTCCCCTAGTCGAGGACCTCATCATCCAGGAGATGGCCCTTGAGGGTGCCTTCGAGGGCAACCGCTTCTTCGACCTGATGCGTGTGGCCCTGCGCCGTGGCGACCCCGCCTATCTGGCCGACCCCATCTCGCGCCGCGATGGTGAGGTGGACGAAGCCCTGCGTGCCAAGTTGATGGATACCAGCAACTGGTATCTGCCCCTGCCGTAATAAAAGCCACCCCCTCATACCCACCCCCCACCCCAACCCCAAGAACTCACCCCGGGGAAGGGTATGAGGGGGTGGGTCTTTACTTAAATCACAAATAAAAACTGTCTACAATAGTGAAACGATTACTTGCCATTATGTCCGCTGCCTGTCTGGCCACTGCCGTGCAGGCCGCCACGATTACCATCACCATCAGCAACACACGCCAGCAGACCATCACAGGCTTTGGCGCGGCCTGCTTCGACGGGGCCATGCGCCCTTACGCTGAAGATAAGTTGCCGGCGCAACTGCTCTTCGGCAAGAATTCGCCCATCGGGCTGAACATCATGCGTGCCGAGGTCTCGCCCAATCACAAGGGCAATATCACGGCTGCCGATATTGGCTGGGATACACCCTACGACTGGTACGGCTTCGTGCCCTGTGCCAAGGTCGTCAAGAACCGCGGCGGCATAGTATTCGCCACACCATGGTCGCCGCCAGGCGACTTCAAGACCAATGGCATTTCCGGTGGCGGCAACTCCGACGACCAGGGCCATCAGCGCGGCGAGTTGCGCGCCGACTGCTACGAGAAGTTCTTCCCCTGGATTAATACCTATCTGAAGTACATGAAAAACTGTGGCGTGGCCGTTGATGCCGTGTCCGTTCAGAACGAGCCCGACTGGTGGGTCAACTATTCCGGTTGCCTCTACACCCCCGAGCAGCAGGTGAATCTGGTGAAGAACTATGCCCACATGCTCGACCGCAAGACCTTCCCGGGCGTGCGCCTGATCAGTGCCGAGCCGCTGGGCTTCGACCCCAAGTATTCCGACGCGCTGATGAACGACGAGGTGGCACGCAAGCAGATCGACATCGTGGCCGGCCATATCTATGGACATCCCGCACTGGGCAACATGAAGAAGGCCGCCGTGCTGGCCGAGAAATACGGCAAGGAGATATGGATGACCGAGCACTCGTCGACCGATAAAATCGGCAATCGCCTGCCCAACTGGCACGAGCAACTGCTCTTCGCCGAGGAACTCAACGAGTGCATGCTCGCCGGCTGCACCGGCTACATCTATTGGTATATGCGAGCCCACTGGGGCTTCGTCGGCACGGGCGAGGAGAAGTATGGTTCCGGCAACACCAAGAACACGCTGCTGCCCCGCGCCTATGTCATGTCCCACTTCTCGAAGAATGTCACCGGCTCCACCCGACTGGCACTGACGTCCAACGTCAAGCAGGCCGGCGATAGCGGCATGCCCGTCACCGAGACGCCCTTCGAGGTATCGGCCTATGTCAAGGGCGACTCCATCATCGTCATGGCCATCGACACAACGAAGACTGCACACAGCCTGAAAATCAAGTTGCCCTGCATGGTGAAGAGCGGCACACATCTGCTCTCTACGGGCAACGAGCCGGAAAACCGCTGCCAGTTGACCGACGTCGACATCCCGGCGCCTGTCAACGAGATTGTCGTACCCCTGCCGGCACGCAGTCTCAACACCTATGTCTTCATGATCGACCACGATGCCACCGGCATCACCACCGTCGAGCAGCAAGATAAGCGCGGACTTACCGCCCCCACCACCTACTACGACCTCCACGGACGGCACCTGGAGCAGCCCGTACGGGGCTTTTATATCGAAAAAGGCCCCGACGGTATCAAAAAACGCTATAATTCCTTGTAAATTTGATTCTTTTCTGTGCTAAATACGAAATCAAAAGGTAAAGAAACAAATAATAAAGCCCGTTTCATTGCAAACGCTTAACTTTGCATCGTGATTCAGAACACACAGAAATAGAAATAGATTGTTAGTAAATACAAAAAAGTTGTTTGTAGTAGTTTTCTTCGTAAGAATAGTAAATAGTTAGTAGTTGATTTAATTTTTGTAGTAGAGTTAGTTATGGTACAAAACTCCATGGAGCGACCGCCTGTATGTGAAATATCGGCGGTCGCTCTTTTTTTATGACAAAAAATTTGCAGATTACTTTTTATTTTGTAACTTTGCACTCAAATAGTACCATATACAACTCTAAGAAAAACTATGAGACGACCATTACTAACTACTATATGCCTGCTGCTGACATTCGTTTCTGCCTGGGCGCAGCGCGGCCATTTCTTCCCTTCCGACCAGTTCTCCAGCAGCCTGATCAGCGACCTCAGCCAAGACCGCGAAGGCTCCGTCTGGATAGCCACCGACCATGGGCTGAACCGGTTCGACGGCTACCGCTTCCAGACCTTCCTCCACGACGATGCCGACAGCACCTCGCTCCAGGCCAACGTCATCTCCACCATCTTCTGCGACCGCGAAGGCCGCATGTGGGTGGGCACCAACAAGGGGCTCGACTGCTACGACCACCAGCACGGCACCTTCCGCCACTATCCCTTCCCCGACGGCGTTAAGCCCCGCGTGAGCAGCATACTGCAGCGACACAGCGGCGCACTGCTCGTAGGCACCGCCGGCTATGGAGCCTTTCTGCTGGAGTCGCCCGACGCACACCTGGTGAAATTCTCACTCAATGACGGCGACACATATTTCAGCCGTATGCTCGAAGACTCTAAGGGGCGCATCTGGAAGAGCGGTTTCGACGATGTCATCGGCATGCGCGAGGGCGACCGTGTGACCCACTATCAGTCAAACTTCGGCACCCCACAGGGCTTCATCGAGTACGAGGGACAGGTGCTGGCACTGGGCCTGCATGGCCTGCAGGTGTTTCGCGGCGGACGCTTTGTGCCCGCCGATGTCGATATGAGCATCGTCGCCGGCCAGGATGTCGTCTTCACCCGCATGCTCCTGAGTGCCGAGGGCATACTGTATATCGGTACACGCGGCCACGGCCTCTACCGCCTCACCGGACGGCGCCTGGAGCGCGTCGAGGCCAGTGCCATCGGTGTCAACCAGGCCACGGCACGCATCAGCGCCATGCTCTTCGACCAGCGCGGCAATCTATGGCTGGCCTGCCACCGCAAGGGACTGCTCATGCTGCCACAACGGCCCATGCAGTTCTCCAACTGGAGTTTCGCCGACCAGGGCATCAGCGTGGGCAGCACCATCAGTTCGGTGTGCGGCGGCGACAACGGCATCGTATGGTGCACCGTACAGGGCGTCGGCGTCTACGGCTTCGATACCCAGGGACGCGTGGTGGCCCATCCGCAGGCCCCCGATGCCGTCGAGTTCATCTTCCGCGACAAGCAGGGCCACTACTGGATCGGCACCGACGACGGCCTCTTCGCCTACGACCCGCTGACCGGCCACTCGCAGTTGAAGGTCAACTTCGAATGCGACATGTTCCACGACATGACCAGCGACAAGCAGGGGCGCATCTATATCTCCACCTTCTCACGCGGCTTCTGCGTCTACGACCCTCAGACCGGCTCGCTGCTCAACCACAACATCAGCGAGCCCTACGACTCCGTCAAGGGAAGGCTGGGCAACAACTGGGTCATGGGCCTCTCCGCCGACCGCCGGGGGCTCATCTGGCTGGCCACCTCGTCAGGCGTGTCGTGCTACGACCCGTCGACTGACGGATTCCGGACGCAGGGCTGGGACCAACTGCTGCCCGGCGTGGTGTGCTTCGACGTATGCGAGTTGCACAGCGGACAACTGCCCGACGGACGGTCGCTCGACGGCTGCATAGCCATCGGCACCGAGCACGGACTCTATCTCTACGACATCCAGTCGCACCGGGCAGAACTGTTCCCCGGCAGCGACGAACTGCAGAACAAGGCCATCAGTTACATCGTACAGTCCAACGACGGCGACCTGTGGTGCTCCACATCGATGGGCATCTGGCAGTATCAAATCGACAGCCACTCCTTCGTGGGACATATCTCAGGCAACGGCCTGCTGCAGAAAGAGTATCTTTACGGCGTAGGCATGCATTCCGACGACGACATCGTCTACTTCGGCCACAACGACGGACTGGCCGTCTTCCACCCCAGCCAGGTCAAGGAGAGCCACCACGCCGTCGACCCGCTCTTCCTCACCGCCTTCCGTGTGGGCAGCCAGTATGTGGAGGCCGGCACCGTGATCAACGATGTGGTAATCACCGATCGGGCCGTCAGCCAGAGCAACTATTTCACCCTGAGTTACCTCGACCACACCGTCACCCTCGGATTCTCGCAGTTCAACTTCGACGACCCCGCCAACATCATTCTCGAATACAACATCAACGGGGGCGACTGGATACGCAACAGTCCCGGACAGAACGAGTTCACCCTCGGCCACCTGCAGCCCGGCACCTACCGCATCGCCGTACGTGCACTGCAGGGAGCCGACTTCTCGCCCGAGAAGATCGTCGTCGTCACCATACGCAACCCCTGGTACCGCTCCGTCTGGGCCTACTTCCTCTATGCCCTCGTCGCACTGGCACTGCTCGGCTATCTCTTCTACACCTACCGCCGCCGAGCCAACCAGCAGATGGACGAAGAGAAGATGAAGTTCCTCATCAATGCCACCCACGACATACGCTCGCCCCTGACACTCATCATGGGACCGCTGGAGAAGATGAAGCAGGCCGAGGGCGCCGACCGCTTCCAGGCCCCCATCGAGACCATCGAGCGCAATGCCAAGCGCATACTCGACCTGGTGAACCAGATACTCGACGTGCGCAAGATCGACAAGCAGCAGATGCACCTGCACTGCCAGGCCACCGAGATGGTCGCCTTCGTGCGTGGCATCTGCAAGATGTACGAGTTCAACGCCCAGGAGCGCAACATCGACTTCCGCTTCGATAGCGATGTAGACCAGGTCGAGGCATGGGTAGACCGCAGCCAGTTCGACAAGGTGGTCAGCAACCTGCTCTCCAACGCCTTCAAATATTGTGGCGAAGACGGCACCGTGCGCGTACGACTGACCCACGACAGCCAGTCGCTCAGCCTGCAGGTCAGCGACAACGGCGTAGGTCTGGACGGCGAGAGCCTCAAGCACATCTTCGACCGCTTCTACCAGGCCAGCAACGCCCGCAAGTTGAACATCAAGGGCACCGGCATCGGCCTGAACCTCTGCAAGATGATTGTCGACATGCACCACGGCACCATCGTGGCCAGCAACCGCCCCGGAGGCGAGCGCGGCGCACTGTTCACCGTCACGCTGCCGCTGGGCAACAGCCATCTCGCACCCGAAGAGATCGACACCGACGTCGCACCGACCACGCCCGTCGCCCAGGGCGATGCCGCCATAGCCGCTGCCGCTGCCGCTCCAAAGCACACCGGCGGCAAGCGCCGCCGGGTGCTCGTCGTCGACGACGACGACGAGATTGTGAAGTATATCTGCACCGAACTGGGACAGTACTATAAGTTCGGCACTGCCTCTAATGGCAAGGACGGCCTCAAGGAACTGCTCACCAACGACGACTACGACCTGGTGATCTCCGACGTGATGATGCCAGAAATGGACGGCTTCACCATGCTCCGTATGATCAAGACCAACATCAACATTGCCCATATCCCCGTCGTCATGCTCACCTCGATGGCCGACGTAGGCAACCGTCTGGAGGGCCTTGAGCGCGGTGCCGACGCCTTCCTGGCCAAGCCCTTCAACCTCGACGAACTGCACATGACCATCGACAACCTCATACAGACGCGGCAGCGACTGAAGGGCAAGTTCACCGGGGCCCAGCAGCAGGCCGACAAGGTGGAACTGCCTGAAGTGAAGGGCAACGACGAGTTGCTCATGGAGCGCATCATGAAGGCCGTGAACAAGAACCTGTCGAACAGCGACTTCAATGTCGACATGCTCACTCAGGAGGTAGGCATCAGCCGTGCACAGTTGCACCGCAAGATGAAAGAGATGACGGGCATCTCCACCAGCGAGTTCATCCGCAACATCCGCCTCGAGCAGGCCGCCCGTCTGCTCAAGGAGCAGAAGATCAACATCACGCAGGTGGCCTACACCGTAGGCTTCTCCAACCTGGCCCACTTCTCCACCATCTTCCGCAAGCACTTCGGCGTCGCTCCCTCCGAGTATGCCGAGAGCGGCAAGTAGCGAGTTCAAAGGGTGCGCCTGGAGGTTTCTTTCCTTCTTAATTCTTTCTTTCCGCTATTCCTTTCTAATGACGGATGACGGTTAGAAGGTGTTTCATTGCAACGGCAACAGTACGAAGTATTTCCGAATCGGCAACGTAGTTTCAAAGAAAAAAGTGCTCCCTCCCGACGTGACGGGAAGGAGCATTCCTATGAGATGAGCGAGACGGAATCCGCTCATGGAATCAGCGAGGAAACCTCGCTCTAGGTGTTTACTTCTCTTCGAGGACGGGCTCCCCGGCGAAGTCGAGCACGTTCTTGCGGTTGGCCTGCATACGCTCGTACTCTTCCTTGGAACCGACGATAATCTTCTCGAACTCGCGCAGACCGGTACCGGCGGGGATAAGGTGACCGCAGATGACGTTCTCCTTCATGCCCTCCAGATAGTCGACCTTGCCGCGGATGGCTGCCTCGTTGAGCACCTTGGTGGTCT
>DETM01000053.1:0-256 GCA_002361655.1 Prevotella sp. UBA3288 | reverse complement strand
CCTTGGTGGTCTCCTGGAACGATGCGGCCGACATGAACGACTTGGTCTGCAAGGCGGCACGGGTGATACCCTGCAGGATTTGCGTCGAGGTGGCGGGCACAGCGTCACGCACCTGGACAACACGCAGGTCGCGGCGCTTCAGCGAGGTATTCTCGTCGCGCAGACGGCGGGCGGTGACAATCTGTCCGGCCTTGAGGTTCTCGGAGTCACCGGCATCGGTGACCACCTTCTTGCCCCAGATGCGGTCGTTCTCCTC
>DETM01000005.1:59397-59568 GCA_002361655.1 Prevotella sp. UBA3288 | reverse complement strand
ATACAAAGAAAAAACGAATAAACAAAGAATTCGCATAAAATAACATGAAGTGCAACCCTTTAAACGAGAGAAGAAGTATGAGTCCTTATATAAATAGCAAAACATTTGGGTGATTCAAAGAATTGGAGTAACTTTGCAGCCAAACAAGCACTGACGATGGAACAGAAATTC
>DETM01000005.1:20485-59338 GCA_002361655.1 Prevotella sp. UBA3288 | reverse complement strand
TTGACATCAAGGCGCTGCGCGAGTTCTGCGAGCGCGAGGGCAAGATGGTGGAGTACCGCAAGGGCGAACAACTGGAGCGCGAGGGCGACCCCGCATGGTGGTTCGATCACCATCCTGCTCGTCTTCGCCGCAATGGCAGGACAGGCACAGGTTCCACTCGAAAGCGTGAAGGAACTTACGATGAAGTCGGAATATTTCATCCACGAACGACAGGTACTCATCTACACGCCCGACAACTACCCGAACTTTGACCAGACCTACTTGAAGTGAACCCCGAAAGTTAGACAAAAAACTTTCGGGGTTTATTATGCAAAACCGGTAGCGGCCGGTCTGTCGCCAGCGGATGAAACAGCAGATTGTCGTCCGACATCACCACTAGTCCAGGGGAATCTCCGGATGTTGCACTGCCAGGGGCAGGTCTTTCTGCGAGAGGTAGAACATATAGAGGATGACATTTTATGTACAAAGATGTCGGACACGATGTTGCACGATTTTATTTTTGTGCTAATTTTCGCAAAAACCTACACCTTTTGTTCTAACGCTCTGTGTATAAGACATTTAGAGGGTGTATGTTTGGTGTTTTTCGGAGGGGAAACATACACCTTTTGGGTGTTCTTTACAAGGTTTTTATACATTAAAAGCGCTTATCTATCTGATTATGAGGCAGTTTCACAATGACATATCAAATAGAAACTATTTGTTTCTCCTATGGAAACTAACTGTTTCTACTACGGAAACTGTTTGTTTCAATTTTAGAAACGGTAGTGAAACAAAATTAGAAGCACTCCTAGATTTTGTCAAACATGTACAAGAAAATTCAAAAGGTGTATGTTTGCCCTCGTTTTTTCGACCAACATACACCCTCTAAACACCTTACACACAGAGTGTTAGAACAAAAGGTGTAGGTTTTCCGACTTTTTTAGCAAAATTTCTCAGTTGCGTTTCCAACTGGCTCACAATGTCCCGACGGCCGACTATACAGAGACCACCGAGCACATCTTCTCGTCGAGCATCGAGACCATCAATACCGTGGGCAACGTGCTCTTCACCGAGAATGTGGCCGGTTTCTATAAGGCACGCCGCGATTACAAGACCCTTGTCTGCGACTCGATAGCCGGTCGGATCACTCGCGACTATCCTTTCAACGGGCTGATGGAAACGCTCGCGTTCAACTACTCCTTCGACGCATTGATCAGTGCCGAGATGCTAAAGAACATGCGCCATCTGTTTTCGCAGTGCCAGCAGATGATGGGCGTCAGCGACGAGGAGATAGACGTCTACCGCAAGGAACGGCGTCAGATGGAGGTGCGGTCGGCCGACGGCAACGATTCAGCATTGCTGATCGACGAGGATGTCATTCGTCTGCAGCAAGAGATAGACCGGGCCGTAGAAGAATTGTCGGCAGCCCGTAAGGATGGCCGCCGACCTTAAGAAATGATAAATAAATAACTTGCCACGATTTTTGGAAACAAGTCAATGTTGGCTGACCAAGAATCAGCGTTCGATGACCTCGGTGATAGGCTCGCCGATGCATGCACTGGGCTGCTGGATGTGCAGCAGTTGGCAGACGGTGGGGGCGATGTCGGTGATGTGGACCTCGCGGCTGGTGGCACCGTGGCTGACTTTCCAACCGTAGAACAGCAGGGGGATGTGGGCATCGTAGGGGTTCCACTCGCCGTGGGTGGTGTGTGTCGGCGAGTTGTCGCTCCACCAGGAGTAGTGGTGGGGCTTGAGGATGAAGATGACATCGCCCGAGCGACCGGGATAGTAGCCGTTGAGCACTCGCTCGAGAAGCAGCGGGGGCAGGGCCGAGAGTCGGGCCTGCTCGAAGTCGACGGCGTTGACAACCTCTGGCATGTGGCGCAGACAGTCGACGGCGACTTGCTTCACCTCTCTGAGTGAGAGGCCCTGCTCGTGGATGGCGTGGTGGTTGAGAAACACGCGATAGTCCATGATGTCGTTGACCACGGGCTTGGTGGCTCCCAGTTGTTTACTCACTGCATCGTTGACGGCCTTGACGACATCGTCGTTCATCTGCGGACCGCCGGGCAAGCGGTGCTCCTGCATGAAGCGCCAGTTGTGGGTGGCGCCGTGGTCGGCGGTGAGAAACAGCAGGTAGTTGCCGTGTCCCACCTGCTCGTCGAGAGCCCGGAGCAGACGGCCCAGGTCGCGGTCGAGGGTGAGGTAGGCCTCGTCGGTATGCTGGCCGCGGGTGCCCCATTCGTGGCCGATGACGTCGGTCTGGGAGTAACTCACGCAGAGCATGTCGGTGGCCTCGCCCTGTCCGAGGTGCTCACCCTTGAGGGCGGCGATGGCCATGTCGGTGATCACGGTGCCGCAGAGAGGTGTGTAGCCGATGTCCTTGCCGGCTTTCTGCACCTCCTTGTTCTTCTTCATGGCGTTGTTCACCTGTTCCACATAGTCGGGCAGCCGGTCCATATAGTAGGTGCTGGTGATGAAGCGCAGGCTCTTCGTGTCGAGCCAGTAGGCAGCGTTGGCGCTGTGGCCGGCGGGGAAGATGGCGGCACGGTCCTTGTAACTGACGCCGACGACCTTCGAGCGGAAGTCGGTGTGCAGGCGCAGTTGGTCGCCGATGGTAGTGGCCAGCAGGTTGCGCGGCGAGCGGTTGCCCGACTTGGTGTCGCTGCCGACGGCCCGTACGGAGTCGTCCTGGCAACTCACGGTGCGCTTGTCGTTAATGTAGACGGTGTTGCCGCAGATGCCGTGGTAGGCTGGGGTAGAGCCGGTATAGGCCGAGGTGTGGCCGATGGCGGTCACCGTGGGCAGGTAGTTGATCAGACAGTTGTTGCACGTGTATCCTTCGTCGACGAGGCGGTTGAAGCCGTCGGCCGTGAACCGGCTGCGATAGCGGTCGAGGTAGTCCCAGCGCATCTGGTCGACCACGATGCCGACCACCAGTTTAGGGCGTTCGCCGAACTGCGTCTGTGCCATGGCTGTGAGGCAGAGGCAGCAGAGGGTGATGAGAAATAGTGTTCTTTTCATTGCTGTTGTTTGTATTTGTTGAGTTTGTTGTTCCAATAGTTGCGCAGGTCGTCCCAGCGATAATAATAAGGTGTGTCGGTCTGGCCGGCGGGCAGAGTGGCCTCACGTTCGTTGAGCAGGGCTTTCACCAGCACGGGTCCGCTGCCCTTTTTCGGTTTGTAGAAGATGAGTTGTATGTTGCAGCCCATGGGGAATATCTTGTAGTTCCGCCAGTGCAGGTCGAGCGTCTCCAGGTCGTCGACGCTGACGCCGCAGGAGTCGAGTTCCATCAGGCAGGCCAGCGGCATGACGCACACCTCGTGGCCGAAGCGCATGGTGGCCTGCGGCTTGCCGAGGGCTACGCAGGTGTCGGCGGTCTGGATGATGTTCCTCAGCAGGTTGTACTGGCTGAAGGGCATCAGTCCGCCCGACTGCGGGGCGGGGCCGTAGGTGAGGTACCAGTTCTGGTTGGCTATGCGCCACTGGTCGTAGAGTTCGTCGTTGGTGAAGAGGGACATCAGGTCGGGTGCGCCGTCGTGGCTCTGCATGTTGACAGCCACCTTGAAGAGGTCGCGCATCAGGGCTCCCTGCCGCACGCTGTCGGCCGCCCACTGCCGGTCGTTGAACAGCACCTGCATGAGTCGCTCGGGGTGGGTGTGACGCTCGGCGAAGTCGCGGCGCAGCCCACGGGTGTTGTCGGCGAGGGCCTCTATCACGCTGTCGCGTTCTTGGTTGAGGTAGTACTGCAGCGACTTGCTCACGTCGTTGTGGATGCGGGCCGTGGGGTTGGCGGCCATCAGTTCCTCACACTCGGCCATCATCGACAGGATGCACCGCTCGACAATGGTGGAGCGGGCATCGATGGCCACGCCCTTCGTACGGAATATCTCGGGGAAGTTGGCGGCGATGCGGCGCCCGATGCCGTGGTGCTGCCGCTCGCCCACGGTGGTCAGGTCGCCCAGCCGCTTGTCGGTGGTCTTGTGGAATACCTCCAGTTCTCGCAGCATAGCCTGAGCCTCGCGGGTCAGTTTGCCCTGCTGGCGGGCCTTGCGCAGCGGCCGCAGCACGCTGACGTAGTCGTTCTTGCCGATGAGCCAGCGCGAGCCGTGGCGGCCGTAGTGGGAGAAGTAGAACGGCACATAGCCCTTCGGGGCCTTGGTGTAGTGCAGGTCGGCAGGCAGTTGGCGGTCGTAGTCCACATAGTTGGAACCGGCCAGGAAGGGGTTGTCCCTGATCTCTTCGCGGGCCGTCTTCGTCTGTGCTGCCAGTACAAGTACCGAGGCACTGAGCGCCAGTGTAGCGATGGTTCTTTTTATCATATTAGGGAATGATTTGATTGTTTATGGGGCAAAGATACGAAAAAAGGCGCGAAGAACAAAGGAAACTCGTTTCTTTTTTGTAATTTTGCCGGCGATAAACTAGTAACACGATGACTTTAAAGGACTTTTTAACGCAAGGCGACCATTTCGCTACTGACAACGGGTGTATATTAAAAGAGGTACGCGAGGGATATGCCCGGGCAGAGATGGTGGTCGGCGAACACCATCTGAATGCCGGGGGCGTCTGTCAGGGCGGTGCCTACTTCACCTTGGCCGACATCGCCCTGGCTGCCGTGATGAACAGCCGCGGAACTCTCACCTTCGGTATTGAGAACAATATAGTGTTTCTGAAGAGTGCCCGTGTGGGCGACACCCTGACGGCCGAGGCCACGGAGGTGTTCAACCACCACAAACTGCCTTATGTCGATGTGCGCATCACCAACCAGCATGGCGACCTCTGCTGTGTGGTCACCGGCCTTGCCTACCGCAAGTCGGACCCAGTTGTTAAAGACTTGGAAATCAGATAGGATGCATCTATCACGCCATGACGCAAAAAGGAAGCGTGATGCTCCTTTGTTGCAAATAGCACGAAATATCTAAAAAAGAATTATCTTTGAACCAAAACTGCGAATATGACACAACAACTACAACCTAAGACGCTGCAGCAAGGAGGAAAATACCTAATCGGGAGGTGGGGCTACGAAGACGTACTATGCCGAGTAGGGCTGGAGGTTGACGACGAGGTAGACGCTCAGTTCGATAAGCAGGAAAAAGGCACCACAGCAGTCGCCGGTGTAGCCTCGCAGCCTTCGCCATACAAACAGATAGAGGAAATACATGGTCAGGCAGGGCACGAACAGCAGCCACTGCCAGTCGATGTGGGTGTGTAGCAGATAGACATAGGCACCCATTGGCAGCAAGCCCTGCAGGGCCAACAGGATGCCGGACGGAAGGCTCATGCGGCGATAGACCGTGTGGGCCTTTGCCGTCTCTTCGGTGCGGGCATAGGGCATCATCTGGGTCAACTGAGCGCTCAGCATCTTGGCATAGGGGTCGGCAGCGAGCACGGTCAGGGCGGCCATCAGTGGTGACAGATTGTAGAGGCACAGATAGAGCATGGCAACATAGAGGATGAGGCTCAGCACACCATAGGTGCCGATGTGCGAATCCTTCATGATGGCAAGGATACGCTCACGGTCGGTGCCACCTCCGCCAAAGCCGTCGAAGAAGTCGGCCAGCCCGTCTTCGTGGAGAGCACCGGTGAGCAGGATGCGGGCCACGACGGCCAGCAGAACGGCAACGGAATAGGGTAGCACGAGAGGGGCGAAATAGAGTATGGCAGCCATGATGCCGCCCGTCAGCCAGCCTACGAGGGGCCACCATTCCACCACAGACGAATAGCACGGACGAGGCGGCTGGTGCAGTCGCCAGAAGGGTAGTCGGGTGAAGAAGATGAAGGCAGCCCAGGGGCGGTCGTACCACTTGATGAGTTGCTGCTGCATAGGGTTAGAAATATTTGGTGATGTTGGCGTTCTTGAAGTTGTTCATCTCGTTCATCATACGTACGGCAGAGTCGACGATGGGATAGGCGCAGAGGGCCCCGGTGCCCTCGCCCAGTCGCAGACCGAGGTTGAGCAGGGGCTTCGCACCAAGGGCATCGAGCATCCGCTTGTGGCCGCTCTCGTCGCCGCAGTGGCAGAATATCATGTAGCGTTTGGCGTCGGGGCGCAGTTGACAGGCAGCCATCGCACAGGCCGTCATGATGAAGCCGTCTATTAATATAATAAGGTGTAACTCGGCAGCACGGAGCATCGCCCCGATGGCTGTCACCATCTCGAAACCGCCGAAATAGCGGATTGGCGAAGGGTGGAGGGTGACGGGTGAAGGGTGAAGGGCCGACAGGTATTTGTCGACCGCTTCCTGTAGCACCTCATATTTATGGCGGATGCCCTCGCTGTTGAGGCCGGAGCCGGCACCGATGCACTCGGCGAGGGGGATGCCGGTGAACAGGTGCATCCAGATGCTCGAAGGCGATGTGTTGCCGATGCCCATCTCGCCGATGCTCAGGATGGTGCAGCCCTTGGCGTGGCATCCGTCCACAAGGTCGGCACCGGTACGGATGGCTTGCTCGTATTCCTCTTTGCTCATGGCCGCTTCGTAGCGGAAATTCTTCGTGCCGCAGGCAATCTTGCGGTCGATGATGCCTGACACCGTCGACAGGTCGTGGTCGACACCCACATCGACGATGCTGAGGTCGAAGCCATGCTGGCGGCAGAACATGTTCACGCCGCCGCCGCCGCGGGTGAAATTGATCATCTGTTGCCAGGTGACCTCACGGGGACTGACGCTCACGCCCTCTCGTTCGATGCCATGATCGCCACCCAGCAGCAGATGACAGGGATGTGCCAGTCGCGGCTCCAGGGTCTGCTGGATGAGGCATATCTGCATGGCCAGTTCCTCCAGACGCCCCAACGAGCCCTTGGGCTTGTTCAGGTTGTCTATTTTTGCCTGGATGGCTGCTCTTAATTCTTCATTCTTCATTCTTCACTCTTCACTCTTGATCACTACAGGTATTCCGCTGACCATGAGGATTACCTTGTCTGCCCGCTCGGCGATGTACTGGTTCATCCAGCCCTGCAGGTCGGTGAACCGTCGCTGTACCTGGTTGTCGCTCACGCCGCCACTGCCTATCTCGTTGGTCACAAAGATGAAGGTGGCATCGCTACTGGTGAATCGGTCGAACTCCGATTGGGCTGTCTGCAGGGTTTTGTCTACGTCCTGCATGTCAAAAAACAGATTTGTCAGCCACAAGGTGATGCAGTCGATGAGTACGACGCGTCCCGTCATGTCGTGGCGGCTCAGCCAGCGCTCTTCCTCGATATTGGTCCATTGGGGGCCGCGCCGTCGCTGATGTTTTTCGACACGCTGACGAAATTCCTCGTCCCAGACGTGAGCCGTGGCCATATAGACCGGTTCCCGGCTCATGGTCAGGGCCATTTCTTCTGCCTTCCGGCTTTTTCCGGAGCGTTGGCCGCCCGTAATGAGGATGATTTTTCCCATCGTTGTCAGTTCATATCCTATATAAGGATTTCCTTTTTAATATAAGGTATATATTTATTAATATAAGGTGTCTGTATTTAATGTGTGGCAAAATTACGATATATTTAGAACATACGCAAAAAAAAGGAATAAAAAAAATGCTGATGACCTCAGGGGGCCATCAGCAAGTGCTACTTTTTGGAAGGAACGAAACTCTCCCAAGTCTGGTCATCGTAATAGACTCTAATCTCTGTGACATGCCTTGGTGGTTTGTCAATATATTTTATTTCTTCCCGGACGACTTCTTGAGGTGTGCTTCTGACACTATTGCGCAGAGGTGCTGATGAGGGTACAAAATGTGAGTTTGGGAGAGTAGGGATGATCGGCTCTTCAAAATCGAGTGTCGACTCTTGAATCGTTTCATTGGAATTTTCGGAGGGCGACGTGCGTTTTTCCGAATCATCACCGCCATGTTCAGACTGGTACATCGGTCCGTTGCCAAACATAAGCCAGTCAAGGCTGATGTCAGGAAATTTCTTTTTGATGCTTTCGATGATGTTGATAGTGGGGCGAGTGCGATCGTTGAAGATGCCGCTCAAGGTGGCCGGAGTGGTTCCGATGTAGTTGGCGAACACCTGTTGGGTCATGTGCTGCGCCTCCATGATCTGTCTTATTCTGTCCTTCATCTTTAAATAAGTTCATTTTGGGCCGTTTTGGTCCTTTTCCGTTTCAGTTTACAAAGGTAAAGAGAAAAAATGAAACGTGCAAGTTTTTAAAGAAGAATTTGTGGTTTTAAAGTTTAAATATATTGTTTTGAATTTGCTTATTTGAACTGATAAGTCAGAGAACAGACCGTTCGAATTTGTTAATTTAAATAATGTCAAGTATAATATATTAAACAAAAGCAGGTGATTATTTATGTAATTATTTGGTTATATGCTAATTATGGATATGTATATGCATCTTCATAAACATTGTGTTTTATCTGCTTCGTATGGCAAACTACCATTTTTTGCCTGTATTTTAAGGAGGATTCGTTTTAATGTACTAAATTTTGGAATCAAGAACCAATCACCGGTTTACTATTGCTTTTGACTTGTAATTCGCAGGAATACAATCTGTTATAGTCTAAAAGTGGCTCATGAATATTTATCTGTTTAATGTTTTAAAGGTATGAATTCAAAAATATAAACCATTGATTTAGGTTTACAAATTTTCTTGAATTTGAATTTCTAAATACAAATTATGCGGCCTCACTTTACAATTCTTGTTCCTTGTGAAGTTTTAAATTATGAACATTTAAATGATAAAAAGAGTTAACTGTAAATGCCAGGAGGCAAAATAATCACTATTTCGCCATACTTAAAGAATTTCGGAGAACATTTCGAGAAGTGCGAAATTTTAAAATCTCAAGGGTAGTTATTTGTAGTTAACTTGCTGAAAACAATGGGGTTTAAGCCCGAAAAAAGCACCCTTGCGAGGTACTCATTCTAGATGTAAAAAAGGTCGATTTTAGTGTAAAATGTAAAAAATCAGTTCCTTCATTAACTCTCCTGGAGGGGTATTTGGGTTGTCCAGGCCCTTACTTTTGGCATCTATTTCGCGTAGTTTGGAAATTATCTGCATCGTTTTCATGGCCGTGTAGTTTCTCATGCCGGTCATATAGTCCTTGGCAGCCCATGGAGATTTCATGTCCAACCATTGCGCTACTGCTTCCTGACTCTGCTTTTGGGGGCAATAATAAGCAATCATCAGGTTCTGGAAGTAGTTGAAGAGCAACGGTAGAAACGAATAGATGCTACCGGCCTTAGGATTTTTGTCAAAATAATTGATTATCTGATTTGCCTTATATATATTTCTGTTGACGATGGCATCACGTAGTTCAAACCCATTGAAATCCTTGCTCACCCCTATTTGATCTTCGACGACCTGTGGTGTGATGCGCCGGTTGTTTTCTGGCAGGGCTATCATTACTTTGTCCAGTTCGCTGGTCAGTCGGTTTAAGTCGGCTCCGATAGCCTCGGCTATCAGTTGTGTGGACTTAGGGTCAATGCTTGCTCCTTTTTGTTTTAGGTAGCGTTCGATAAAGACAGGCAGGTCTCTATCTTTCAGTTTCTGGCTTTCGAAGATGATGCCGGCCTGCTGTATGGCCTTGACATATTCTCGTTTTCTGCCGTCTATCTTGCCGTTTTTGTGACAGATGACGAGAATGGTGCTTTTTGAGGGTTGCTTGACATATTTCTCCAGTGCTTCGGTGTTCTTGATGTTTTGAGCCTCTTTGACAATCACCACCTGTCTTTCTGCCATCATCGGATAGCGGCGGGCCGCATCGGCAATCTGAGAGGCGTTCACATCGCTGCCAAACAAGATGGTCTGGTTGAAGTCGCGTTCTTCCGGTTGCAAGGCATGTTCGGCAATGTAATCGCTGATTTTGTCAATGTAGTATGGCTCGTCGCCCATGAGGTAATAGATGGGTCGGTAGTTGCCTTCAGTCAACTCCCTCATGATGCTCTCGTAGGTCACATTTTTGGTTTCAGCCATTTGGTTCTCAGATTTTTTTGTTAACTTTGCAAGTTGAAATCGCATGCAAAGATACAAAATAAATGGAAATAAACCTACCTCGATATGAAATAAAATTTCGGGAGCAGTGCGGAAAGCGTCAGATTTTCGACTTTCTGCGCCGCAAATTCGTGGCTCTGACCCCTGAGGAGTGGGTACGTCAGCACTTTGTGCACTATTTGGTGTCACAGAAGGGTTATCCCAAGGGTCTGTTGGCCAATGAAGTGGAGTTGGTAGTGGGCAAAAAGAAACTGCGCTGCGACACCTTATTATATAATAGGGTGCTGAAGCCTCAAATGATTATCGAATATAAGTCTCCGGAAATAGAACTGACGCAGCGTGTGTTCGATCAGATTACGGTTTATAATTTCCTGCTTCATGTGGAGTATCTCATTGTGTCGAACGGTCGGCAGCACTACTGTTGCCGGATGGACTATGATCAGCGGTCGTATCAGTTTTTAAGAGACATTCCCGACTATGCGGTATTAAACAAATGAGGAGCCTCTCGAGAGGCTCCCCATTTCTTCGTTGCTCATGCCATATCGTTGGCGTCGGTAGTTTTTTTCGAACTGGCCGTTTTACGTGCAGTCGATGTTGAGCGCTTGCGTGTTTTCTTCTCCTCGTTGGCAGGCTTTTCGGTCTTGACGCCGGCCAGTTCGGGGTCGATGAGGATGCGCCCGCAGTATTCGCAGACGATGATTTTCTTGTGCATCTTAATATCCAACTGTCGCTGTGGCGGAATCTTGTTGAAGCAGCCGCCGCAGGCGTCGCGCTGCACGTAGACGATGCCCAATCCGTTGCGTGCGTTCTTGCGGATACGTTTGAAGGCAGTGAGCAGTCGTGGCTCAATCTTGGCCTCGTAGTCCTTGGCTTTCTCCTTGAGTTTCTCTTCTTCAACACGGGTCTCGTCCATGATCTCGTCCAGTTCGTTCTTTTTGATTTCGAGGTCGCCCTGTTTCTCGCCAAGCATCACTTGTGCGTCTTCCAACTCCTCCTGTTTCTCAGCGATACGTTTCTGTGCGTCGCTGATTTTCTTGTTGCAGAGTTCGATTTCCAGCGACTGGAATTCGATCTCCTTGGAGAGCGTGTCGTACTCGCGGTTGTTGCGGACGTCGTCCAGTTGCTGCTTGTAGCGCTCCACGCTATTCTGAGCCTCGATGATTTCGCCTTTTTTCTGCGAGATGGCCCGTTCGAATTCAGCAATCTCGCTCTGGATGCGTTCGATACGGGTGGTGAGGCCTTCGATTTCGGCCTCGAGGTCTTCCACTTCGAGTGGCAGTTCACCGCGCAGTGCTTTCTTCTCGTCGATGGCCGAGAGTGCTGTCTGCAACTGGAAGAGAGTCTTCAGTTTCTCTTCTACTGTCAGGTCTGTAGGATCTTTCTTTGCCATAATTCTAATATAATTGTAAATATGATTTTGATGTGATTCTAATATCAAATAGTATTCTAATAGTATTTAATGGGATTTGTATTCGTCTCTGCGATGTAGGTCTTGACGTCAGGGCAGTCGCGCCGGATGATGTCGTTGAGGATTTCGGTTGTGAATTGCTCGCTCTCGTAGTGGCCGATGACGCAGATTTGTATCTCCTGTTCGTGACCGAAATAGCGGTGGTAGTGCATCTCGCCGGTGATGAAGGCGTCGGCTTTGTGAGCGATAGCGTCGTCGAGGATGAAATCGCCGGCACCGCCGCAGATGGCTACAGTCCGGATGGGGCGTTGGAGCAGTTGGTTGCAGTGGGCGCAAGCCACGTGGAAGCGCTCTTTGACCAATGCGATAAAGGCGTTAGCGTCAAGGGGGTGGGGTAGTGTGGCTATGACCCAAGGACATTTAGCCGCGTCTGATGCGCACGATTCTGCACCTGGGGTAATCTTCTGAGCACCCAGGTGCTCAGCAATCTTCCAGTTGACCCCTCCCGGTGCGTTGTCCAGATTGGTGTGCATGGAGATGATGCAGATGTCATGCTTGATGGCCATTCTGACGGTACGTTGCACATCGTTCAGGTCGGCAATCTGTTTCAGCCCGCGGAACAGCAGCGGATGATGGCTGACCACTAGGTTGCAGCCTTTCCGCATGGCCTCGTCGATGACTGTTTCAGTAACGTCCAGACACAATAATGCCCCTGAAACCTCCGCCTCTGTTAATCCTATCTGCAGGCCGGCATTGTCCCAGTCTTCCTGCAGCGGCAGGGGCGCGACTCGTTCAAGGGCGCTCAGCACTTGTTGTATTTTCACGCTTCTTTATAGAAATTTGAGTGCAAAGGTAGTCATTTTTCGTCAAACTCCCATCGATGCAGTCTCAATTTAAACCATCTTTAACACAAATGGCAGTGGGGAGGTGTGAGTTGCCTACCAGTCGCGCAGCAATTCCTCTGCCTCGATGAGGTCTTCCGTGTCATCAGGCAACTGTGGGAAGAAGTCGAAGCCTGTTCGCTCCTCGACATCGTCGACAGAGCAGGCCTGTTCGCGCCAGGGCTGACGGTTGCCGTTGTTGCGGAAGATGAAGCCGATGGCCTTTTTCTGTGGTTTTTCACGATATACCACCTTGAAGAATCCGCTGGGCACCTGTACTTTGTTTCGGCCGATAAACCTGGACTCGCCCTCGAAAATGGGGCCGCAGACGATGGTCACCTCACCATAGCGGCGTGCCCATGTGCGGCATTGCATTTCCAGGTTGTTCCAGTCTTCTTTATTCAGACCGTGATTCTGCGGACAGATGTTGGTCATCAGGAAGGATTGGCGCATGGCTTCAGCGTCCCATTTGTTATCGCCGGCCGGACACATGTGGCCTCGGTCGTAGCGTGAGTTGTAGTAGTCCTGATAGGTGGCGCGGGGGGTTGGCACGTCGGTGTCCTCTTCGAATCGCTCACTCTGGCGTTGTATGTCGCCGTAGGTGTGCTGTCTGGTCAGTGTCCACGCCACCCAGTTGGGTGTCTTGCGCTGTTTGTTGTACGACGTGACATAGCCTTTCCTTTCCAGGATGATATCAGAAACGCCGCGTGCCACATGCTGTCTGAGCAGGTCGACAGGCTGTGGTGATTTGTAGAGTCCGGCCTGCAGCACAGGTGATGTTTCCGCAGTCTTTGTCTGCTGCCCTTTGCATCCTGTCAGAAAGAGCAGCAGTGAGAAGATGAATAGAGATGTCTTGTTCATATTGGTGGCAAAGTTACGAAAAAGAGATAGAAGTGCCAAAGAAAAACGTCAAAAAAGCAATTCAACGGTTAAAAGCGTTTAAAAGTTCTCGCTGTTGCTGTCAGTCAGGAGGACTATGGCCGCACAAAACTCGGCGGTTACGTTGACCGCTACTTCAAGCACTCCTACATGGAACTGGTGTCCACGCTCGTCATCGAGGAGAAGGTAAGCGAGCAGAAACTGCTCGACTTCCTGACAGAATTAAAAAACAAGAATGAAGCGGTGAAGTTACCGCTTCTCGCAGAAGCCGAAGAAAAAATAGGTGAATAACTTGCATAATTAGCAAGAAAGTCGTAACTTTGTCGGCTGAACAGATTAATTACATTTATGAAGAAACATATCCTGGATTTGAAGGTCAAGTCCGTGGAGAGAGTGCATGAGCGCTATGTGCTGATACGCCTGACTGACGAGCAGCCGTTGCCGGAGATGCTGCCGGGACAGTTTGTCGAGGTTAGGGTAGATGGTTCACCGTCAACCTTTCTGCGCAGACCGATATCTATTCATTTTGTCGATCGCGCTGCCAACGAACTCTGGTTGCTCGTGGCCTGTGTGGGCGATGGCACCCGTCGCTTGGCACAACTGGCGGCGGGCGACACCCTCAACTGCGTGTTGCCATTAGGCAATGGCTTTTCGCTTAACTCTTGTTGCGGGCTTTTAAGAGCAGACGACCAGAGGTCGGGTGCGCTCCTTACCTCTCACCCCTCGCCATTGCTCGTAGGTGGTGGCGTCGGCGTGGCACCGTTGCTTTATCTGGGTGCTGTGCTCAGGCAGGGCGGGGCAGAACCCACGTTCCTACTCGGAGCCCGCACGGCTAAGGACCTGCTGATGCTCGCTGAGTTTGAGAAGTATGGGCGGGTGCTGGTGACTACCGAAGACGGGTCGATGGGCGAGAAAGGATTTGTGACTAACCATTCCGTTTTGCAGCAGGCGCATTTCGACCTCATCCAGTGTTGCGGTCCCACGCCGATGATGAAGGCGGTGGCCCGCTATGCCGTTGAGAAGAATATCGACTGCGAGGTGTCGCTGGAGAATCTGATGGCATGTGGCCTTGGGGCCTGCCTGTGCTGTGTGGAAAAGGTGAAGGCTGCCCCTTCGGCAGGAGGCGAGGCTGCGACAACAAACGTCTGTGTGTGCAAGGACGGTCCGGTGTTTAATATCAAGAGACTGCTATGGCAAAGTTAGATGTAAAGATAGGCCAACTGTGCCTAAAGAATCCCGTGATGACGGCCTCCGGCACGTTTGGCTACGGTCTGGAGTTTCAGGATTTCGTGCCCCTGGACGGTCTTGGCGGCATCATTGTGAAAGGCACCACGCTGAAGCCCCGCGAGGGTAACGACTATCCCCGTATGGCTGAGACCCCGATGGGTATGCTCAACTGCGTGGGGCTGCAGAACAAGGGCGTCGACTATTTCTGTGAGCATATCTATCCGCAGATAAAGGATGTGGACACGAACATGATTGTCAACGTCAGCGGCTCTTCGCCAGAAGACTATGCCGAGTGTGCTGCCCGCATTGACCGCTTGGACCGCATCCCTGCCATCGAACTGAACATCTCGTGCCCCAACGTAAAGGATGGCGGCATGGCCTTCGGCGTCACCTGTCAGGGTGCTGCCAGTGTGGTGAAAGCCGTTCGCCGGGCCTATCACAAGACGCTCATCGTGAAACTGTCGCCCAACGTGACCGACATCACCGAGATAGCCCGTGCCGTCGAGGCTGAGGGAGCCGATGCTGTGTCGCTCATCAATACGCTGATGGGTATGGCCGTGGACATCGAGAAGCGCAAGCGTGTGCTTTCTATAGGAACGGGTGGGCTGAGCGGTCCTGCCGTGAAGCCCGTGGCGCTGCGGATGGTCTATCAGGTGGCCCGCAGCGTGGAGATACCCGTAGTAGGACTGGGTGGTATCAGTACGGCCGAGGATGCGTTGGCATTCATGATGTGCGGCGCAACGGCCATCGAAATCGGCACGGCCAATTTCCTAGATCCTGCCGTGAGCATTAAGGTGCGCGACGGCATGAACGACTGGCTCGACCGCCACGGCGTGTCGTCAGTGAAAGAAATCATAGGAACAATAGAATAATAACTAAGACTAATTTACTTAACAATGAAAGCAAGACTATTATTTTCTGTCCTGTTGCTGGCTGGCAGTATGCTGGTCAGTGCACAGCAACTGGCATTCCCCGGCGCACAGGGATTCGGCCGGTTTGCTACGGGTGGCCGTGGTGGAACCATCTACCATGTGACTAACCTGAACGACAGCGGCAGCGGTTCGCTCCGCGATGCCGTCAGCCAGCCCAACCGCATCATTGTATTCGATGTGTGTGGCGTCATCAAACTGTCGTCAGGGCTAGTGTTCTCGAAGAATCTGACAGTGCTCGGCCAGACAGCCCCGGGCGATGGCGTGCAGGTCTATGGCGACCGCGTGTCGTTCTCCAGTGCCGACAACATCATCGTTCGGCACATGCGCTTCCGCATGGGTAAGGGCGGTACGAGCGGCAAGGATGCTGCCGGCGTGGCCAATGGTCGCAACATGATCTTCGACCACCTGTCGGTGCTGTGGGGACGCGATGAGTGCTTCTCCATCAGTTGGGACAACAAGGGCACCGTGCCTACCGACATCACCATTCAGAACTCCATCATCGGTCAGGGCCTGCAGACGCACTCCTGCGGCGGACTGATTCAGACCGAGGGTGGCGTGACGCTCTATCGTAACCTGTATATAGAGAACAAGACCCGCAACCCGAAGGTGAAGGGTCTGAACCAGTTTGTGAATAACGTGGTGTACAACTGGGGTAATGGCGGTTGCTACCTGATGGGCCGCGAGAGTGCAGGCAACTCATGGGCTGATATTGAGAACAACTATTTCGTTAAGGGTCCGTTCAGCAGCACCAGTCCCATGTCGGATGGCAACGAGAACTTCCAGTTCTACGGTGTAGGCAATTTTTACGACGACAACAAAGACGGCCAACTGAACGGTTCGGCCATGACTGAAGCGCAGTACACGGCTACCGGTGGTTTGGTACGTGCTTCGCTCAGTGCCATTACCAACCAGCCGAAGCCCTTCCCTGAGATTACGGAGACCATGACGGCCGAGCAGGCCATACGTTGGATTATCGATAGCGTAGGTCCTAGTCTGCCTTCGCGTGACGAGGTGGACCAGTATCTGATTGACGAACTGATCTCGTTTGGTACCGGCGGTTCGAGCGGTGGCATCTCAGACGAGACTACGCTGCCTCATAAGGGCACCGGCACGCTGTTCACCGGCAACAAGCCGCAGGATACTGACGGCGACGGTATCCCCGACGAGTGGGAGAAAGCCAACGGTCTGAACCCCAACAATGCTGCCGATGCGGCTGCCATCGCCGCCAATGGCTATGCCAATATCGAGAACTATGTGTTCACCATCACCGAGGCCTATCCCTACGTGAAGAACCCTACCAACCTGAAAGTGACCGAACAGCAGAAGACCTCCGTCGCTCTGTCGTGGACAGACAATGCTGACAACGAACGGGGTTATATCGTAGAGATTTCTACCGACAACAAGACATTTACCGAGAAGGCTCGCCTGGAAGCCAATACCACGTCGTATGTGGCCGGCGACCTGACACCCGAGACCGTTTACTATTTCCGTGTGCAGGCCTATGGCGCAGACAATGTCGTGTCGCCCTATGCCACGGTGACCACAGAGACTATCGGCGATGCCCAGGCCCCCAAGCAGTGTGTCAACCCTTCGCCGGCTGTCAATGCCGAGGTCGGCGTGGCTGAAGGTGGGGTGACGCTCACGTGGGACAACTCTACGAAAGACTACTATGGCACGGTGATGTATCTGGTCTATCTGGGCAAGGACCCGGAGAAACTGACGCGTATAGGCACTACTACGACGAAGAGTTACGAGTACAGCGGGACGCTCGAAGCCAACACCACTTACTATTGGCGTGTGAATGCCCGCAACAATGTGGGCTCGACAGAAGGCCCCGTCTGGTCGTTTAAGACCGTTGAGGGCGGCACGCTGTTCTATACCAATTTCAACACCGAGCCGGCAGAGTTTTATGACGCATACCCTGGCAATGGCAATGCCGATATCATTAACGGCAATACTTCAAAAAAGGTAGCAGGCATGACCTTTGGTGCCAATGGCAGCAGCAGTGCCCGCATCGTGTCGTTCAGTGCCTCCGCCCTTTTGGGCGACTATTCGACTGATGACGCCGGTGCGACCGGTCGTTGTGTGGAATTCACCAGCGGCAGCGGCTATATCCAGTTGCCGGAAGTGGAAGGTCCTGCGACAATCACCATCTGGACCGGCAACTCCGACACCAGTTCGAAAACCTTCAACCTGAAGACCATCGTCGGCGGTACAGAGACGACAGCCACCTCGTTCACCCTGGCCAATGCGAAGAAGAACTTCAAACACAAATATACTTATACAGGCGAGGGCAAGGTGATTTTCAAAATCGATGGCAACGGCAAGAAGTTCCGCGTCCACGATGTGCTTATCGAGAAGTATGTCCCCGTAGATGTCAACGAGCCCATAGCCATTAAGACCTATCCCGACAACGAGAAAATCTCGTATATGGATGGTAGCATGACCTTCCGCTTCAATCAAGACATTGTCTACAAGGGCGGAGCCACCATCAATGGCGATGCCTACGAGCGCCTGGTGGATGTGGCTGCTGTCGGTTCTGCGCTGACCGTCACATACGAGGCCCTTGATGCCAATACAGACTATACTATCACCTTCCCCGAAGGGGCCATCACCGATATTAATGGCAAGAAGACCTTCACCGACGAATTTGAGTTCTCTACCTGCGACTTCGCTTCGCTCGAGACCATCAGTGACACCCACAAGGGCCGCGCCACTACGCTCCCCGTCAACTTCAAGCCCTTCAACACCGTCGCTCTGCTGCCCAGAGAGGATGGCACCGTGCAAGACGGCAACACACAGCATCCCCACTGGGTGCAGGTGAGCGGCGATGTCACTGCCGATCAGGCCGTGTTTACCTCCACTTCCGACAAGGTGATGACCTTCTTCGACTCAGCATCGCCCGCCATTCGTGTGAAGGCCGCCTATATCGGTACGTCCGCCGTGGAGTTCAAGATTCAGGAGACGCGCAATGCTGACACGACCCCGGGTTGGCGCACCATCCGTGTGTTGCGCAACGCCGATTTCCCCTTCGACGATGTGCTCTATCTCAACAGCGAGTCCCGTTTCGTCAAACTCGTGCCCACCAAGTTGTCGGGCAGCGTCACCCTCAGCGAGTTCCGTGTGGCCGACGCCGATGGTAAGGGCTTGGGTGAAGGTTTCGAGCCTGAGGACATACCGGATGCCATCCGTGAGGTCAGCATGTCTGATGCACGCCTCGTCGATTATTTCACCATCGCCGGCGAACGGATCTCCACACCCCACAAGGGCCTTTATCTGATGCGCATCTATACCAGCGACGGCAAGGTGCAGTCGCGCAAGGTGATCTTCTAAGCAAAACAGGAAACAATACAAACAAAAGAGGGTGTCGATATCCTCTTTTGTTTGTTTCTGGCTTTAGTCATCCGAGGTTGTTCAGACCTCCAACCCCAAAACTTAGGGGATAAATACTATTGGTAATCCTCCTTCGTCAGGGTAATATCCAGATAGGTCTTCTCGGGATTCTTGTTCGAACGGTAGACGTAGCGGAAACTGACCCCCTTGTTCATCAGCGAACGGTAGGTGGGCGTGCTCTTTAGTTCAGCCACCAGTATCCGTTTAGCGTCTTGCAGGGCATAAACCACGCTGTCGTTGTCGTTGTCGCCGATGAAACGGAAATACTGCGACTGGGTGAGTGTGGGGATGTCGAACACGATGCTGTCGAGCATCATGTTGTCGCCCACAGGCATCGGACATTTGTTTTCAGTCACCTCGCGAGCCTCGCGGGCTGCGCGTTCCTCTAACGATTCCTGACAGGCTGTGAACATCACGGCTGCTGCCAACAGTAAGAATGTTTTCTTCATAAATAAAATAATGTGCAGTTCTTATTTCGGAGGCAAAGGTACGAAAAAACGGTAAAAGCGCAAAATCTTTGCAGGAAATAAAAACTATGATTATGTTAAGCCTATTGATACGACGACACTTTTTCTTCTAGCCTGCGTTACGACATACAGAAGAAACGTAATGTTACATTACCGGCATTTTCGGCAATTTATAGCCAAAGTTACAAAAAAAACATAAAATAGCGAGTTTTTTCCTTTCTTTTTTGTAACTTTGCAGGCTAAAGGCATAATACGTCAATGAAGAATATCAGGAATTTCTGCATTATCGCACATATAGACCACGGTAAGTCGACGCTGGCTGACCGTCTGCTGGAATACACCAAGACCATTCAAGTGACTGAAGGTCAGATGCTTGACGACATGGACTTGGAGCGCGAACGCGGCATCACTATCAAAAGCCATGCCATACAGATGGAGTATGAGCGAGGTGGGGAGAAGTATATCCTGAACCTCATTGACACGCCGGGACATGTGGACTTCTCCTACGAGGTGAGCCGTAGTATAGCCGCCTGCGAGGGTGCGCTGCTGGTGGTCGATGCCACCCAGGGCGTGCAGGCTCAGACCATTTCCAACCTCTATATGGCCATCGACAACAACTTGGAGATTATACCCGTAATCAACAAGATAGACATGCCCAGCGCCATGCCCGACGAAGTGGAGGACGAAATCGTCGACCTGATAGGCTGTGCCCCTGAAGACATCATCCGTGCTAGTGGAAAGACCGGAGAGGGCGTAGAGGAAATACTGAATGCCGTTGTCGACCGCATACCCCATCCCGAGGGCGACGAGCAGGCTCCGCTGCAGGCCCTGATTTTCGACTCGGTGTTCAACTCGTTCCGCGGCATCATTGCCTACTTCAAGATTGTGAACGGCGTGATCCGCAAGGGTGACAAGGTGAAGTTCTTCAACACAGGCATGGAGTATGATGCCGACGAAGTGGGTGTGTTGAAGATGGACATGATCCCCCGTCAGGAACTGCGCACGGGCGATGTGGGTTATATCATCAGCGGCATCAAGAACTCGAAGGAGGTGAAGGTGGGCGACACCATCACCCATGTGGCCATACCCTGCGACAAGGCCATCGAGGGTTTTCAGGAAGTGAAGCCGATGGTGTTTGCCGGTGTCTATCCTATCGACCCGACGGACTACGAGAACCTGCGTGCCTCATTGGAAAAACTGCAGTTGAATGATGCCTCGCTGACCTTTCAGCCAGAGTCGTCGGTGGCCCTGGGTTTCGGGTTCCGCTGTGGTTTCCTCGGACTGCTGCATATGGAAATCGTTCAGGAGCGGTTGGACCGCGAGTTCGACATGGACGTTATCACCACCGTGCCCAACGTGTCGTATATGTGTTATACCAAGCAGGGCGAGGTGAAAGAAGTGCACAACCCCTCTGGGCTGCCTGACCAGACGCTCATCGACCATATTGAGGAGCCCTACATCCGTGCCTCGATCATCACCGCCGCCGACTTTATAGGTCCCATCATGACCCTCTGTCTGGACAAGCGCGGCGAACTGATAGACCAACAGTACGTGAGCGGCAACCGTGTGGAACTGCGCTTCATGCTGCCGCTGGGCGAGATAGTAATTGATTTCTACGACAAACTGAAGAGCATCTCCAAGGGCTATGCCTCGTTCGACTATCACATCGATTCGTTCCGCCCGTCGAAATTGGTGAAACTGGATATCCTGCTCAATGGCGAGCCTGTAGATGCGCTGTCGACGCTGACCCATCAGGACAATGCCGTGACCTTCGGGCGGCGGATGTGCGAGAAACTGAAGGAACTCATCCCGCGTCAGCAGTTCGACATCGCTATCCAGGCTGCCATCGGTGCCAAGATCATAGCCCGCGAGACGGTGAAGCAAGTGCGTAAGGACGTGCTGGCAAAGTGCTATGGCGGCGACGTGAGCCGCAAGCGCAAACTGCTGGAGAAGCAGAAGCGCGGCAAGAAGCGCATGAAGCAGATTGGCAATGTGGAGGTGCCTCAGAAAGCCTTCCTGGCGGTGCTGAAACTGGACTGATGGGGAGTGGTGCCTGATTCTACTAAATGATTATCCGATACGATTCTACTAAACCTAAAACCAAAAACAAAGAGCAAGTATGACAACGACAACCCTAACATTAACTCCACGAGACGTGGCCCGTGAACTAGCACGCAAATACAGTACGATGACTCACGAGGAATTGGACACGCTGGAAAGCATCCTCGTTCCGATGAAGTTTGCCAAAGGCGAGAAGATACTCGACGAAGGCGAGGTGTGTCGCAACATCTATTGGATTGTAAAGGGTTTGGTGCGTCAGTACTATTTCAAGAACGGCAAGGAACTGACAGAATATATGGCCACCGAGAATACCATCTGCATGAGTATAGAGAGTCTGTTTCGTGAGACGGCCTCCACGCAGATTATGCAAGCCTTGGAGCCGACGCTGGTCTATGCCATTCCGATGCACGAACTAGAGGCCGTGTCGATGAAGAGTGTGAACATTCAGATGCTCTATCGTAAGATACTCGAGGAGTCGCTCATCATCAGTCAGCAACGTGCCGACATGCTGCGCTTCGAGAGTGCGCTCGACCGCTATCAGAAACTGGTGAAGAGTGCGCCTCAGTTGGTGCTCCGTGCGCCGTTGGTGTACATTGCCAGTTACCTGCAGATGACGCCCGAAACGCTGAGCCGGGTGCGGACGGCTGTGTTGCAGAATTCGTAGGGACTGGTCTCAGAGTTGGGCATAAAGGAGGAATCGCATACGGTGCAGTTAAGTTCCGTATGCGATTCGTTTATTTACTGAGTTAGTGCCTGATGCTCTTCTTCGTTATGAATAGAGGTATCGCTTGATGCTCTTCTTCGGTGTCTTGGCGAATTCCTCCTTGTGTATTTCCACCTCGCTGATTTTCTCGTAGGCAGGCAGCATCTGGTTGAGTGTGTTGCGGTTTTGCTCCATGATGCCGGCCAGGTCCTCGTCGTTGAAGTTGAGGGCGTTAGCCTCGTCGATGTCCGGATGTACCAGTGCCACCAGTTTGGTGTCGCGTTGCACGACGATGCTCTCGCTGACCAGTGTCATCGAGTTGAGTTTGTCCTCTATTTCCTCGGGGTAGATATTCTGTCCGTTGGCGCCGAGGAGCATGTTCTTCGAGCGTCCGTTGATGAACACGTTGCCGTCGCCGTCCATCGTGCCCAGGTCACCGGTGTGGTACCATCCGTCCTTGTCGATGGTCTCGCGTGTGGCTTCTTCGTTCTTATAATAGCCGAGCATTACGTTGAGACCTCTGGTGAGAATCTCGCCGGGGATGTTCTCCGGGTCTGGCGAGTCGATTTTGACTTGCATGTGTATGACAGCGCGTCCACATGAGCCGGGTACGAACGATCGCCAGTCGCTGTAGCAGATAATGGGTGCGCATTCGGTGGCTCCGTAGCCCACGGTGTAGGGGAAGTGTATGCGGTGCAGGAACTGCTCTACCTCCTGATTGAAAGCGGCACCTCCGATGATGACTTCGTAGATTTCGCCTCCGAAGGCTTTGATTACCTCCTGGCATATCATGTCGCGCACCTTGGTCGAGATGATGGGCATCTGTAGCAGCAGTCGCATGCGGTTGTTCTGTATCTTGGGGAACACCTTCTTGCGTATGATTTTCTCGATGACCAGCGGCACGGCGATGATGATGCGCGGTTTGATGTCGGCAAAGGCCTGTGCGATGATGGCAGGCGAGGGTGTGCGGTTGAGGTAGTAGACATGGCATCCGTGCAGGAACTCGAAGATGAACTCGAAGGCCATGCCGTACATGTGTGCCATCGGTAGTATCGAAATGATGTTGTCGCCGCACTTGATGGTGGTACCCAGCACGTTGCAGGCGAAGTCGTAGTTCGACCACAGTGCGCGGTAAGGTATCATCACGCCTTTCGAGAAGCCGGTGGTGCCGCTGGTGTAGTTGATCAGTGCCAGTTCGTCGGGGCTTTGCTCGATGTAGTAGTTGATGTGCTCCTGTCGGAAGTACTTCGGATATTTCTGCCCATAGAGTGCGTTGAGGTTCTCGCGGGCATAGGTCAGTTTCTCCGAGCGTGAGACGATAAGCGAATAGTCGGTGCTGCGTATGATGCCCTCCAGATGTGGCATCTGCTCGGGGTCGATGGTGCCGGCCACGTGGTCGCCGGCGAAGAGGAGTTTGGCGTCGGAGTGGTTGACGATGTTGTGTATCTGCTCTGGCATGAACTCGTGCAGTATGGGCACTGCTATGGCGCCGTAGGTCAGCGTGGCGATAAAGGCCACGGCCCACTGGCTGCTGTTGCGTCCGCAGAGGGCTATCTTGTCGCCCTTCTGTATGCCTGAGTTCTCGAACAGTATGTGTACCTTCTCGATTTTGCGGGCTACGTCGTGGTATTGCAGCGTCTGACCTTTGTAGTCGGTCAGTGCGTCCATATCCCAATGGTCTATGATGCTCTTCTGGATGAGTGCGTTGAAACTTGGTATTTTTTCCATTTCTTAGATTTTATGCTTGGTAAAGATATCTCTTGATGCTTTTCTTGGGCGTTTTCAGGAATTCGCTGTCTCTCAACTCGATGCGGCTGATGCGGCTGAAGTTGGGCAGCGTTGCGTTCAGGTTCTGACGATTTTGCTCCATCACGGCGGTCAGTTCCTCCTGTCCGAAGCCGTCCACCTCGTCTTTGTCGGGGTAGATGAGTGCTACCAGTTTGTCGCCGTCCTGTACGATGAGGCTCTCGCAGACCATGGGCATCGAGTTGAGTCGGTCTTCGATTTCCTCAGGGTAGACGTTCTGCCCGTTGGCGCCGAGCAGCATGTTCTTGATGCGTCCGCGTATGTAGAGGTGGCCTTCGGTGTCCATGGTGGCCAGGTCGCCAGTGTGGTACCATCCGTCCTGGTCGACGGCCTGCCTTGTGGCCTCGTCGTTCTTATAGTAGCCAAGCATCAGGTTGGTGCCGCGTGTGACGATTTCGCCGGCCACGTTCTCTGGGTCGTTACTCAGTATGCGCACCTCCATGTTGTCGAGGGTTTGACCGCAGGAGCCGGGCGAGAATTCGTGCCAGTCGCTATAACTGATGAGCGGTGCGCACTCGGTAGTGCCGTAGCCGACGGTGATGGGAAATCCGATGCTGACCAGGAACTGCTCAATTTCCTTCGACAGTGGTGCTCCGCCGACGATGACCTCGTAGGCCTGACCGCCGAAGGCTTCGTACACCTGCTGGCAGATACGCTCTTTCACCTTTTTCGAGACGACGGGCATGGCCAGCAGCAGTCGCATGCGGTTGGTCTGTATCTTTGGGAAGACGCGTTTGCGTATGATTTTCTCGATGATGAGCGGTACGGCGACCACCAGCGACGGTTTCACTTCGGTGAATGCCTGCGCGATGAGTGTCGGCGAGGGCAGTCGGTTGAGGAAGAATAAGTGGCATCCGTTGCAGAAGCCGAAGATGAACTCGATGGCCATGCCGTACATGTGGGCCATAGGCAGTATGGAGAGCATCGGCGTGCCGGGTTTGACCTTTGTGCCCAGCCGTCGCAGACAGAAGTCGAGGTTGCCCCACAGAGCGCGGTAGGGCAGCATGACACCCTTCGAAAAGCCCGTGGTGCCGCTGGTGTAGTTGATCAGTGCCAGTTCCTCGGGCTGGTCTTCGTGATAGTGCACGTGCTCTTTGCGAAAGGCCATGGGATACTTGCTGCCAAACATCATGTTTAGGTGTTCGCGGGCATAGGTGAGTTGCTCTGAACGCGAGAGGAACAGCGAGAAGTCAGGCATGTTGATGATACCTTCCAGCCGGGGCATTTGCTCGGCGTCGATCTCCTTGGCGATGAAGTCGCCCACGAAGAGCAGGCGTGCCTCCGAGTGGTTGACGATGTTGTGTATCTGCTCGGCGTTGAACTCATGGAGTATGGGAACGGCCACAGCCCCGTAAGTCAGCGTAGCCAGAAAAGCCACCGCCCAGTGAGATGAGTTGCGTCCGCAAATGGCTATCTTGTCGCCCTTCTGTATGCCGCAGTTCAGGAATGCGATGTGTAGTTTCTCTATCTTGCGGGCCACATCGTGGTATTGCAGTGTCGCTCCCTGAAAGTCGGTCAGCGCGTCGGCATCCCAGTTGTTGATGATGGCCTGTTGTATGTATCGGTTGAAAGTAGAGCCTGTGTCCATTGCACAATTTTCAAAATTTTGTGCAAAGGTACAGCGTTTTCTGCACATTCGCAAATTTTCTGTGCAGTTTTTGTTGCTTGACTTAGTTAATAAGTACTAAAGGGGACTGGTGGGCCTGCTCGTTAGGTACTAAAGGGGGCTGGTTGGCTTACTCGTAGCGCATGGATTGTGCGGGTCGGATGAACATGACCAGCAGGCTAGGCAGCAGCAGCACGGCCACCGAGATGGTCAGCGTGCACACGTTGAGCAGCAGGAGCAGCGGCACGTTGAGTTCCATCGGTGCCTGACTGACGTAGTAGGTCTGCGGGTCGAGAGTCACCAGTCCGGTTTGCTGTTGCACGGCGACGATGGCTATGCCGATGATGTTGCCCAGTAGCAGTCCGCGGCCTATGATGAAGGCTCCAAACCAGAGGAATGTCTGTGCTATGGTGGTGTTGCGCGCGCCCAGTGCCTTGAGGATGCCGATCACCTGCGCGCGTTCCAATATAATAATAAGCAGTCCGCTGATCATGGTGAATCCGGCCAGTGCTATCATCAGGGCGAGGATAATCCACACGTTGATGTCGAGCAGTTCGAGCCATGAGAACACTTGCGGGTAGGCCTCCGTGATGGTTTGCGGCGACATGTAACGGCCGTTCAGGTCGGGGTGTGGTCTCAACGTGGCCGACACGTTGCGCTTGGTCTCGTCGAGGCGGCTGAAGTCATCGGCGAGCAGTTCCACGCCCGAGCACTGCTCTTCGTCGTAGTTGCAGAGTTTGCGGGTGACGTAGATGTCGGTCAGGCACATCAGGTCGTCGAAGCGCTTCATGTTGGTCTGGTAGATGCCGCTGATGGTGAAGCGCCGCATGCGCACATCGTCGTCGATGAAGTAGGCGAAGAGGCGGTCGCCGGTCTTGAGGTGCAGTTTGTCAGCCATGGTCTTCGACACAACGATGGGGTAGCGTGTGGCCGTGTCGCTGAACTGTGGTAGTTGGCCCTCGACCATGCATGTCTGCAGGAAGCGTGTGTCGTACTCCGGTCCCACGCCCTTGAGCACGACGCCCAGAAAGTCGTCGTCGGTCTTCAGTATACCCTGTGCGAGTGTGTAGCGCTGTGCGTGGCTCACTCCGTCGACATTCTCGAAGAGCGTCAGATAGGTGCTGTCGATGGTGACGGGGTTGGCCAGCGGGGCGTAGGCGGCCTGCACGTTCTGTATGGTGATGTGGCTGCCAAAGCCTGCTACCTTGTCGCGTATGGTGTGCTTGAAGCCGAGCACGACGCTTACGGTAACAATCATCACGGCCAGTCCGATGGCTACGCCGATGGTGGCGATGCGGATGGCAGGGCGGCTCACCTTGCGGCGGTCGCCCCGGTCGCTGTAGATTCTCCGGGCAAGGAAGAAGGGGAGGGTCATGGCGCGGGGGTGGATTTTCCGAATCATCCGGATTTTCCGGATTTTCTGGATTCTCTGGATTTTCTGGATTTTCTGGATTTTCCGAGGGCGACTGGTTTATTCCATCGTGCGGCCGGGATAGGCCTCAAGGGCTTTCTGCAGCACCACGAGGGCCTGCATCAGGTCTTCCTTCTTCAGCACGTAGGCTATGCGCACTTGGTTGATGCCCGCGCCGGGCGTGGTGTAGAAGCCGGCGGCAGGGGCCATCATCACCGTCTGACCCTCGTATTCGAACTCAGAGAGGCACCAGCGGCAGAACTTCTCGCTGTCGTCGACGGGCAGTTTGGCCACCGTATAGAAGGCTCCCATGGGTATGGGCGAGTAAACGCCGGGTATGCGGTTCAGCCCGTCGATGAGACACTTGCGGCGCTCCACATACTCGTCGTAGACGTCGCGTAGATAGTCCTCGGGGGCATCGAGCGAAGCCTCGGCCACGATCTGCCCGATGAGGGGAGGGGAGAGGCGTGCTTGGCAGAACTTCATCACGGCGGCGCGCACCTCCTTGTTCTTCGTAATCAGGGCACCGATGCGGATGCCGCACTCCGAGTAGCGCTTCGATACCGAGTCGATGAGTATTACGTTCTGCTCGATGCCCTCAAGGTGGCAGGCCGAGATGTAGGGCGAGCCGGTGTAGATATATTCGCGGTAGACCTCGTCTGAGAACAGGTAGAGGTCGTACTTCTTCACCAGGTCGCGTATCTGGTTCATCTCGCGGCGTGTGTAGAGATAGCCTGTGGGGTTGTTGGGGTTGCAAATCATGATGGCGCGCGTGCGCTCGTTGATGAGTTCCTCAAACTTCTCCACCTTCGGCAGCGAGAATCCCTCTTCTATCGTTGTGGCGATGGTGCGTATCCGGGCTCCGGCCGAGATGGCAAAGGCCATATAATTGGCATAGGCCGGTTCGGGAACGATAATCTCGTCGCCGGGGTTCAGGCACGAGAGGAAGGCGAAGAGCACCGCCTCCGAGCCGCCGCTGGTGATGATGATGTCGTCGGCTGTCACGTTGATGTTGTACTTGGCGTAGTAGCCCACCAGTTTCTCGCGGTAACTAAGGTAGCCCTGAGAGGGCGAGTACTCCAGTATCGAGCGGTCTATCTGCTTCAGCGCGTCCAGTCCCACCTGCGGCGTAGGCAGATCGGGCTGTCCGATGTTGAGGTGATACACCTTGGTGCCGCGCTTCTTGGCGGCGGCGGCCAGTGGGGCTAGTTTGCGTATGGGGCTTTCGGGCATCTCCAGGCCGCGTACTGATATTTCAGGCATCTTGTTTGTTCTCGTTTTTGTCAATTTGGGTACAAAGGTACGAATTAGTGGGGATATTACAAAACAAAACACCTTTTTTTTGTTCTTTTGCGTGGAATGTGGCGTATGAAAAAACTGCATTTTCGTTTTTTATGCCGAAATACTTGTCTATGTCGGATTAATTGTGTACTTTTGCCCGTCCAAAATCCGACGAAGACCATGAATTTTGAAGAAATACTCAACGCCCGTGACAGTTCTGCCTTGCGCCAGAAATCGCTGATGGGCGATTTATACAGGAAACAGTTGGACAGCAAGTACCGCTACGTGATTGACTTGCAACCACGGCTCGTGGACAGTCTGCTGTTCGGCGAGGCTCTCAAACGCGACAACGAGTGGTCGGCACAGCATGCCTCTCAGCAGCAGATGCAGGGCACGCTGCACGGCGACAGCAACGGCGTGTACGAGATAGAACTGGAGAGTGGCAACATACAGACGCTCGCGGCACTTCTTGAGGCCACCCCCGCTGTGGTAGCCGCCAAGGACTTTATCGACGGGGTGTTCAGTGCGCTGGCCGACTATCTGGACAGTCTGCACGGCGAGAGAGTTTACCAACTGTGTCTGGCTCCGCAGAGCATTTTTGTGCGAAAGGGGAGCCGTCAGCCCCTGGTGCTCACCCACGGCTCGTTCTATCAGAAAGCCTGCGACCCCGGTGTGCTCTATGCCGACTGCGCGTCGTTTGTGGCCCCCGAGGTGATGGCCGGCGAGCAGGGCGACGAGCGCAGCGATGTCTACGCCCTGGGCCGGCTGGTGGAGTTTCTCTTCGAGCAGGGCGAGATGTCGTATGAATACCGTCAGATGGTGAAGAAGGCCACGGCCGAGAAGCCCGCTGACCGCTTTCAGACAATGGGCGAGATGAAGAGAGCCCTGGAGAACAAACGCAACACCCGCCGCACGCTGATGGCCCTGGTGGCCGCCGTGGTGGTGTCGCTGCTCGCCGTGTGGGTCTACATTGAGTGGTTGCCCGAAGCCAACACTGTCGAGTTTGTCGAGCCTGCCCCGAAGACCGAGGAAGATCCCTTCGCCCGCTATTTGGACCCTGAGATGGAGATGCTCGGCGACTCGATACCCATGACCGACGAAGACCGCATGTACCAGCAGAAGGCCGAGGAGATATTCCGTCGCCGCTATGCTCAGGAGGCCGATCGCATCCTGTCGGAGATCTACGACGACCAGCGCATGAGTGCTACTGAAAAGAACTATATGGCGGGCAGTCAGCAGAAGGCCGAGGAACTTATCAAGTTGCAGACCGAGATGGGCCAGCAGGCTGGGTTGTCCGATGAGGAGGCCGGTCGCATCGCCCAGGAGATTGTGGACAAGATTACCAAGGAGAAGCAGGCGCAACTGACCCACCGGGGCTATATCAAGCCCGGTGAGAACGAAAACGAAGAAGAATAGTCAAACAGAAAAGCAAGATAACACAATGAGAAGCAGAACAACAACGTGGTTCGAATGTAAGATTCGCTACGAGAAGACAATGGAAGACGGCATGCAGAAGAAGGTCACCGAGGCTTATGTCGTCGACGCCCTCAGTTTCAGCGAGGCCGAGGAGCGCATTATGGAAGAGATGTCGAGTTACATCAGCGGCGAGTTCAATGTCACTGACATCAAAAAGGCCGCCTACGGTGAAATCTTCTTCAGTGACCAGGAGATGGCCGACAAGTTCTATAAGGCTAAACTGCAGTTCATCACCCTCGACGAGAAGACGGAGAAAGAGAAGAAGTCGACCGTCAACTACCTGGTGCAAGCCGGCTCGTTCAACGGTGCCGTGAAGAACATCGACGAGGTGATGGGCAAGACCATGATCGACTATGTCATCGCCAGCGTGGCCGAGACCGCACTGATGGACGTCTTCGAGCACACTTCGGCAGCGCCTAAGGGCGAAGACAAGGGTGCCGGGGAAGATGCAAAACCCGAATATGAAGCCTGAAAGTCCAACTATGCAGAGCACTGACCCGATGAACAGCGTAAATGAATGTCCCATGTATCCTGTCAAGGAAAATCTGCACGCCGTGCTCGACGAACTGCCCAGGGGTGTGCGGCTCGTGGCTATCAGCAAGTATCACCCCGAGGCGTACATCCGCGCCGCCTACGACGAGGGTCAGCGGCTCTTCGGCGAGAGCCACGAACAGGAACTGGCCCGCAAGGTCGGGGTGTTGCCCAATGACATCGAGTGGCACTTCATCGGCCATCTGCAGACCAACAAGGTGAAGTATATCGCCCCCTACATCTCTATGATCGAGGCTGTCGACTCGCTGAAATTATTGCGCGAGATAGAGAAGCAGGCAGCGAAGGCAGGGCGCGTGGTGCGCGTGCTGTTGGAACTGCACATCGCCGAGGAGGCCACCAAATATGGTCTGACGCTCGACGCCTGCCGTGAGTTGCTCGCCGGTGGCGAATGGCGGCAGATGACTCATGTTAAGATATGCGGCCTGATGATGATGGCCAGCCATACCGACGATCAGATGCAGATAGCCGCCGAATTCCAGCAGGCCGCTGACTTCTTCGACGAGGTGAAGCAGCAGTATTTCGCCGCCGACCCCGACTTCAAGGAGCGGTCGTGGGGCATGAGCGACGACTATCCGCTGGCTGTGGCCCACGGCTCGACGATGGTGCGCATCGGCACCCGCATCTTCGGGCCCAGAGTCTATTGAGTTTTCCTTATTTTCTTATCTCCTTCACCACCACCGGGCGGTCGGCCTCCTTACGCCACTGCTTCAGCCAGTCGAACCACTCTTGGGCACTGTGGAAACCGAAGGTTTCGTTGGCCGAGCCGTACACCACCTTGTAAGCCAGATGCTTGTCTTTCGTGCCCACCACAAAGGCGTAGTTGTCCTTGTTGGCCGGTTCCTCGCTGATGATATTCTCCCGGTTGAGCAGGATGCCCAGACCCACTGTCTCGCGTTTCCATTTCAGCGTGTCCGTCGACGGATAGTCGGTGCCCCAGCAGGCGCGCAGACCCTTTTTGTCGCTGTACTCTACCGAGCCTTTCACATTGATGATGCCAGTCGAGAAGCGGTAGCCCCTGACCGGGCGGTTGAAGTAGACGTCGACATCGGTGTCGCGATGGCCTGCATACTGCGTGTAGCGCAGCGTCATGTTCACTGCGGGCTTGCCGGCCTCGGCCTGCCACCCCTGGTCGATCACCTCGACAATGGTGCGCAGCGGACCATAGGCCACCACACGCTGCGTGCGGTTCTTCACCGGCTCGATCATTGTCGGCTCATGGCCGTCCCAACCGCGGAAGGCACCCAGTCCGAAGGTGTTGCCCACCCACAGCACATCGTCGCCGTAGCCCTGCGCCTTCTGGTCGGCCTGGGTGTAGAACTGCGTGGCCTCCAGTTCCAGACGCTTCTGGAACTTGCCGTACAGGTCGAGCGTCTGCCGTTTGTCGAAGTAGATGCGGATGCCGTTCAGTTCGCTTTCGAAGTCCACGCCGTGGTGGTGCAGCAGGTTGTAGGAGTTGGCACAGTCGCCGCGAACGGTCAGGCTGCTCACGAAGTTGTTGTGTTTGTTCTTCTCCTTCACCTTGTCGTTGCGCATCAGCATCTCGGCATACACACGGGCAGGGTAGGAGCGAGGCTCGCCTTGCTCGAAGAGCGTCACGGTAAAGGTCTTCTGTTCGCCCCCCTTGAGGTCGGCCAGGAAACAGAGTTCGTCGTACTCCTCGTCCAGGTCGGTGTCGTCCAACTGGCAGGGTATTTCCTGCCCGTCGACGGTGACCAGTGCCGACCGCACGTCGTCATCCACTTCGATGACCACCGGCTGGTCTGTACGGGCGTTCTTCGAGGGGTTCGTCACTTGTACTTTGAAGGTCTCTTGGGCACCGGCCGCCATCGGGGCCAGCAGTGCCATGATTAGAAAAAGTAGTTTCATGCGCGTCTGGTTTTTCCGCAAAAGTACGTAAAAGGGAGCGAATTACACGTTTCTTTTAAATATTTTAGGTTAAAATTTGGTTAATTCAACTTATTTTTGTACTTTTGTAGCGTTATTTAACAGAAACGCATTTGCAATGTCCATAAAACGATGGTATCTCTTGGCACTCTTCACGCTGGTGGCCTGCATAGGTTGCCAATGGCAGATGCGTCCCGACGGCACCGGCGGACAGGAGGATGCCGTCACCATCGAGCGCTTCGACCAGATGGAGATACTCTACCTCACCACTGGCGACTTTGCCGCCCTGCAGCAGATGAAGACCAGTTACCCCACGGAGACGCGTGCCCTGATAGAAGATGTGCTCCGACTGGGGCGTGTCGACGAGGCGGACATCAACACTCGATTTCTAATCTTCTTCCAGGACAGCACCCTGCAGAGCATGATGGGAGATGTGGAAAAGCAATATCGCGACGTGGACGACCTGAACGGCCAACTGACCGAGGCCTTCCGGCGGCTGCGCTCCATGCTGCCCGATACCGAGATGCCGCGTATCTACACGCAGATAGGCTCTTTGGACCAGAGCATCGTCGTGGGCGACGGCATGCTTGGCATCTCGCTCGACAAGTATCTGGGCGAGGACTATCCCGTCTACCTGCGCTATGGCTACAGCGAGGGTCAGCGCCGGATGATGACCCGCCAGTACATTGTGCCCGACTGTCTATGTTTCTATCTGCTCAACCGTTTTCCGCTGCCGGCCGACTCGGCGACAGTAGCCGACTCGATAGCGCTCACCCGGGTGCGTCGCTCGCACATGGGGCGCATACAGTGGGTGGTCAACCAGTTGCTCGACCGGCCGTTCTTCCAGCGCGACGAGGTGACCAGCACGGCCGAATTCATGAAGGCTCATCCCGACACAGGCGTCGAACAGTTGCTCTCCCACACTTTCTGATGATTCTGCGAAAAAACGTCAGCACATGTAATCAGGGTAAAGTTGCTCGTTCATGCTCTAATGTGAAAAAGAAAGAAAAAAGCCGCTATTTATTTCCTTTTCTCTTTCTTATTTCGTAATTTTGCAGCAAACTTTTCGTTAAGCCGAAAGCAGACATATGAAAAAAATCACTCCAATCATGGCGGCCCTCCTTGCGGCTGCCCCCGTGCTGGCTGGCCAGCAACTCAGTATGAAAGAAGCAGCGGGCACCGACTTCCGCCCGCAGACAATGGCGGCCGTCGAGGCCATGGCTGATGGCGAGACCTATGCCCAAATCAGCGACGACGGCAAGCAGATTGTCAACTACTCGTTCAAGACCGGCAAGCAGACCGGTGTGCTTTTCGATGCCAACACGGCCCGCGGGGCGAAGGTCAGCCGCGTCGACGGCTACATCGTCAGTCCCGACGGCCGCCATCTGCTCATCCAGACGCAGACCAAGCACATCTACCGCCGCTCGTTCACCGCCGTCTATTATATATATAATGTGGCGAACAACAAGATGGAGGCCCTCAGCGATGGCGGACCGCAGCAGGCACCCGTGTGGAGCCCCGACGGACAGCAGGTGGCCTTCGTACGCGACAATAACATTTTCCTGGTGAAGTTGCTCTACAACAATGCCGAGAGCCAACTGACCAAGGACGGGCGGCGCAACGAGGTGATCAACGGCACCCCCGACTGGGTGTGCGAGGAGGAGTTTGCCCACAACGCCTCCCTGCTGTTCACCGCCGACTCCAAGCAGGTGGTGTGGGTGCGCTACGACGAGACACAGGTGCCGCTGCACACCCTGCCCCTGAGCGACTATACCTATAAATATCCGCGTGCCGGCGAGCAAAATGCACGGGTGCAGGTGATGAGTTACGACATCAAGAGCCATCAGACTCGCACCATCCAGGTGCCACTTGATGCCGACGGCTATATACCCCGCATCAAAGCCACCAGCGACCCGACGAAGATACTCGTCTTCACCCTCAACCGCCATCAGGACTGTCTGCGCATCTTCGCCGCCAACCCTATGTCGACCGTCTGTCAGCAAATCATCGAAGACAAGGTGGACAAGTATATCAACGAGGATGCCTATGCACAGGTGCACATCACCGGCAGTAGCATTCTCATGGCAAGTCAGCGCGACGGCTACAACCACCTCTACCTCTACGGCCTGAACGGACAACTGAAACGCCAGGTGACGCAGGGGCGGTATGATGTGTGCGACGTCTACGGCATCGACGAGCAGACGGGCGATGTCTACTATGCCGCCCACGACAACGGTCCTGCCGACGTACGCGTCTTCGTGGCCCACAGCAATGGCAAGACCGACTGCCTCACGCCACAGGCCGGTACGAGCAGTGCCGTCTTCAGCACCAACTACAAGTACTTCATCCATACCTTCAGCAGTCTCGACACACCGCCCGTCTACACCCTCTGCAACCAGTCGGGCAAAGTGCTCGCCACGCTCATCGACAACCAGGCCCTCAAGCGCAAGTACGAGACCTATGACATGGGCACCAAGGAACTCTTCACCCTCACTACCGGCGAAGGCATTACCCTCAACGGATGGATGGTTAAACCGAAGAACTTCAACCCCGCCAACCGTTATCCCGTCATCATGTACCAGTATGGCGGACCGGGGTCACAGCAGGTGCGCAACGCCTGGAACATCGGCATGAACGGACAGGGAGCCATCCTCGAACAGTATCTTGCACAACAGGGTTACATCCTCGTCTGTGTCGACGGACGGGGCACCGGCGGACGGGGTGCTGACTTTGAGAAATGCACCTATCTGCGACTGGGCGAACTGGAGGCCCGCGATCAGGTGGAGACCGCCCTCTGGCTCGCACAGCAGCCTTATGTCGACAAGGGCCGTATCGCCATCTGGGGATGGTCGTATGGCGGATGGAATACGCTGATGTCGATGTCGGAGGGTCGTCCTGTCTTCCGCTGTGGCATCGCCATCGCTCCGCCTACGTCGTGGCGCTTTTACGACACGGTCTATTCCGAGCGGTTTATGCGCACCCCAAAAGAGAACGCCTCGGGCTACGACGACGTGTGTCCCTTGGCGCGGGCTTCGAAACTCAGTGGTGCACTGCTGCTCGTCCATGGGTTGGCCGACGACAATGTGCATTTCGAGAATACTGCTGAATACGTGAAGGCCCTCGTCGATGCCGACAAGGACTTCCGCCAACTGGTCTACCCGGGCAAGAACCACAGTATCACGGGTGGCAACACCCGCAACCACCTGTTCCGCCAGTGCATCAATTTCTTCAATGACAACATGAAGTAGGCAGAACACGTTTCAACGACAACATGAAATAAAAAAAGACATGAAACGACTAACCCTCATGCTCATCGTATTGGCCGTCTGCTGTTCGGCCGGGGCGAAACCAAAGAAGAAAAAGGTGGTGAAGCCGCTGACCACCATCGAGATGATTACCAAGGTGAACGACTACTGGCAGCAGCACCACAGTCCGCTGGTGCGCTCCTTCTGGGACGAGGCTGCCTATCACACCGGCAACATGGAGGCCTACCGACTGCTGGGCGAGGCACGCTGGCTGGACTACAGCAACCGCTGGGCCAACCACAACCGCTGGCAGGGCGCACGGGGGAAAGACCCCTCGAAGTGGAAGTACAAGACCTACGGCGAGGGTCAGGATCATGTGCTCTTCGGCGACTGGCAGATCTGCTTCCAGACCTACCTCGACCTCTATGAAGTGGAGAACGGCTCCGACCATGTCTCGGCCAACTCGCGCTACAAGATTGCACGGGCCCTGGAGGTGATGGACTACGAGGTACGCCAGCCGCAGTGCGACTTCTGGTGGTGGGCCGATGCCCTCTATATGGTGATGCCCGTGATGACTAAACTCTACAAGGCTACGGGCGAGGTGAAGTATCTCGACAAACTCTACGACAACTTCCGCTGGGCCGACGCCTTGATGTACGACAGCGTGGAGCAACTCTACTATCGCGATGCTAAATACATCTATCCCAAGGTAAAGACGGCCTGCAACGGTGGCAAGAGTTTCTGGGCCCGTGGCGACGGTTGGGTACTGGCCGGACTGGCCAAGGTGCTCGGCGACATGCCCGCCGACTATGTCCACCGCGACTTCTTCCTGCAGCGCTTCCGCCAGTTGGCCGAGGGCGTGGCTCGTGTGCAGCGACCCAGCGGCTACTGGAGCCGTTCGATGCTCTGCGAGGACGATGCCCCCGGACCGGAGACCTCCGGCACGGCCTTCTTCACCTACGGCATGTTGTGGGGCGTGAACAACGGGCTGCTCGACCGTGCCGTCTATGAGCCCGTCATCGAGCGTGCCTGGCGTTACCTGACCACCACCGCCCTGCAGCCCGACGGCAGCGTGGGCTTCGTACAGCCCATTGGCGAGAAGCCCGACCCTACGAAGACCGTCGATGCCCGTTCGCAGGCTAACTTCGGCGTGGGAGCCTTCCTCCTCGCTGCCTGCGAGCACCTGCGCTACGAGAGCCGTCTTGCAAGCGGTCAAGGTACTGTAGACGGTCAAGGTTCCGAAGGTGGTTATCGTATGACCGCACGCGTGACGGTGACGAACGCCTCCGGCGAATATCGCGAGCAGGTGGTGGCCCTGCCTGCCGACAGCATCTTCCGCCGCCTGGGCATCGTGGGGGGCCGACAGTTCATCGTCTGCGATGTGGCTGGCCTCGAAGTGCCCTATCAACTGACCCACGACGGACAGGTGCTCATCGCAGCCGGTGTGCGGCCCTATGGCATCCAGACGTTCACCATCCGTCGCGGCACGCCCAAGACCTATGCTACCGTCTGCTACGGTCGTGTCTATCCGGAGCGCAAGGACGACTTTGCCTGGGAGAACGACCGTGGAGCCTATCGCATCTATGGTCCGGCCCTGCAGAAGACGGGCGAGAAGAGTTACGGCCTGGATGTCTGGACGAAGAACACCCCCGATTTGGTGCTCGACGAGCGCTACTGGGTGGAGGATGTGGTGATGATGCCGCAGGTGGAACGACTGCGCAAGCAGAACCGTCAGCGTGGCGACTCGCTCTACCGGCTCAACTCCTATCACCACGACCACGGCCGCGGCTCTGATGTCTACAAGGTGGGGGCCACGCTGGGTTGTGGCACGCCGGCACTTATGGTGGGCGACAGCCTGGTCTATCCTTACTGCTTCAAGGACTGCCGGATGCTCGATCTCGGCCCGCTGCGTATGTCGGTGCTGCTCAACTATCATCCGGTGGTCATTGGGGGCGACACCGTCACCGAGCACCGTATCATCACCCTCGACAAAGGCTCGAACTTCTGTCGGATGACCGTCTCGTACGATGGTATGACGATGCCGCAGGAACTGGCTGCCGGCATTGTGCTCCATACCAATAAGGCTACCGATCTGACTACCGGCCAGATGCTCCATACCGACCACTCTGCCGACCTGGTGCTGGCCAAGGACTACCTGCACTATATCGACCCGACTGACAATGAGGCCGTCAACAACTGCCAGTTGTTCCTGGCACTGCTGTTCCCCAACGGGCTGGTGGAGACAAAGGTGCATGAGCAGGCCGGTGTACGTCATGCCCTGGGCATCGTCGACAACTATGCCGGTGAACCGTTCACCTACTACTTGGGGTCGGCGTGGTCGAAATTCGACGTGCGTACGCAGGCCGAATGGCAGCAGCGTATCGACTGGACCCTGCGCACCATCCGCGAGCCCCTCGCCGTCAGTTGGAAATAAGGGGTGACGAAGAGCACGAAAGAGGTCCGCCCAGATGGGCGGACCTCTTTTCAGTATCGTTTAGCACTCTTCCTTTAGTAGGCGAAGAGTGGGATAGGCCATCCTTTAGTAGGCGAAGAGGGGATATTGCTTCATCGTCTCGTTCACACGGCTGCGCACGTTAGCGATAACCTGCTCGTTCTCGGGGTCGTTGAGTACCTCCTCAATCCAGGCGGCAATCTGCACCATCAGGTCCTCCTTGGCACCACGGGTGGTGATAGCGGGCGTGCCCAGACGGATACCGCTGGTCTGGAAGGCCGAGCGCGAGTCGAAGGGCACCATGTTCTTGTTGCAGGTGATGTCGGCAGCCACCAGGGCGTTCTCGGCCACCTTACCGGTCAGGTCGGGATATTTCGAGCGCAGGTCTACCAGCATCGAGTGGTTGTCGGTACCGCCGCTGACGATGGTAAAACCGCGTTTCACCAGTTCGTCGGCCAGCACCTTGGCGTTCTTCTGCACCTGCTTGGCCCACTCCTTGAACTCAGGCTGTAGCGCCTCGCCGAAGGCCACGGCCTTGGCAGCGATGACGTGCTCCAGTGGTCCGCCCTGCTGTCCGGGGAACACGGCAGAGTTGAGCAGGGCCGACATCATCTTCACCTCGCCCTTCGGTGTCTTCAGGCCCCAGGGGTTCTCGAAGTCTTTACCCATCAGGATGATGCCGCCGCGCGGACCGCGGAGGGTCTTATGAGTGGTAGAGGTCACGATATGAGCATATTTCACGGGGTTGTCCAGCAGACCGGCAGCGATGAGACCGGCGGGGTGGGCCATGTCGATCATCAGCAGAGCGCCCACCTTGTCGGCAATCTCGCGCATCCGCTTGTAGTCCCATTCACGGCTGTAGGCCGAGCCGCCGCCGATAATGAGTTTGGGCTTGTGCTCCAGAGCCAGTTGCTCCATCTCGTCGTAGTCCACACGGCCTGTCTCCTTGTTGAGGTTGTAGCCCACGGGCTTATAGAGTATACCGGAGGTGTTGACCAGCGAGCCGTGGCTGAGGTGACCGCCGTGAGCGAGGTTCAGACCCATGAAGGTGTCGCCCGGCTGCAGCACTGCCAACAGCACGGCAGCATTGGCCTGTGCGCCGCTGTGCGGCTGCACGTTGGCATACTCGGCATCAAACAGTTTGCAGACACGCTCGATAGCCAGCCGTTCCACCTCATCGACCACCTGACAGCCGCCGTAGTAGCGCTTGCCGGGATAGCCTTCAGCATATTTGTTGGTCAGGTAGGAGCCCATAGCCTCCATCACCTGGTCGCTTACAAAGTTCTCACT
>DETM01000005.1:12248-20451 GCA_002361655.1 Prevotella sp. UBA3288 | reverse complement strand
ACAAAGTTCTCACTGGCAATCAGTTCGATGCCTTTCAACTGGCGCTGATGCTCTTTCTCGATCAACTCAAAAACCGTGTTGTCTCTTTTCATTGTTTGGCTTTGTTTATGTAAAAGTGTTTAGTTTGCCATCTTCCAAGTGAAGTTGGGGGCTTCTGCGTTCCAAGTGAAGTTGGGGCTTCTGCAATTGTGATTCCGTCGGGATTCGAACCCGAGACCCACAGCTTAGAAGGCTGTTGCTCTATCCAACTGAGCTACGGAACCTCCACCTTTTTGGAAATCGGGTGCAAAGGTAATCAATTTCCCCGACATTTCCAAATTTTTATGCCTTAAATCTGATGTATGCTCTGTCGTCGAAGGAATTGTTGCCTGTCTTGAAGGCTTTCGTGGCTTTAAAGTCGCCGATGTTCAGTGGGTCGGCGGTGCGCTGTTCTGCCAGTCGGGCCTCTGAGGCTTCGAGGGTCGGACAGAGGAAAGGGTAGCCATCGGAGGCCAGTACGATCTGCCAGGGGCGGAAGTCGAGGGTGATGATGCGCACGTGCTGCATGGGAATGGGGAAGCCGTCGACGACGGCATAGGTGACATTCTGCTGCTTCATGGTCTCCTTCATGCGGGGTATGATGGCGGCGCGGGCGGTATCGTCTTCCAGGAAGTGGTCGTGGGGCTCCGGGCTGGCCTTGATGATGGCGGCGCGTTGCTGTGCCAGTTCCTGTTCGTAAGGTTTGGGATTGTCGTAGTATTCACTGCCTACGATGCACTGGCAGTCGCCGATCATCCATATCTGTCGGCTGACGCGGCTGAAGATGATGCACGAGGCGGTCAGACGGTCCTCGGGGTGCTCCGTCAGGTGTGGCAGCAGCGCCCTTTTGTATTCCTTGCGGAACCGGCGGGTAATCTCCCGGCAGAAGGCCTCGCAGGTGATGTCCTTGGGGGCTTTCTTCAGGTATGTCTCGATGAGCAGCATGGCATAGCGGCCGTTGCTGTTGAAGAAACTGTAGCGGCGGTCGGTCTTCGAGGTGGAGCCGTCGATGACGGCTATGAAGTCAGGGGTGACGACGATTCCGTCTTCGCTTTTTCTCGTCGGGTCTTTCGGGACGATAGTCTGTTCGATAATTTCCATTGGGGAATAGTTTGTTGATCAGGTCGGCACGGCCGATGCGGCGCAGGCTCTGCTCGATGCCGCGGCGCTCCTCGGGTTTGTACCAGAAGAAATACTGGCGCTGGGCGAGTTTCTCCTTTTGTGTCTTGGCCGAGAAGACTGGTTCGAGGGTATAGGGGTCGTAGCCGGTGTACCAGGTCTCGGTGGCGATGGTCATCGGGGTGGGCGTGAAGTCCTGCACCTGTTCCAACTGGAAGTCCATATCCTTGGTCAGTACGGCCAGTTCGGCCATGTCTTCTTCGTGGCAGCCGGGATGGCTGGAGATGAAGTAGGGTATGATCTGCTGGTGCAGGTTCTCCTCGCGGTTGATACGGTCGAAGATGCGCTTGAAGGCCCCGAACTGGCTGAACGACGGCTTGCGCATGAGCATCAGCACGCGGTCGCTGGTATGCTCTGGGGCCACCTTCAGCCGTCCGCTCACATGGTGGCAGATCAGTTCGCGGGTATAGTCCTCTGCCGACCGGTTGGCGTCATCGTCATTACCACGGTAGAGCAGCAGGTCGTAGCGCACGCCACTGCCTATGAAACTCTTCTTGACGGCCGGCAGCGCATCGACGGCATGGTAGATGTCGAGCAGTGCCCGGTGACTGGTGTTCAGGTTGTGGCATATCTGCGGATGGATGCAACTGGGCCGTTTACATTTCTCGCAGGCCTTCAGGTTGCGGCCGTGCATGCCGTACATATTGGCCGACGGACCGCCCAGGTCGGACAGATAGCCCTTGAAGTCGGGCATCTGGGTCACCTGTTCCACCTCCCTGAGTATACTCTGTTTCGAGCGGCAGGCGATGAACTTGCCCTGATGGGCGGAGATGGTGCAGAAGGCACAGCCGCCAAAGCATCCGCGGTGTATGTTGACGCTATGCTTGATCATGTCGTAGGCGGGAATACGCTTGCCCTTGTATTTCGGGTGGGGCTGGCGGGTATAGGGCAGGTCGAACGAGGCATCGATCTCTTCAGTCGTCATCGGCGGGTAGGGTGGGTTGACCACTACCCAGGTGTTGCCCGTGTGCTGCAGCAGACGCCGGGCGTGCATCATGTTCGACTGCTCCTCGATATGGCGGTAGTTCTCGGCCTCGGCCCGTTTGTCGCTCAGACATTCCTCGTGGCTGTGCAGCACGATGTCGTCGGCAGTTGGCCGGATGTCCTTCGACAGATAGACAATCTGCGGCAGGTCGCTGACTGACTCTGTCCGCCGCAGGTCACGGCCTTCGGCGGCGCGTCGGGCCAGTTCGAGGATGGTCTTCTCGCCCATGCCGAAACTGATGATGTCGCCGCCGCTGTCGCAGAGTATGCTCTTGCGCAGACTGTCCTGCCAGTAGTCGTAGTGGGTCAGCCGGCGCAGCGAGGCCTCGATGCCTCCGAGCACGATGGGCACGTCGGGGAACAGTTGGCGCAGGATGTTGGAATAGACGATGGTGGGATATTCCGGTCGCATGTCGTGACGGCCGTCGGGCGAATAGGCATCCTCGGAGCGCAGCCGGCGGTTGGCTGTATATTTGTTGACCATAGAGTCCATGCAGCCCGGCGAGATGCCGAAGAAGAGCCTGGGGCGTCCCAGTTTCTTGAAGTCGCGATAGTCGCCGTGCCAGTCGGGCTGTGGGACGATGGCCACCCGGTAGCCGGCGGCCTCGAGGGTGCGTCCGATGACAGCAGCCCCAAACGATGGGTGGTCGACATAAGCATCGCCCGAGAACAGGATGACGTCTAGCGTATCCCACCCTCGTAGTTCCAACTCTTTCTTCGTCGTTGGCAGGAAATCAGTCAGCCGATACTCCATCTGTGGTCTCCTGTCGCTTCTGCCAGTCGATGTACAACTGTAGCAGGTTCTGCAGGCCGAGGGCCTTCATGTTGGGGTGGTAGACCACGTCGAGGCAGAGGTCGAGCAACTGTTTGTCGCTGCCGCCGTCTGACTCGAGCAGCGCACGGATGTTGAGGCGCAGTTTGTCGAGCACGGCCTCGTCGACATAGCCATTCGAGTCGATGAGGTCGCGCAACAGTTGATACTGTTCGATGGTGGCCAGATGCTGGTCGCTCACTTCAATGCTTCTCGTTCCTGAAGCGTTGGTTTTTATCTTTGCCATAATTATCTGTTGTTTAGGAAGTCCATGATACCGCGCATGATAGATGCACGTTTGTTTTTGTCGGTGATGCACTCAAAGGGGAAGCCCATGGTGAAGGCATGATAGTCACTGCCGTTATAGGCCACGGCGGCACTGGTCTGATTGGCATAGACCATAGCGGGGAAGGCCCCTTCGCCTGAGGGCATCAGCAGGTCGCTCTGTGTGGCGGCATAGTGCTGTTCGTTGAGCAGGCGGTGGAAGTTGAAGGTGGTGCCCAGTCCGCTGATGGTGCCGCTGGCCTCACGGTTGACACCCTCGAGCCGCACTTTGAGCACCTCGCTGAGAAAGGCCTGCTCGTCGGGCTGTTGCATGTCGGTGCCCACATAGGCACCGCTGACCAGCAGATTGCCGCCGGTGGCCGTGTAGCCGCGCAGTTGCTTCTGTATGGCAGGTGTAAACGACTTGTAGTGCACCAGACTGTGGCCGTCGTTGCGCTCCAGTCCGAGCAGCAAGTCTACACAGGCAAACACCGGTCCGAGGGTGACGTCGCCGTTCTCGATGGCCTGGGTCGACGTGCTCAGGATGTTGTAGCCACCGGCCGTCTGCAGTGCTTCGGCATGATGCCTGACGTCATTGCAGTCGTTGCCGGCGATGAAGGTGCCGGCCAGTTCAGCCGACGAATAGCCCAGGCCGGTAGAGTCCTCGATGCCGATACGGCTGGAGTCGAACACCTGCTGTTGTCCCAGCCACCCGGCGGTGCGTCCATAGGCTACGCCGATGTCGTCGCTGAGCGCGAATCCCTGTCCGTGCTCACTGATAGCCGGTGATGAGAGACGATGGAACCCGTTGACGATGAGCACCGTCTGCTTGGCTCCGGGCTGATAGAGTGCCGACAGCACCTCGGTGGGGAAACTCTGTCCGCCGTCATTGGTGGCCGTCACGCGGAAACTGTAGAGCACTCCCGGCATCAGGCGTACCGTGCACGACGAGCCGCGCAGATGGGTGCCGTTGTCGAAGCCGCCCCGGTCTTGGGCCATATAGAGCACATAGCCTGTCGGTTCGGATGTCGGTTCCTGGCTGTCTATCAGCCCTCGCCAACTGAGCCTTACCTCACCCTCGCGATGGGTGAACTCGATATGGAAATTGTCGGGGGCCAGGGGCTGCACCACGCATGTCTCGTTGTGGCGCCGGGTGATATAGCGCAACAGTGTCTTGTAGATTGAGCGTGCCAGCGTGAAACGGAAGTTGGGATCTTGGCCGTAGCGCATGTCGCCGAAGTTCTGGTGCGACATCGTTTCGAGTATGGCACTGGGCACGACGGGCAGGCGCGTCTCCGAGTAGTTGCGGTCGTAGAACGAGCGGGCCACCCACGTACCATATTTATATTGCAGGTCGCGCGTCGTGTTGTCGAGCAGTTCGGTGGCCAGCGTCATCGAGGCCTGACGGCTCTCCCCCGTGGCGAGGGTCGAGTCGCCCTTCTGTGTAGTACAGATCGACAGCGAGCCGTAGACGCCCAGGCCGGTGTCAGTATGACCGGCGTCGCTGTGTATGGCCAGCGACAGTTCGAAGGGCACCTTCCGTCCGGCGGAGTCGGGCGCATAGGGGGAGCCTCCGCACAGCAGGTTGGTCATCAGCGACCGTACGTTGATGTCGTCGCCATAGTCGTTGACGCCCTGCTTCGACGAGTAGACCTCGTAGGGCATGCCGGCCCACTGGGCGTAGTAGCGGGCACCCTCCAGACATCGCGGCAGTCCGCTGACCTCGCCGCCACGCTCAATGTTGCCCATGCCGCCTCCGAAGCGCACGGCATCGGTGGTCACGAAGCCCTTGTGGTCGCTATGGTTGCTGACGACGACACGGTTCTGCTCTGACTGGCCGGCGTCGAATTCAAATGTTCCGAGATACACCCATGTGGAACCGCCCATCTGCTGGTTGACGCGAAACTCGGTGGCCTGTCCCTTGTGATAGACGGTATAGCGCACGTCGTCGCTGCTGGCGGGCACCGTCTGGTAACTGACATAGACGGCATAGCGGCCGTCCTCGGGAATCAAGGGCGTATAGTCCACTGTGCTCTGCTTCGATTTGCTGTGGGTGGTCTCCGCCATGCGTACCGTACCGGCCAGGAATGGGTTCTCGCCGTCCTGATAGTGGCCCTGATGCTGGGCAAAGCCCGGTTGCGGACCAGTGGTCCAATGGTATTTGCCGGTCTGCTCCCTATAGTGCGCTGCGCCATTTGCATCGTCGTTGTCGACTATCACCTCATGGCGCTGCCAGTCACGCTCACGGGGGGTGAATACCACGGCACCGGCGTTCTCGAGCATAGGGATGAGATAGGGCACCACGATGGTCTGCGTAAACAGGTCCTCGGTGGTGCAGAAGAGGGCCGGCCGCTGCCATTTCCAGTAGCCCTTGTCGTTGTCGTAATAGCGGCCGTGACTGGCCCAGAGCGACAGGTGGCGGCCTTCCAGTCCGTTGTCGATAGAGTAGGGGCGCGACATGTTGGTCACCCAAGGCTGTTGGGCCTGCGCCCCGTAACACATGGCTGCGAGTATCAGCAGCAGTAGATGTCTATACATGTCCGATGGTGAAGTTTTCGGGCTTTTTGCCGGTGAAGTCCTTGAAGTAGAGTTTAATCTCGCGCATGTCTTTCTCCACGTCGCCGGAGGGGATGATGGTCTTGGTGCACCGTATGTGCTTCGTCTTGTAGTCCAGTCCGTAGAGCAGGATGGGCATCCCGGCCTTCAGGGCGATGAAGTAGAAGCCCTTTTTCCATTCCCCGACCCTCGAGCGGGTGCCCTCCGGCGTGATGCACAGATGGAAGGTCTTGGCCCGGCGGGCGGCCTCGGCCATCGAGTCGGTCATGCTGGTGTGCTTCTGCCGGTAGACGGGGATGCCGCCCATGGCACGGAAAATGGGACCCAAGGGCCAGAAGAACCACTCCTTCTTCATCAGGAAGTTGCTGTTCAGCCGATGGGCGCCGTTATACAGTTGGCCGTAGAGAAAATCCCAGTTGCTGGTGTGGGGGGCCAGGCATATTATATACTTTTCGGGATGGGCCTCCGTCACTTCGGATGTCCATCCCAGTCGTTGGTACAAGAGCCATCTACAGAATTTCTGCCACATTTACAGATTGTTGATTTGGTCTACGATTTCGCTCACCTGGGCAGAGAACTTCTCGCGCAGGTTCTTGTAATAGAGGCGTTGGGGCATGCCCGGTTCCGGATGTGACACACGACAGACGTAGTCTCTTTGCGTCTTCATGATGCAGTAGAGCACGGCCTCGGTGTTGTCGCGGTGATGGTCATTGCCGTAAAGCGTTGCTGCCACGGCTTCTGCAAACAACTCATCGCATACTAAGTTGATGGCGCGCTTCAATACTCTTTTGTTTGCCATAGATGTAAAGTGTTTTTATTTCGTTTCAGCAAAGATAGGCAAAAAAAATGAAACCACAAAAAGTAAATACAAAAAAAGCGTTAAACATGGTGATTTTTCATCGGAAATGTGTAATTTTGCATCCCAAAAGCGATATAATTAACTTATTTAACACATAGTTTACATGGAAAAAAGTGCATTGCAGATTGCAAGAGCAGCCTATCAGCCCAAGTTGCCCCGCGGATTGCAGGGCGGCGTGAAGGCTGTTGAAGGTGCTCCTACCCAGAGTGTCGACAACCAGGAAGAGATCAAAGCCCTCTTCCCCAATACCTATGGCATGCCCCTCGTGGAGTTTGTGCCCGGCGAGGCCACGGCTTGCGAGAAGATGAACGTTGGCATCATCCTCAGCGGCGGTCAGGCTCCCGGCGGCCATAACGTCATCACCGGTCTGTTCGACGCCGTGAAGCGTCTCAACCCCGAGAACCGCCTCTACGGCTTCATCCTCGGCCCCGGCGGCCTGGTCGACCATAACTATATGGAACTGACCAAGGAGATTGTCGACGAGTACCGCAACACCGGCGGCTTCGACATGATCGGTTCCGGACGTACCAAACTGGAGAAGGTAGAGCAGTTCGAGAAGGGACTGGAGATTATCCGCCAACTGGGCATCAAGGCTATCGTCATCATCGGTGGCGACGACTCGAATACCAACGCCTGTGTGCTGGCCGAATACTATGCCGCCAAGAAGTACGGCGTGCAGGTCATCGGTTGCCCCAAGACCATCGACGGCGACTTGAAGAACTCGCAGATCGAGACTTCGTTCGGCTTCGACACCGCCTGCAAGACCTACTCGGAACTCATCGGCAACATTGAGCGCGACTGCAACTCGGCCCGTAAGTACTGGCACTTCATCAAGGTGATGGGCCGCTCGGCCAGTCATATTGCACTGGAGTGCGCCCTGCAGACGCAGCCCAACATCTGCCTCATCTCCGAGGAGATTGAGCAGAAGGGCATGAGCCTCGACGACATCGTCGACTATATCGCCCAGGCCGTCTGTGTGCGTGCCGCCGACGGCAACAACTTCGGAACCGTGGTCATTCCCGAGGGTGTCATCGAGTTCATCCCCGCCATCAAGAAACTCATTGCCCAACTCAACGACGTGCTCGCTCTGCCCGAGGCCAAGACCATCAGCCGCGACGAGCAGGTAGACTTCGCCAAGAGCCATCTGACCGAGGAGAATCTGGCCGTGTTCAATAGCCTGCCCGTCGGCGTGGCCCGTCAGTTGGCCCTCGACCGCGACCCCCACGGCAATGTCCAGGTGTCGCTCATCGAGACCGAGAAACTGCTCTCGACCATGGTGGCCCAGAAACTGGAGAAGATGAAGAAGGAAGGCAAGTACACCGGCAAGTTCGCCACCCAGCACCATTTCTTCGGCTACGAGGGTCGCTGTGCCGCCCCATCCAACTTCGATGCCGACTACTGCTATGCCCTCGGCACCAGCGCAGCCCAACTCATCGCTGCCGGCAAGACGGGCTATATGGCCATCGTTAAGAACACCACGGCTCCTGCCGACGAATGGAAGGCCGGCGGTGTGCCCATCACGATGATGATGA
>DETM01000005.1:8974-12206 GCA_002361655.1 Prevotella sp. UBA3288 | reverse complement strand
ACGATGATGATGAACATGGAGCGCCGCAATGGCGAGATGAAGCCCGTCATCCGCAAGGCCCTCGTCGAACTCGACGGCAAGCCCTTCAAGACCTTCGCTGCCCAGCGTGAGCGGTGGGCCCGCGAGACGGCCTATGTCTATCCCGGTCCCATCCAGTACTGGGGTCCCGCCGAGGTGTGCGACCAGCCCACCAAGACACTGGCCCTCGAGCAGGCATAAGCCACCCTTCGAAGAGGAACAGGGTGGAGCGTCTCTCCCCTCTGTTTCTCTTCTTCTAAAGTTATAATGGCAGTCAGGAAGCAGAAACGCAGGCTCACATCGCCTGTCAGGCGGAAGCGGCCCTCCCGACTCCGCCGTATGGCGGCATGGCTCTTCGACATCATGCCCGGCTGGGCGTGGTGGCTGGGCGGACTGGCCATAGCCGCGCTCTACGTGTGGTTCTTCTACTATTTCTTCGTCTCCCCCTACGGCTTCCGCTGGCGGGCTCTCTATGGCGAGGTCAGTTATCCCGAGGGCTACGACATCCACGGCATCGACGTCAGCCACTACCAGGGCGACATCGATTGGGAGACGCTGCGCAATCAGGGCACCATCGACGATTGTCCCATCCGCTTCGTCATGATCAAGGCCACTGAGGGCGGCGACAGAGTCGACGACAAGTTTGAGTATAACTTCTATCAGGCCCGCGAGTACGGGTTCACCCGTGGTGCCTACCATTATTACAGCACCAAGTCGCCGGCCGACAGCCAGGCCCTCCATTTCATCCGTCACGTCAACCTCGAGCGGGGCGACCTGCCGCCGGTGCTCGATGTCGAGCAGAAACCACGTACGCAGAGCGACGACGACTTCCGCAAGAGCGTCTCCCGGTGGCTGCAGATCGTCGAACGTCACTATGGCGTGAAGCCCATCATCTACACCTACTACAAATTCAAGTTACAGTATCTGAGCGATACCCTCTTCGACCAGTATCCCTACTGGATAGCCCACTACTATGTCGACAGTCTCGAGTATCAGGGCCAGTGGAAGTTCTGGCAGCATACCGATGCCGGCAGCCTGCCGGGCATCAGCGGGCCCGTCGACTTCAACATCTACAACGGGTCTTTCTACGACCTGCGCCAACTGACCATCGGCAGTCAGGAGACCATCGGCATCGATGCCTATCAGTAGTCCCAAAGAAGCCGGCCACCAATCGACAAAAAAGGAAACGTGGCCTGGAGAGTCAGGCAGACTGGCAAGGTCAATCCATCGAATCGAGCCGGTCGAGCAGTTCGTCAGGCGAGTAGATGGGCAGGCTGCTGAACTCCGCGAAGTCGTCGGTATTGATGGTTACTATGCAGTCGCATCCGCCAGCCAGCGCACTCTGATACTGGAGCATGTCCTCGAAATCCTTCACCTCGTGGCGCAGAGCCGTGCGCAACTGGTTCCTGTCCATCGGCAGCACTTCAATCTGGCTATCCAACATACGCTCTATCTGGTAGATTTGTTCGCGTGGCACCTTGTGGCGCTGAAGGATGTAGGCCATGTTGGCAAAAGTAAGGAAGGAGGCATAGAGGTCAATGTTTCCCCTTTGCCCATGCAAAAGTATCTGGTCGCAGGCGAATTTGTACTGCCGGTCAAAAACAGTTTCCAACAGTATGTTCGTATCGAGAAACACCTTCATTTTCTCAGCCTCCTATCTTCGACAATGGCAGCCAGCAGCGGGTCGGCATCCAACTCCTCCTGCGTAAACTCCCTAAGATTTAGGTTGCTGAGCATTGCCACCTCTGGGGTCAGTGGTAATTCTTTCCTGCGCTTTTTAGCTTTTGCAACCGTTTCTTCCTTCTCTGCCACGGTCTGCGTCACATCCTTTATGGTAGGCTGCTCCGGCTCTACGAGCTTCCCTGCCAGCCACTCGCGGTCACTCTGCTTCAGCGACAGCCCCTGCAGATACGTCCAGAGATTGTTCAACTGTATTGCTGTCATAATCCTAACATATTTGGTTTATGGCGACAAAATTACGAATTATTCTTGAAACAACAAAATATAAACAATTAAATCATCAGAATCATGGCAACAAACAGACTCCACACCATCCAAACAATGTCTTTAATGACAGATGACGGATGACAGATATATTTGATAAAAGTTATCGCGTACCGTGCGTACGCGGTACGCGAGGGGTTTTCCAAAAACCATCTGTCATCTGTCATCCGTCATAGGAATAATAAAGAAAAAAAGAAAAGAAGAAAATAAAAAAGAAGAAATGAAAAAAGAAAAGCCCCTCCATTCCATCCCTTTGAAGCCTCCAAACGAGACGTTTGAAGCCTCCAAACGGGATGCCAGAAGCCTCCAAACAGTGGCATCTTACGGTCGAAGATGGCATACTTTACGACCTAAAGTGCCATACTTTACTAGGGTAAAGTCCTATCTCCAGTGTGCGGTGAGGCGGTGAAATGTGAAAGAATGTGTTTATTCTTGTTTTTTTCCCGAAAATATTTCTTAGTATGAAAAAAAAGTCGTATTTTTGTCGCTGCAAACGAAAGAAATATTTAATCTAACAACAAAAAAAGCAAAAACAATGGCAAAGATCGTAACATTGGGCGAGATTATGCTCCGCCTGTCGCCTCAGGGCAACGACCGTTTCATTCAGAGTGAATCATTCCGCATCATCCCCGGTGGTGGTGAGGCCAACGTGGCCATCTCGGTGGCTAACTATGGTCACGAGGCTTACTTCGTGAGCAAACTGCCGAAGCACGAAATTGGCCAGATAGCCGTCAACGCCTTGCGCCGCTATGGTGTGAACACCGAGTTCGTAGCCCGCGGCGGCGACCGTGTGGGTCTCTACTATGCCGAGACCGGTGCCTCGATGCGCCCCTCGAAGGTTATCTACGACCGTGCTCACTCTTCTATCGCCGAGGCCGACCCCTCCGACTTCGACTTCGACAAGATCATGGAAGGTGCTGCCTGGTTCCACTGGAGCGGCATCACGCCAGCCATCAGCGACAAGGCTGCCGAGTTGACCAAGTTGGCTTGCGAGGCTGCCAAGCGTCACGGCGTGACGGTGTCGGTCGACCTGAACTTCCGCAAGAAACTGTGGACCTCAGAGAAGGCCATCAGCATCATGCGTCCGCTGATGAAGTATGTCGACGTGTGCATCGGCAACGAGGAGGACGCAGAACTCTGTCTGGGCTTCAAGCCCGATGCCGACGTAGAGGGTGGCCAGACCGATGCTGCCGGCTACGAGGGCATCTTC
>DETM01000005.1:0-8926 GCA_002361655.1 Prevotella sp. UBA3288 | reverse complement strand
TCAAGCAGATGATGAAGGAGTTCGGATTCAAGTATGTCGTCTCTACGCTGCGCGAGTCGTACAGTGCTACGTTCAACGGCTGGAAAGCCCTGATTTACGACGGCAAGGAGTTCTATCAGTCGAAGCGCTACGAGATCAACCCGATCATCGACCGCGTAGGCGGTGGCGACTCGTTCTCGGGCGGCTTGATCCACGGTCTGCTGACCAAGCCGACGCAGGGCGAGGCCCTGGAGTTTGCCGTGGCTGCTTCTGCTCTGAAGCACACCATCAACGGCGACTTCAACCTGGTGAGTGTCGACGAGGTAGAGAGTCTGGCCGGCGGTAATGCCAACGGACGCGTACAGCGCTAAATAGTCCAATTGTAAAATCAATTGTAAATAGTAAATTGTCAAATTGTAAATCATAATGGCAAAGTTCGATAAGTTTCAGGTGATGGCAAAGATTGCCGAGGCACCTATGGTCCCTGTATTCTATCACAAGGACGTTGAAGTATGCAAGAATGTGGTCAAGGCATGCTACGAAGGTGGCGTGCGTGCATTTGAGTTCACCAACCGCGGTGACTTCGCTCACGAGGTGTTCGGTGAACTGTCAAAGTGGGTGAACACCGAGTGCCCCGACTTGGCGCTGGGCATCGGCTCCGTGGTTGACGCTCCCACGGCAGCCCTTTACATCCAGTTGGGTGCCAACTTCGTGGTGGGCCCGCTGTTCAATCCCGACATTGCTGTCGTGTGCAACCGTCGTTGCGTCACCTATTGTCCCGGCTGTCTGACACCCTCTGAAATCGGCAAGGCACAGGAGGTGGGTTGCGACTTCACGAAGGTGTTCCCCGGCGATGTTGTCGGTCCGAACCTCATCAAGGGCCTGATGGCACCGATGCCGTGGTCGAAGATCATGGTTACCGGCGGCGTGGCTCCCGAAGAGGAGAACCTGACGAAGTGGTTCAAGGCCGGCGTGTTCTGCGTGGGCATGGGCTCGAAACTGTTCCCCGGCGACAAAGTGAAGGCCGGCGACTGGCAGTACATCACCGACAAGTGCAAGGAGGCACTTGGCTATGTGGCTAAGGCTCGCGCTTAGTCTGTTAATACCGATACTGTTGATTTCGGCTTGTTCACCGTCAGACAGAAGGACGGTGGACAGGCTGAATTCTGTTTCATACACCTTCCATTATCGCAACATCGACTCTACCGAGGCCTATGCCCGGCAGGCCCTCGAGCAGTCGGGCGACTATGCCGACGGCAGGGCGGAGGCACTCAACAACCTGGCCTTCGTAGACATAGTGCGGATGGACTACGACGATGCGCGCAGCCGTCTTGACCAGGTGGCAGCGTGCACGGACAACCAGTTGGAACTGCTGGTGAGTTATATCCAGCAGATGCGTCTGTGCCAGCGGCAGTCGCGCAACCGCGAGTTCTACGACTACCGCGAGTATGCCACCAAGGCCCTGCGGCGCATCGACGGCGAGCGCCATCTGCTGGACGACCGTCAGCGCCGGCGGCTGGTGTATGCCGAGAGCGAACTGGCCATCGTCACCTCTACCTATTATTATTATGTGGGGTTGGAGCGGCAGTCAGTGGAAGCCATCGCGGCGATGACCCCCGACATAGAGCAGGACACGGCGCAGTGGCTGAACTACCTGTACAACATCGGTGCCGGCGGCATCATCACGCAGGGCACGCAGGCCGAGATCAACCAGCGTGAGTTCGACCATCTGATGCGATGCTATCTGATGGCCGTGCAGAGCCATTATCCGTATTTTGTAGCCAACTCGCTCGAAGCACTGGCCGAACATCTGACTGACACGGCGGCGGCCCGCCAGTTGATAGCCGACAATCTGCCGGCGATGAAATATCTGAATCCTACGCATGCCAGCGACGAACGGCTGCCGGCCTGTCTAGCCGACGATGCCCTGTCGATCTTTGCCGACTATGGCGATATATACCAGATAGCCGGTGCCAACCGCACGCTGGCTTCTGCCTATCTGGCACAGGACGACTACGCGATGGCTCTGGGCTATCTCGAGCAGGCACTGGCCGACAGCACCATCCGTCAGGCCCCCGACCTGGTGGCCAGCATCCGCGAACAGATGAGCGTGGCCTATGCTGCCATCAACGACAAGCCGGAGAGCGATGCCAACCGCAATGTCTATCTCGACCTGCAGGAGCAGACGCGCCAGGACCGTTCGCTCGAAGCCCGCGCCGCACAGTTGGAGCATTCGCTCGCTCAACTGAACTGGCTGCTGTGGGCCGTCGTGGCAGCCACCATCCTGCTTGCCGTGCTGATATTCCTGGTCAACAGACGTCTGAAGGCCTCGACCGGCGACCGCGTGGACCAGCAGTTGCAGGAGCGGGAAGACGAACTGAGAGAGCAGCAGGCACTGGCCACGCTCAGTGTGGAGAAAGGGGCGCTGACGCATCTTGAACAGCGGGCCAAGGTGTCGCTGGTGAACAGCATCACACCACTGATAGACCGCATCATACACGAGGTGCGCCGACTGCCGGACGGCGGTGCGCCGCTGACCGCCGCCGACCGTCAGCGCGCCGACTATGTGCGCGAACTGACCGACGAGATCAACCACCAGAACGATGTGCTGACTCACTGGATACAGTTGCGGCAGGGACGGCTGAGCCTGCATATCGAGACCTTCGCGCTGCAGGACCTCTTCGACATGCTGCATCGCAGTCAGCGCAGTTTCATGATGAAGGGCATCACCCTCGACGTGAGGCCCACGACGGCCTATGTGAAGGCCGACCGTGTGCTGACGCTGTTTATGCTCAACACCCTGGCCGACAACGCCCGTAAGTTTACGGCCGACGGCGGACGGGTGACCGTCAGTGCCGCCGAGGGCGACGACTATGTGGAGATAGCAGTGGCCGACACCGGCGTGGGCATGACCGACGAGCAGTTGGCACATGTCTTCGACCACAAGGTGATTAGCGATGGCAGCCAGACATCGCATGGCTTCGGACTGCTCAACTGTAAGGGCATCATCGAGAAATACCGTAAGATCAGTCAGATATTCAGCGTCTGCCTGCTGGGGGCAGAGAGCGAAGAGGGTAGGGGCAGCCGTTTCTACTTCCGCCTTCCCCGACGCTTGCAGACCGTCGTGCTCGCACTGCTGACCATGGCCGCAGGAGCATGGGCTGAGGGCAGCGCCACACTGCCGCCGCTGGCCCGGGCCAGCCTCTATGCCGACTCGGCCTACTTTGCCAATATTGAAGGCCGCTACGAGCGGACGCTCGCCTGTGCAGACTCCTGTCGCCGCTATCTCAACGCCCATTACCGCAGCGTGCATACAGAGGGTACCGACACACTGCTGATGATGGGCGACGTGTCGGTAGTGCAGCCGGAGATAGTATGGCTGCACGACAGTCTGCAGATCAACTACGACATCATCCTGCGGATGCGCAACGAGAGTGCCGTGGCTGCCCTGGCACTGCACCAGTGGCCCCTCTATCGCTACAACAACCGCATCTATACCCAACTGTTCAAAGAACTCAGTGCCGACACGATGCTCGACGACTACTGCCGCAAGATGCAGCAGTCGCAGACCAACCGCCAGGTGGCCATCGCCCTCATCCTGCTGCTCTTCCTGGGCATCCTCGCCGCACTGGCATGGCAGGTCATGCAGATGCTCAGCCGCAAGGACCGCCGGCGGCAGCAGCACCAGGACCGTCTGGAAATGATGGCCGACGAACTGCGGCGGCTGAAACTGGAGGAGGACGGCCTCTACGTGAGCAATGCCGTGGTGGACAATACGCTGTCCACACTGAAGCACGAGACGATGTACTACCCCAGCCGCATCCGACAACTGCTCGACACGGGCGACTACCGGTCGCTGGCCGAGGTGGCCGACTACTACCGCGAACTCTACGGCCTGTTCAGTGCTCAGGCCATGAGCCAGGTGGCACGCTCCGTGCTCCGCCTGCGGCCGCTCGACCACGAGATACTGGGCGACGAGATACTGGTGCGCCATCTCTTCGACATACTGCGCCGACAAAACGGACAGCAGATGCCGGCCGTAGACTATTCGGCCCATGGCGACCAGTATGTAGACTGCCGTGTGCGGATGGACCGTCTCACGCTGACTGCCGCCGAGGCAGCCACACTCTTCATGCCACATACCGACCATATACCATACCTGCTCTGCCGCCAGATTGTGCGCGACCATGGCGAGGCCACCAACCGCCGCGGATGTGCCATCCGTGCCGAGGTGGAGGGGCAACATACTGTCATTATTATAACACTACCAAGAATATGCAGAACTTCAAAGTGATCATCGTAGAAGACGTGCCCCTGGAACTGAAGGGCACGCTGGGCATCATCCGTTCAGACATACCCGAAGCCGAAGTCATCGGCACCGCCGATGCCGAACCCGCCTACTGGAAACTGCTTAAGCAACAGTTGCCCGACCTGGTGCTGCTCGACCTGGGACTAGGCGGCTCTACGACCGTGGGCGTCGAGATATGCCGTCAGACCAAGGAGATGTATCCCCGGGTGCGGGTGCTCATCTTTACGGGTGAGATACTGAACGAGAAACTGTGGGTCGACGTGCTCGACGCCGGTGCCGACGGTATCATACTCAAGACCGGCGAACTGCTCACGCGCCACGATGTGGAGGCCGTGATGGACGGCAAGCAACTGGTGTTCAACGAGCCCATCCTGCACAAGATTGTCGAACGCTTCAAGCGTAGCGTGGGCTCGCAACTCTACAAGCAGGAAGCACTGGTCGACTACGAGATCGACGAGTACGACGAGCGTTTCCTGCGCCATCTGGCCCTGGGCTATACTAAGGACCAGATCACGCAGTTGCGCGGCATGCCCTTCGGCGTGAAGAGTCTGGAGAAGCGTCAGAACGAACTGGTGCAGAAACTCTTCCCCGACGACCCGCGCGGTGTGAATGCCACACGGCTCGTGGTGAGGGCTATCGAACTGCACATCCTCGATCCGGACAACCTGCATCCTGACGAAGAGTGAAAAGGCCACACGTTATCCGTACTGACGAAGCATGAAAAGTATGAAATTGCTCTCGCGCCTGGTGGTAGCCTTGGCTGTGGCAGAGGTGCTGTTGGTGCTGCTGTCGTGGTTTCTTTCGGCCACGCTGGTCGACGACGTGCGACCCTTGCTGTCGGAAGAAGGGGCTCGCTGGTTCTTCGCACATTTCACAGACAGTCTCAACCGGCCGCTGCTGGTGTGGATGATACTGGCGGCCATGGCCGGCGGCACGCTGTGGCGTAGCGGACTGCTGTCGAGGCAGGCGCAGCAGCGCCGGGCACTGGGCCTGCGCGTGGCCCTGTCACTGCTGGTGGTCTGTGTGGCTGTCGTACTGTTGCTCACCGTGTGGCCGCATGCCTTGCTGCTGTCGGCGACGGGCAGCCTGTGGCAGTCGCCGTTCAGCCGGGCACTGGTGCCCGTCGTCGCCTTTGTCGTCATCGTCTGCTCAATGGCCTTCGGGCTCACCGTGCGCACCTTCACCAACATGGCGGATGTATGCCGGTCGTTCGTGGACGGCCTCTGCCGGGTGGCACCGCTCGTCGTCGTTTATGTCATGGCGATGCAGTTCTACGAATCGCTGCGCTACGTGTTCTTTTGATTCATGTGGAAGTGTTTTGGACTTTTGCAAGTAGTTGATACACAGATAATAACGTAATATCCACAAAGATGAACGGTACAAAAACACAGATTAAAACACCTCAAAAACACCGAATGAAATACCTCAAAAAACAAGATTTCCTTGCGTAATCCAAATATTTACATTATCTTTGCAGGCGTAAACAGTAAAAACGATACGATGATGGAAGAAAAGAAGTTCAAAAACAGAAGAGAGCAGATGGAGTATTATGCCAAGCTGAGAGGCTGGGGCCCGCTGACCGAAGAGGACAAGATAGCCCTCGACGACGCTGTAAGAATGGTGACTAACCTCGACTCCAAGCCACGGTATGCGGTATCTCATTGACACCCACATCTACATCTGGTACGCCAAGGAGCGCGAGAATCTTTCGCGCGACGTGTTGGCCATCCTCGACGACTACGAGAACCAGATTTACCTCAGTGCAGAGTCGCTGCGCGAGTTTGTGCTGCTGTGGAACAGCAAACCGCACATCCGACGATGGTGGAAGTCGCCGATGGACATGATAGCATCGGTAGAGGATGAGGCTCGTTTCCAGATTCTCTATCTCCACAAGGAGCACTACGACCGCTATGCCCGCCTCGAAATCAACGAGGCCCAGCAGCACTACGACCCCAGCGACCACCTCATCATCGCTCACGCCCTGTGCAACGGCATGCCGCTCATTAGCGACGACGACAAGTTCCCCTTCTACCGGGAACAGGGATTGGAACTGATAGAAAACTGAGCCCCCCTATTCTTTATCGAAAATATCCGCCGAGACATCCGCAAGATGCCTCGGCGAATTGCTTTCAGCGAAATCGCTCACGCTCGACAGTTAGCAAGCAAGCGTGATTGTTCTCGCTTAATCGCGATTTTCGGCTCGTCGTTCTTTGACATAATGAGACAAACGGATATTTCCTATTTTCTTTATTCTTTATTCTTTTATCCTTTATTCTTAATACAGTAATACAGTAAATACAGTAAGATATATAAACTTCCTTCGCGCGTACCGCGTGCGCGCGGTACGCGCGATACATTTTTCAGAATATTACTGTATTTACTGTATTACAGTCACCATCGTCCGACTGAGCCATGATGTTGCGCAGAGCCCGCATCTCATCTGCAGAACGTCGCACCACAAGGTAGCCGCGCACGTTCTGGATGGTCTTCTTCTGAAAGCCCAGTTCCATAAAGGCACGGCCCAGCCATACCACGCTGAGTTTCTGCTATGGGGCTTATGGGACTGCTGGGACTTGCCTTTCTGTCTCTTCTGCTCGTCGTCTGTCATTGCCGTCAATTGTTTTCTTTGACAGTGCAAAGATACATAAAAAAGGGGAAACGGCCAAAGAATTTCAGGAGAAAAAATGAACTTTCTCCCTTTTTTTTCCCCTAAATGTGCGGCGGTCTCAGATTTTTTCCCTATCTTTGCACACGAAAGTAAGAAATACAAGAAGAGATAATTTCAACTCATCCACACACCGACACAATGCCCCTGCAACCACNNATCTGGATATTTTATGGAACACAAAAACTTTGTGTCTTTGTGTTCAGTTAAAATCATGCCCGCGAGGCGGGGAGTGGAAGGAAAAGCGAACTTTCTTCCACTTTTTTTTGCCGAAAAGTGCGGTGGTTTCAAATTTATTTCTTATCTTTGCAGGCAGAAACATCCTAAACCAACACTATGAACCAACTCCCACTGACATACAGCATGCACGAGGCGGCGGCCGGACTGACGGCCGGCGGTGCTGACGGGGCCGCCCGGCAGGGCGGTGGGAAAGGCTTGGCTCTTACCCCCCCCACCCGTTAAAAATCTTTATATCCTGCACTGCGCCTCGTGCGCAGCGGCGGTTTGACATACGGTCTCGCCGTGCCTTCGGGCATGGCGGGACCGCTGTGCTTTCGGGCATTTACCAACTACGACCATTCTAATTATAAACAATTTTAAAACTAAACATTTTAAACGCTTATGAAACAAAAATTATTTTCTATTCTCGCCCTGCTGCTGATGGCAGCGACGGGCGCGTGGGCACAAGACCCCGCAACGTACAAAATCACAGTGGCCGAGGGCACTGAGGATTTCGACAAATGGACCATCTCGCCCGCCGAGGCTGCCGAGGGCGCAACCGTCACCGCCACGTACAAAGGCGACAAGAAGGTGAAGAGCGTCAAGGCCGTGAAGAAGGAGGTTGGTCCAGAGGTTACAACCTTTAGTGAGTTGCAAGCCGTACTGAGCGCCGGAAAGGATGTAAAACTCATGAACGACATCGAATGCACTGCAGAGATTGAAATTACCAGCGGGGCATTGACCATCGACGGCAACGGAAAGACGCTCAGTACCACTTCAGCAATCAGGGCTTTCACGGTTAAGTCCTCTGCAACCGTTGCCTTTAAGAATCTCACCCTCACAGGGTTTGTCAGTGGTGGCGGCCCTGCCATCAATAATTTCGGTACAACAGTGCTTGACGGATGTACGATAAGCAACTGCCACGTAAGCAACAGCCAAGGTGGCGGTGCGATAGAGAACAAAGGTAGTGGTAAACTGTATGCCATCAACACGACATTCAGCGGCAACTATTCCGGTGAAATAGGCGGAGCCATCAATAACTTCAATGGCAGTCTCTACATGAGCGGCTGTACGTTTACCGATAATTATACGACCAAGAGCAACGCATACTATGGCGGTGCGATTGGTATCAATGGCGGAAGCGAGGTACGCCTGATAAACTGCTCTTTCTCCGGGAACAAGTATGGCACGAATACCGGAGCCAGCGACATCGGTGTATATTCTAACCCCACAAACTATACCATTGCCGGCTGCACAGGGGTGACCATTGCGCCTAGAGTTGGTGATATTACCACTATAGCCAGCGGAACCGCAACGCTTGACTACTCTGACCTGAGCAACATCTCATTCACATATAGCGCTCCCGTCACCGTAACTTGGAAAAACCTGAATTTTAATTCTAACCCATATACTCGGGACGGTGTGACCTTGACAACCGGCAACAACTCTGCTACGGGCAATAACTTCTATAATTACGGTGACAAAACCTTTACCACCACGCTCGGCAAATTCACCAAGATTGAGATTGTCTGCGAAGGTAATAACTTCGACGGATGGACGAAGGAAACGGTAGGAGAGTACCAGCCCGACCCAGAAAGCCCCAATATAGAAATCTTCAAACTGACTTGGACAGGCAATGACGAGAGCGTCACCATACCAGGGAATTATGTGTATGGAATCCAAAGCATCACCTTCAACATCCAGTGAAAACCAGTGGGTCAGCGCACACGGGGGACAGATACTGTTTTAAAAAC
>DETM01000022.1:16431-17293 GCA_002361655.1 Prevotella sp. UBA3288 | reverse complement strand
CGGCGCTTGATATCCTCTACGCTGACACCCATCTCCTTGGCCATAGTCTCCTGACCGGCCAGGTCGTGGGGCACGAACTCGTGGAGAGGAGGATCAAGCAGACGGATATTGACGGGCAGACCATCCATAGCCTCGAGGATGCCCTTGAAGTCGGCTTTCTGGTAGGGCAGCAACTTGGCCAGAGCCTTCTCGCGTCCTGCAACGCTGTCGGCGAGGATCATCTCGCGCATGGCGACAATCTTCTTGTCCTCGAAGAACATATGTTCGGTACGTGTCAGGCCGATACCTTTTGCACCGAAGTCGCGAGCCAACTGGGCATCGCGCGGTGTGTCGGCATTGGTGCGCACCTGCAGTTTGGTGTACTTGTCGCAGAGGTCCATCAGTTCCTTGAAGTCGCCACTCAGTTCGGCAGCCTTCGTGGGCACCTCGCCGGCATACACCTGACCGGTGGAACCGTTCAGCGAGATGTAGTCGCCCTCTTTATATACATTGCCGTCAATCTCGACAGTCTTGTCAACATAACTCACGTTGAGCGAGCCTACGCCAGAGACACAGCACTTACCCATGCCGCGGGCCACGACAGCAGCGTGAGAGGTCATACCGCCACGGGCGGTCAGGATGCCCTCGGCAGCAGCCATACCGGCCAGGTCTTCAGGCGAGGTCTCGATACGCACGAGCACCACCTTGTGACCATCCTCATGCCAAGCCTTGGCATCGTCGGCGTGGAACACAATCTGTCCGCAGGCAGCACCTGGGCTGGCAGGCAGGCCCTGAGCGATGACCTTGGCAGCAGAGAGGGCTTTCTTGTCGAACACGGGGTGCAGCAGTTCGTCCAGTTTCTGAGGCTCGCAGCGCATGATGG
>DETM01000022.1:15663-16299 GCA_002361655.1 Prevotella sp. UBA3288 | reverse complement strand
AGAGTTTGCCCTCCTGAACGGTGAATTCCATGTCCTGCATATCACGGTAGTGCTCCTCCAGTTTCTCCTGAATGCCGTTCAGTTGGGCGTAGATCTCAGGCATAGCCTCCTCCATCGAAGGATATTTGGCAACGCGCTCAGCCTCGCTGATGCCTGCTCGCTTGGCCCAACGCTGCGAACCGATCTTTGTGATCTGCTGCGGTGTGCGGATACCGGCCACCACGTCCTCACCCTGTGCGTTGACGAGATACTCACCGTTGAACAGGTTCTCGCCGTTGGCAGCGTCGCGGCTGAAGCAAACACCGGTGGCAGAGGTGTCGCCCATGTTGCCGAACACCATAGCCATCACGCTGACAGCCGTACCCCACTCGTCGGGGATGCCTTCCATCTTACGGTAGAGGATGGCGCGCTCGTTCATCCAAGAGCGGAACACAGCGCAGATGGCGCCCCAGAGTTGCTCGATGGGATCGTTGGGGAAGTCCTTGCCTGTGCGCTCCTTGATGGCAGCCTTAAAGAGTTTCACGAGTTTCTTGAGGTCGTCGACAGAGAGATCCTTGTCGAGCACAACGCCGCTCTCCTTCTTTACCTTTTCGATGATTTCCTCAAACGGGTCGATGTCGGTCTTGTTGACGGGCT
>DETM01000022.1:15406-15626 GCA_002361655.1 Prevotella sp. UBA3288 | reverse complement strand
TGTTGACGGGCTTCATCTCGAGCACTACGTCGCCGTACATCTGCACGAAACGGCGATAGGAGTCGTAGACGAAGTGGGGGTTCTTGGTCTTCTTCACCATGCCCTCGGCCACCTCGTCGTTCAGGCCAAGGTTGAGGATAGTGTCCATCATGCCGGGCATAGAAGCGCGGGCACCCGAACGGACCGAGACGAGCAGGGGGTTCTCCTTGTCGCCGAACTT
>DETM01000022.1:0-15268 GCA_002361655.1 Prevotella sp. UBA3288 | reverse complement strand
GATAGTACTCGTTGCAGCAGTCTGTGGTGATTGTGAAACCAGGAGGAACGGGAACACCGATCAGGTTCATCTCAGCAAGGTTAGCACCCTTGCCGCCGAGTTCCTCACGCATCTTTGCATTACCCTCGGCCTTACCATTGCCGAAGAGGTAGACTCTTTTCTGACTCATTAGTTTTAAATTAAAAGTTAAATATTATATAAGTTATTGTTTTTTGTTCGAATTGTGCAAAGATACATGAATTTTTGCACACCGCCAAAGGAAATGAGAAAAAAATGCGGTAATTAGGTGTAACTTTTGCTTTTCTTTAATTTTTTTCGTAACTTTGCGACAAGTCGCGAACTTACTCCGCCTCGGAAATGAAAAGAAAAACTTGTTTTCCTTTTGCAGTTCGCTCGACTTTTCGTAACTTTGCAGCCCAATATAAAGTATACGGATATGGTAAAGCACATTATTCTTTGGACTTTGAACCCTGAACTGTCGGAGGAAGAGAAGCAACAGGTGAAAGCCGGCATCAAGGCCGGACTGGAAGGACTGGTGGGCAAGGTGCCCGGACTATTGGAAGTGAAAGTGAACATCAGCGGACGGCTCGACTCGTCGAATGCCGACGTGATGCTCGACTCGACGCTTGAGTCGGCTGAGGCTCTGAAGGGCTATGCCAAGCACCCTGAGCACGTGGCCGTGGCCAACACGAAGGTGCGCCCCTTCACCGTGCAGCGCGCCTGTCTGGACTTTGAGGTCGGAGAGAATTGAGAGTTGAGAATTGAGAATTATGATTAGATAACTGAACTTCTCATACTTTTCACAACCACAGATTTTACATGGGAAGAAGCAAGAAACCCCTACCCCTCTTAGAGAGTGTCACCATCGAGGCCGTGGCTGCCGAGGGCAAATGCCTGTTCCACTGGAACGACCTGGTGGTGTTTGTGCCCTTCTGCGTGCCGGGCGATATCTGCGACGTGCAGATACAGCGCAAGAAGCACTCGTTTGCCGAAGGCAAAGTGGTGCAATTTATAGAATATAGTAAGGTACGCGCGACACCCTTCTGCCAGCACTTCGGCGTGTGCGGCGGCTGCAAGTGGCAGAACCTGCCTTACAAGGAGCAACTGAAGTTCAAGCAGCAACAGGTCTATGACCAACTTCACCGCATCGGCAAGGTGGAACTGCCGGAGTTTCGTCCCATCCTGGGTAGCATAAAGACCCAGGAATACCGCAACAAACTCGACTTCGGCTGCGCCAACAAACGATGGCTGACAAATGAAGAATTGAAAAACCTCCCCCCTGCCCCCTCCCAGGGAGGGGGAGCCAAGGATGTGCCTGCCATCGGTTTCCACATCACGGGAGCCTTCGACAAGATTCTGCCGATAGAAAAGTGCTGGCTGATGGACGACCTGCACAACCGGATACGCAACGAGATACGCAACTATGCGACGGCAAACGGACTCAGTTTCTTCGACCTCCGTGCACAGACAGGCCTGCTACGCGACGTCATCATCCGTAATTCTGCCAGTGGCGAATGGATGCTGATAATACAATTCCACTACGACCGCACCACTGCCGAGACCCTCGCCCAAAGCGAAAACGACGCAAAGGGGCTCCTGCAGCACATCGCCGACACGTTCCCGCAGATTACATCGCTGATGTATCTGGACAACCAGAAGTGCAACGACACCATCGGCGACCGGGAGATTCTGACCTTCAAGGGCAACGACCACATCTATGAACTGATGGAAGACCTGCGTTTCAAGGTGGGTCCGAAGAGTTTCTACCAGACCAACACCGAACAAGCCTACCACCTCTACTGCGTGGCCCGCGAGTTCGCTTTAGGGGCCCCAGAAGCCCCAGAGGCCCCAGAAGCCCCAGAAGCCCCAGAGGCCCCAGAAAAGCCGCTCATCTACGACCTCTATACCGGCACGGGCACCATTGCCAATTTCGTGGCACGCCAGGCACGCCAGGTCATCGGCATAGAATATGTGCCGGAAGCCATCGAGGACGCCAAGGTCAACTCGCAGATTAACAGCATCACGAACACCCTGTTTTACGCTGGCGACATGAAGGACATTCTCACCGACGCGTTTATCGCCGAGCACGGCCGGCCCGACGTCATCATCACCGACCCGCCGCGCGCTGGCATGCACCCCGACGTGGTGAAGACCATCCTCAGGGCTGCCCCCGAGCGCATCGTCTACGTCAGTTGCAACCCAGCCACGCAGGCCCGCGACCTGCAGGACCTCGACACTCTCTACCGTGTGACCGCCGTACAGCCCGTGGATATGTTCCCGCACACACCCCACGTAGAAAATGTGGTGCTGCTGGAGAAAAGGTGAAAAAGTAAAAAAGTGAAAAAGTAAAAAAGAGAAAAAGATAATATGAAAAGACTGATTGCTATCACAATGCTGGCGGGTCTGACGATGACAGCCGGCGCACAGGCCAACAAGTGGTTTCAGGACATCAAACTGAGCGGCTACGGCATGGTGCAATACCAGGCTTCCGACAAGGAAGGAGCCGAACAGAACCAATTCAACCTGCGCCTCGTGCGTGTGGCCCTCGACGGACGTGTCCACGACGACTTCTACTGGAAACTGCAGATGCAGGTCAACGGCAACGCCTTCGACGAGAACGCCTCGGGTAAGAAAAACTCGCTGACCATCCGCATGGTGGACTACTTCGTAGAGTGGCAGAAATATGACTTCGCACGCATCAAGGTTGGACAGTTCAAGCGCCCGTTCACCTTTGAGAACCCCATGCACCCCATCAATCAGGGATTCATGTCCTATTCGCAGAACGTGAGCAAACTGGCCGGTTTTGCCGACCGCACCGGCGAGCAAGCCAGCAACGGACGCGACATCGGCCTGCAGGTGCAGGGCGACTTCTTGAAGAATAGCGACGGGCGCAACCTGCTGCACTACCAAGTGGGTGTATTCAACGGCGAAGGCATCAATACCGGCGATGCCGACAACCGCAAGGACATCATCGGTGGACTATGGGTGATGCCCATCGACGGTCTTCGCATCGGTGCCTTCGGATGGACGGGCAGCCGTGCGGGCATCGGCGAGAAGAACCGCTATGCCCTCTCGGCCGAATACGCCCGGAACGACTGGACCTTCCGCTCGGAGTACATCCACAGCCAGGGCCGGGGTGCTGCCGCCACCGACGGCGACAAGGCCGACGGTCTCTATGCCCTCTGCATCGCCCCTGTCATCGAGAAGAAACTGCACGTCAAGGCCCGCTACGATCTCTACCGCAGTCAGAAGACATGGGGCAGCAGCAAGACCTTCTACGAAATCGGTGCCGACTATCTGTTCAACAAGAACCTGCAACTCAACGTGGAGTATGCCCGCGTCAACGAACGCAACGGCCACTACAACTACAACCTGGTGGACGTGGAACTGGACGTCCGCTTCTGAAAAGAACCCGAAGCATTGAGACTTCGAAACATCGAAAAAAAAGTGACATCAAAGGTCCTTCTGATTTACACGGGCGGAACGATTGGCATGAACCGCAACCCGCAGACAGGTGCTCTTGAACCGTTCGACTTCGAGCACCTGCTCAACCGCGTGCCCGAACTGGCACAGTTCCAGACGGAGATTGCCACCCACCAATTCAACCCGCCCATCGACTCCAGCGACATGTCGCCCCGCCTGTGGACCGAACTGGCTCATATCATCGCCGACAACTACGAGGCCTACGACGGATTCGTCATCCTGCACGGCACCGACACGATGGCCTACACCGCCTCTGCCCTCTCCTTCATGCTGGAGAACCTCTCGAAGCCCGTCATCCTCACAGGCTCACAACTGCCCATCGGACAGTTGCGCACAGACGGCAAGGAGAACCTCATCACGTCGATTGAGATAGCCGCCGCCCGCCGTCAGGACGGCACGGCCATGGTACCAGAAGTGTGCATCTACTTCAACAGCCACCTGATGCGCGGCAACCGAACCACCAAACAGAGTGCCGACGAATTCAACGCCTTCGAGTCGTTCAACTATCCCCACCTGGCCGATGCCGGCGTGCAGATCACCTACCACGAGGAGTTCATCCACCGCCCGCAAGCCACTACCTTCCGCCCGCATACCACTACACTCCACCCGCAGGCCACCACCTTCCGCCCGCAGTTCCGACTGGACAACAACGTCATCATCTTCTCTCTCTTCCCCGGCATCCGTGAAGACCTCATCCGCCACATCATCGCCACGCCCAACCTACGGGCCATCGTCATGCGCACCTTCGGCTCAGGCAATGCGCCGCAGAGCCCCTGGCTGCTCAGTGCGCTGCGCGAAGGCACACGCTGCGGCAAGGTGATCATCAATATCAGCCAGTGCCTGCAGGGAACGGTGGAGATGAGCCGCTACGACACCGGCTACCGGCTTCAGGAGGCAGGCGTCATCAGCGGCTACGACGGCACCGTAGAGTCGGCGGTCACGAAACTGATGTATCTGCAGGGCAAGTACGACAACCCTGAGCAGGTGCGCAAGTTCATGCGTCAAAGCATCTGCGGGGAAATCACCGTTTAGATCCTAGAGGCCCCAGAAGCCCCAGAGGCCCCAGAAGCCCCAGAGGCCCCATAGGCCCCAGAAGCCCCAGAAGCCCCATAGGCCCCAGAAGTCCCAGAAGCCCCAGAAGCCCCATAGGCCCCAAAATATTCACTTAAAACAAACAAACTTTATGAAAAACTTAAAAGGAACAAAAACAGAGAAGAACCTTCAGGAAGCCTTCGCCGGCGAGAGCCAGGCCCGCAACAAGTACACCTATTTCGCCTCGAAAGCCAAGAAGGACGGCTACGTACAAATCAGCAAGATTTTCGAAGAGACGGCAGCCAACGAGAAAGAGCATGCCGAACTGTGGTACAAATACCTCAACGGCGGCAAGGTCTCTGACACCATCACCAACCTGGAGGATGCTGCCAACGGCGAGAACTTCGAGTGGACCGACATGTATGCCCGTATGGCCCGTGAGGCCCGCGAAGAAGGCTTCGACGAGATTGCCGACAAGTTCGAGGGTGTCGCAGCCATTGAGAAAGAGCACGAGGAGCGTTATCGCCGTTTGCTGGACAACATCAAGCAGGAGCGTGTCTTCTCAAAGGACAACGACGTCATCTGGCAGTGCAGCAACTGCGGCCACATCGTCATTGGCAAGAAGGCCCCTGAGGAGTGCCCCGTCTGCAACCATGCCCAGGCTTACTTCCAGGTGAAGGCCGAGAACTACTAAGCCACTTTCCTGATGAAGGCCGAGAACTACTAAGCCTTCGGGCTGTGACGACTCACTAGCATTGCCGGGAAAAACTTATAACCAGTAACAGAAACAAGGTGCACAAACAGCACCTTGTTTTTGTTACATAAAGCATCAATGGGCGGCAAGGCGCAAACCGAGGCAACCATAGCGATAGGACGGCGCTGCGATGTTGCGGTGTGCCACTCGACATCCTGCGGCATTGTTTCATAAGGCCACCGCTCTCGATTCTGACGGGAATGCCTATGAAGCAGAAGTGGTGAAAGGAAACAAATCGTACCTGGAAGTCGGTCTGCCGGTGAACTTCACCCTTCAGATCAAGGATGTGCCGGAAAATGTGAAGCGTTTCTCGCTGATCAGAGCCGAATTCGAATCCCGCCAAGGCTACAAAGTGGAATGGAAAGGGATGCCCGTCAAAGAAGAATAAGAACATCTGCCTTGGGAGCACGTACGCCCCAATAAGGCCAACTATTTTTCCAGCAGGATTCTCACGATGCGCTCTGCCGTGCGACCGTCCCAACGGTCTGGCAGGGCACTTTTTTTCCATGAGCCACTGACCATCTGGGCGACGGCTTCTTTCAGTTTCTGGGCATCCTCGCCTACCAGCACGTTGGTGCCCACGGTGACCGTCTCCTGATGCTCGGTGTAACTGTTCAGGGTGATGCAAGGCACGCTGTTGAAGGTGGCCTCCTCGGCCACGTTGCCACTGTCGGTGATGATACCACGGGCATGAGCCGTCAGCCAACCGAACTCGAGGTAGGACAGGGAATGGAGAATGGAGAATGGAGAATGGAGAGTTGCAACTTTTTCGTAGGCCTGGCCGCGCAGGGGAGCGATGATGGGCAGTCCGCCGGCGGCTTCCTGCATGGCTTCGAGCATCCGTTTCAGATTGGCTTCATCGGCCAGAAGGGCCTTGCGGTTCAGGGTGAAGACCAGATATTGGCCTTCCTCAATGTCAAGTTGGGGCTTGCGGAGGCGCTTCTGGTTGAAGCGGAGGGTATCCATCAGGATGTTGCCCACCATATAGGTGTTGGAGCCCTCGCCCTGCTCGCGGCTAGCCACGCTATTGCTCCTGACACCGGCGGTGAAGAGATAGTCTGAGAGGGCATCGATGACCAGGCGGTTCACCTCCTTCGGCATCGACATATCGAACGAGCGGGTGCCGGCCACGAGGTGTGCCACCTTGATGCCGCGCTTCTTGGCCGTGATGGCAGCGGCCATGGTCGACGCCAGGTCGTCTACGACGATGACCACATCGATATGGGCGAAGTCGAGATAGTGGTCGAACTTGACCATCACCTGACTCGTTATCTCGTTCAACTTCACGCTGTCTACGCCGAAGAACACCTGCGGATGCGGCATCTGCAGGTCGTCGAACAGCGAGGCCTCAAGTGTAGGGTCGTCCCTGCGGCCGGTGTAGATCAGTTCATAGTCGGCATCTTCGCATTTCTCAATAGTGCGAATCAACGGTGCAACCTTCACAAAATTCGGACGTGCACCCACCACGATACATATCTTCTTCATTTACCTCTCGTTTATCATTTTACTTTTTCACCTTTTCACCTTTTCAATTTTTCACCTTTTCACCTTTTCAATTTTTCACCTTTCCCTCAGCAGCCGGTCTATCTCGTCAAACTGACGCCCCATGTTCAAATTCAGGTAGATGCGGTAGAGCACGGGGGCCCACTTGTCCTGTTCCTGAGGCATCATCTTCCGGTATTGTTCTATGTATGGACGGGCCTTCTCATAGGATTTGCGCATCAGTTTCCGCTCCTTGCGCTCATCCAGCCGTCCGGCTATATTGACATAGGCCGTGCCGGCATTGAAGTACGGCTCGGCCAGTTGTGGATTCTGCTTGATAAGCCGCTCACTATACTTGATGCTTTCGGCATAGCGCTCCAAGTTCAGGAGAACGGTCGACTTGGCGAACAGAAACAGTTCGCTGGAGTCGTTGACGGCTAAGGCACTGTCGGCCAGGGTCAAGGCCTTGTCATACTGTCCCATCCCGGTGTAGATATCCATCAGTCGCGGAAAGAAATAGGGAAAGAGCGGAAAACGGCGGAAGCCCTCCTCGAGCGTCTTGCGATAGAGTTCGTCATCCTTGAGCCACTTACGCGCTTCAGCCATGAACTGCAGTGTGAAGTCGGCTTTCGTAGAATCCCTGAGCGCCAATTTCCTGTGGCGCAGGGTGAGCACAGGGTCCTGCAACTTATAGCCGCAGTAGGTAGCCCAATATGCCGCCTCGGGCAGTCGCACATCGGTGGAGTCGTAGCCGTAAGCCTGGAAGAGCGGCTGGCGGGCACAGTCGATATAGGTCTGGTAGTAGTCGAAGGCCTCCATCCACTTTCCCTTATGGATAAAGAAGGCGCCCCCGTTGAAGAGGTTAGGCCTGTAGGTGTTTTGTTCGGCAGCATGGCTCTTGCGGTATTCCGGTGCCAGGCTGTCGAGGGTCTCGGCTACGGTCACCATCCGCTTCACATTGGCAAAGAAGGTGGCCGTGTCGTATTTCTGCTTCAAATACAACTTCTCGTTGCCCTGTGCGTACTGGCCGTGGACAGCATCGTAGTAGGCCAGCCAGATACGCTTGTTGGTCCGGTTGGCCGAGTCTCTCAGCAGTGTGGTGAGCACCTTTGCCGCATCGTCGTATTTGCCGCTCTTGATAGAAGACCGTGCCTGACTCAACTCTTTCTTCTGAGCGAGTGTCAGGCACGGTGTCATCATTAGTAAGAGAAGCAACAGTATGGTTTGCTTCGTCATTTAAGGCTGTTTTCGTTTTTTTACTGAGCCAGCGAGGGATCAATAGCCTCGATTTCTTTCATCTTGGCATTATCCTTCATGAAGTAGTAGATCTGATAGAGAGGATAAGCCCAGTTGCAGATAGCACGGTCAGGATCGATCTCTCTGGCCCGTACATAGTAGCCCTCGGCCTTCTTCACCACCTCGACCACCTTGGCACGGTTCTCGTTGGTGATCATACCGTTCTTGTCGGCCAGTTTACCCTGCAGTTCCATAGCCGACGAGTAGTAGCAACGTCCGGCATTGAAGATGCACTGCACGAAGTCGGGCTTGATGGCGATGGCCTTGTCGTAACTGGCGATAGCCTCGTCCCATTTCTCGGCGTTCATCTCTGCCTCGCCCTTCAGAGCCCACACCATGCTGTTCTGCGGGTTAATCTCGGCCTCCTCCTTGATCCATTCATTCGTGGCCTGAGGATTGTTGCCGCGGGTATAGTATTCCATCAGCAGGTTGAAGTAGCGGTCCTGTTCAGGATGCGCCTTGTGCAGGTCCTTCACCATGGCGACATAGGCCAGCGAGTCTTCCTTGGTCTTCATATTGTCCTTCTTCGAGAAGAGCAGTATCTCGTTGGCATCCTCTACCTTCTCAGGATTCTCAGCGGTAATCTTGGCATACTTCTCTGCAGCGGCATAGTCCTTGGTCTGGTACGACAGGAAGGCTGCATAGTATGCGATATCGTAGAAGAAGGGATCCTTGGGGAAGTCCTCCACCTCTGCGAAGATCGGTGTGTTCTTCATATCGACATAAGCCTTCCATGCCTTCAGCGCAGCCTCGTTGTCTTTCTTCTGATAGAAGAACTGACCGGCCTGTACCAGTTGCACGCCGAAGATTTTGTAGCGGGTCTGCGACTCCGAGCGGAACTTAGGCTTCACCTTGCCCTTCTCGTTGGGCTGCATATCGAACTCGTCGCACTTGAGGGCATTCTCCCAAGCAGCCACGGCAGCCTGATACATGGTCAGCGTGTCATAGGTTTCCTTGGTGATTGCACTCTTGGCAGCCGTCTCGCCGATCTTGGTGTGCTGCTGATAGTAGATGTCGCTCAACTGGTGCCAGGCAGCAGCCTTGTCGGTGGTCTCGGCAGAGGTCAGGGCGGGGGTGATCACTTTGACGGCTTCGGCGAACTCGCCTTTACCAGCCAGTTTCTTTGCTTCTTTCACCAGGGCATCCTGGGCAAAGGCGGTGGTGGCAGCGGCTGCCATCAGGGCCATCATCATTAGTTTTTTCATAATCTTATAGTTGTTAGTTAAACGGTTGTTTCAGGGGCTGGAGTTTCTGAAGTTTCCAGAGTTTCCGGAGATGCTACGCCTTCTGCGTCCTCCTCGCGGGAGCGCTGCACCTTGCATACGCTGGCGATGGTGTCGTTCTTCTTCGTCAGGTTGATCAGGCGCACGCCCTGAGTGGCACGCCCCATGACACGCACCTCGTCTACATTCAAGCGGATGAGCACACCGCTCTTGTTGATGATCATCAGGTCGTTTTCGTCGGTCACCACCTTGATAGCCACCAGACGGCCCGTCTTCTCGGTCACCGCCATGGTCTTCACGCCCTTGGCACCACGGTTCGTGATACGATAGTCTTCGATGTCCGAACGCTTGCCATAGCCGTTCTCGCTGACCACCATGATGGTCTCGGTCTGCGGGTCGTTGACGCATACCATGCCTACCACCTCGTCGTCGCCCCCGTCGAGACGCATGCCGATAACACCTGTAGAGACACGTCCCATCGTGCGCACAGCACTCTCGTTGAAGCGCACGGCACGTCCGTTGCGGTTGGCGAGCAGGATCTCGTTGTGGCCGTTGGTCAGACGAACGCCTACCACCTCGTCGCCCTCGTTGATATTGATGGCACGCACACCGGCTGCACGCACGTTCTTATACTGATCCAGACAGGTCTTCTTGATGATGCCCTGCTTGGTAGCAAACACCACATAGTGCGACTTGAGGAATGCTTCATCGTTGAAGTTCTTGATGCGGAGCACGGCATTGATGGCATCATCGGGCTCGATGTTCAGCATATTCTGTATGGCACGGCCCTTCGCGTTCTTGTCGCCCTCGGGTATCTCGTAGCATTTCTGCCAGTAGCAGCGTCCCTTCTGTGTGAAGAAGAGCAGCGTGTTGTGCATCGTGGCGGGATAGATATACTCGGTGAAGTCGTTGTCGCGGTGACGTGCTCCCTTCGAACCCATGCCGCCACGGCCCTGCGCGTGGAACTCAGAGAGTGGTGTGCGCTTGATGTAGCCCATGTGGCTGATGGTGATCACCACGGGGTCGTCGGGATAGAAGTCCTCGGCATTGAACTCGTGGTCGAAGGGTATGATCTCCGTCTTTCGCTCGTCGCCGTATTTCTCTTTCACCTCCAGCAGGTCCTGCTTCATCACCTCCTTGCAACGCTCGGGGTTGTTCAGTATTTCCTCCAGGTCGGCAATGAGTTTCATCAGGTCGTCGTATTCCTGGTGCAACTGGTCGACACGCAGTCCGGTGAGTTGGCTCAGGCGCATGTCGACAATGGCCTTCGACTGCAGTTCGTCCAGTTCGAAGCGTTTCTCCAGGTTGCGCTGTGCGTCGGTGGGCGTCTGGCTCTGGCGGATGATGTGCACCACCTCGTCGATGTTGTTCACGGCGATAATCAATCCCTCCAGGATGTGGGCACGCTCACGAGCCTTGCGCAGGTCGTACTGCGTGCGGCGGATGGTCACGTCGTGACGGTGCTCGATGAAGTAGCGGATGCACTCGCGGAGCGACAGCAGACGGGGGCGCAGACGAACGCCGTCCGGCGTCTTGATGGGCACCAGGGCGATGCTGTTCACCGAGAACGAACTCTGCAGGGCCGTCATCTTGAACAGTTTGTTCAGAATGACGTTGGCATTGGCATCGCGCTTGCAGTCCACCACGATGCGCATACCCTGACGGCCCGACTCGTCGTTGACGTTGGCTATGCCCTCTATCTTGTGCTGTGTAGCCAGGTCGGCGATGTAAGCCACCAGGTCGGCCTTGTTCACACCGTATGGAATCTCGTTGACCACAATCTTGTCGTGGGCCTCGCCGGCCTCTATCTCGGCCTTGGCACGCATCACGATGCGGCCGCGACCGGTCTCGTAGGCTTCCTTCACGCCCTGCAGGCCGTAGATATAGGCTCCCGTGGGGAAGTCCGGTCCGGGTATATACTCCATCAGGCCCTCGGTGTCGATGTCGGGATTGTCGATGAAGGCGCAGCAGCCGTCAATCACCTCACCCAGGTTGTGGGTAGGTATATTGGTGGCCATGCCTACGGCGATACCGTTGCCGCCGTTGACCAGCAGGTTGGGCACCTTCGTGGGCATCACGCTGGGCTCCACCAGCGTATTGTCGAAGTTGGGGTCCATGTCGACCGTTTCCTTATCGAGGTCGTCCATGATGTGCTCGCCCATCTTCGACAGGCGGCACTCGGTGTAACGCATGGCAGCCGGCGAGTCGCCGTCCACACTGCCGAAGTTACCCTGTCCGTCCACCAGCGTATAGCGCATGTTCCATTCCTGTCCCATGCGCACCAGGGCTCCATATACCGACGAGTCGCCGTGGGGGTGGTACTTACCGAGCACCTCACCGACCACGCGGGCGCACTTCTTGTGTGGCTTGTCGCTGGTATTGCCGATGCCCATCATACCATATAATATACGGCGATGCACGGGTTTAAATCCATCACGAACATCCGGGAGGGCACGAGCCACAATCACCGACATCGAATAGTCGATATACGATGACTTCATCTCCTCCTCGATGTTAATCTTCAAAATTCTGTCGTTGTCAAACGTCTGATCCATCTATCTTATTTACAATTTTACTATTTACAATTTACAATTTATTTTTTTATTTTCCTATTGGGCTATTTTCCTATTGGGCTATTTTCCCACATTTTGCGTTTAAGGCCATTTTCAGCCCCGCTGACGCAATTTGACACGTTCGTTTCAGCCTACAAAGGTACTACTTTTCTGCGGAATAAAAAAGGATTTAAGCATTTTTTAACCCTGTTTTATTACATCGGCAACTGTTTCGAAGACTGCCTGCCGTCTTATGACGACCTCCGGCAGTTATGACAGATATGATTTTCCCACTCGTTCCGACGGCACTTTACACTCGTAGATGCCGTCGGAACAAGTCGAAGATGCCACTTATTATAATTCATTCCTTCATACAGTAATACAGATAATACAGTAGATTTATAAACTTTTATCGCGTACCGCGTATACGCGCGGTACGCGATGGACTTTAAGAAAACTACTGTATTATCTGTATTACTGTATTTTTTAAACGACAACCTAATCCTTTCTATCATTATATAGACAAATGACAGATGACAGATGACAGATGATATTTCTAAAGTATTTCGCGTACCGCGTGAACATAATATTCCGCGCACCCGCTCACGGTACGCGATGAAGTTTTCAAAACCTATGTGTCATCTGTCATCTGTCACAAGAGGCGGTCATCAATTCAAAGAACGCAAGTGCAAAGATACAACATTTTTTGGCGAAATCCAAATTTTTCGCCAACTTTTTTCATCGCACCGCCAACTTTTTTCATCGCACCGTCATGTGGAAACAGCCCTGCTTGCGCTCATACTTGATGTAGCAGCGGCCTTGCTGCCGCATATCGTCGAGCACCTCACAGAGCACGTACTTCAACGAGTCGTCGCGTACGGTCCTGCGGCGGGGACCCTCAGGGTCCTCGATGGTCTTATAGCGGTTGTAGCAGATGTCGAAGGTGGTACCATAGAGATGGCACGACTGTTCGGTGGCATTCGTGTTGACACGGCGCAGTTTGACGACATCCTCCTCGGTACGCAGCACGCTGGTCACGATGAGACGGTGCAAAGGGATGCCCTTCACCTGCAGACTGTCGAAGAAGGCCTGTCCGATATCCTGTAGGAGGACAGCCGCACGGGGCACCAGATAGGGGATGCTGCGCTGCAAGGGGTCTACGTAGTAATAGGGCGATGCAGCCATATACACCAGTTCATCCCGGCGTTCCTCGGCATTCTTGCGGTTCTTCACCGGACTGACGCCCCAACGCTGGGCTGCCGGCAACTGCACGTGGTTGCTGTCAGGAAAGGAGCGGTCGTAACTGACCACGCCCCTGATGCGGTGCGGCCGCTGTCCGTCGGCCAGATAGCGCTTCGTAGTCGGGGCCGCCGTACTGTCGGTCTGCTCTGTCGTCGGGGCCACCTGTGGCGAACCGATGCCGGGGAAGGCACAGCGCACCAGTGCCAGCACGATCACCACGATGCCCACACCCTCTACATACCGGTGTTTTCGTATTTCTTTCTTCATCATCTCTCCTTTTATTTTTCCACACGCGACTACAGGCGTACGCCGAACGACGTGTTGACGAACCAGTCGTTCAAGTAGCCATTGCTGCTGTTGTGGTGATAGCGGATATTGTTGAACTGACCGTACGCATTGAAGAAGCAGCGCCCGAAGTTGTAGGTCAGCGACACGCGGGCATCGACACTGAAGGTCAGTCCGCTATTGAAGGTCTGATAGGCCGCTGGCGCCACGCGGATGGTCTCGTAATACCATTGGTCCCACTCTTCGTAGGAGATGTCGTCGCTCCAGAACCTGGGGTCTTCCATCATCTCCGGTATGTTGGTCGTATAGCCGTAGGCCCTGATTTTGTTGACAAAGGTCAGCATGGGCATGGCCATCGCGTTGACCAGCAGTCCGCGCGTCGGCACCCAGTTGTAGGCATAGCCGGCGCCGATGCTGCCCTGCCACAGTTTCACCTTGCCCAGTCCTTGCATCAGATAGATCAGGTCGCCATTCGAAGCGTCCGAATAGTCGATACGCGTATAGTTGTACATGAGCCCGGCCATCAGCGAACCGGCCGAGCGCTTCTGTATCACCGACTGGTCGTAGGCTGCGGCATAGGAGAACTTCTTGCCGTTGAAGAAATAATAGCCGTCAGCGAACACCGTTCGCACATGAATGGGGTCCTTCAACTGTGTGTTTTGGTAAGTATCCAAGTCTTCCTGTGAAACACCTTCCAATTCCATATCCAATTTAATGGCCGGGTCGCTATTGTCGAACGAGTGGATGCGCACATTGATGCCATACGAGCCTCCGGTGGCGCCAAAGGTGAAATAACTACCCTTGTCGCCACCCACGTTCACCGTGTAGCCCAGGCCATAGCCCCGGTAGCCGGCCCACAGACCGATATACTGCGAAGGGACGGTCTTCAGCGACGGTTTGGCAGTATAGTCCGTGCCGGCCAGCATGCCCCGTGTCTCCATTGTGAGCATCGTCTGACTTACATTGCCTCGCACAATCAACTGCCAAGGTTTCTGCGGTGCTTCTATGTAGTTCGGGTCCAGGCCTCTGACAGACATAGAGTCGACAAACGTCGTCACCTTCTTGAGAAAAGACAGCAGGCCTCCCTCGGCCCTCGCCTGCCCGCCGACGCCCAGAGCGACGACGAGCAACAAGTACTTAATACCAGAAAACTTCATTTCGGCTGCAAAATTACGAATTTTTATTTGAATGAGTAACTAAAATAATATTAAATTGTGAACTAATTCGGAAATTATTAGTAACTTTGCAGCCTGAAAAGCAAACAAAAGGACAATTATGAACATACTTGAACTGAGTGAACAAGAGATATTGCGCCGCCAGTCGCTCGACGAACTGCGCCGCATGGGCATCAACCCCTACCCCGCTGCCGAATATCCCGTGACGGCCTGGAGTACCGACATCATCCGCGACTTTGTAGACCTGCCCGTCGTCGGCAAGGACGACGACGGCAACGATGTGCGCCAGACGGCCACTCCGGAAAACAGCCGCATGGTGAGCATCGCCGGCCGTATCATGAGCAAGAGTATCATGGGCAAGGCCGGCTTTGCCAAACTGCAGGACTCGAAGGGGCGCATACAGTTGTATATTACACGCGACGACCTGCAAGCCCCCCCCTCCGCCCCCGAGGGGGCCACTAATGCTGGCAAGCCTGGCTTAAAAGGAAATGAAGCCCCCTCGTGGGCAGTAGGGGGGGCATATTACAACATTGTCTTCAAGAAACTGCTCGACCTGGGCGACTTCATCGGCGTGAAAGGCTACGTGTTCCGCACGAAGACCGGCGAAGTCAGCGTTCACGTGCTGGAGATGACCGTGCTGTCGAAGAGTCTGAAGCCGCTGCCCGTGGTCAAGACCGATGCCGACGGCAAGGTGTACGATGCCTTCGACGACCCCGAGTTGCGCTATCGCCAGCGCTATGTCGA
>DETM01000001.1:4529-4678 GCA_002361655.1 Prevotella sp. UBA3288 | reverse complement strand
GGACACATCTGCACCCGTATGCGTGTGGCCCGCAAGGTGGTCTGCGGCTACTGGAAGGACGAGACTGCCCAGCGTCAGATTGCCGTATGGGCCCGCGTGGCTGCCGGTGTGGCCGACGCTCACGACGTGCGCTGCCTGATGTTCGGTAT
>DETM01000001.1:4294-4430 GCA_002361655.1 Prevotella sp. UBA3288 | reverse complement strand
TCGAGCAGCGTCTGGGCTATCATGTCGACTACTATCCCGTCTCTTCACTGATGGAATATTTCAAGAAGGTGACCGACCAGGAAGTCGACTGCCTGGTGGATGAGTACAAGAAACTCTACACCATCAAGATCGACGA
>DETM01000001.1:3826-4141 GCA_002361655.1 Prevotella sp. UBA3288 | reverse complement strand
ACCTGGGCGACGCCGACATCGACGCGCCCGACTTCTGCGGCTTCGACCAGATACCCGGTCTGGCCTCGCAGCGCCTCATGGCCGAAGGTATCGGCTTCGGTGCCGAGGGCGACTGGAAGACGGCCTGCCTCTACCGCACGCTGTGGGTCATCTCGCAGGGACTGCCCACCGGCTGCTCGTTCCTCGAGGACTACACGCTCAACTTCGCCGGCGACCGCTCCAGTTGTCTGCAGAGCCACATGCTCGAGGTGTGCCCGCTCATCGCTGTCGACAAGCCCAAACTCGAAGTCCACTTCCTCGGCATCGGTATCCGCA
>DETM01000001.1:257-3776 GCA_002361655.1 Prevotella sp. UBA3288 | reverse complement strand
ATCGGTATCCGCAAGCAGCAGACCGCCCGTTTGGTGTTCACCTCGAAGACCGGTCGCGGCATCAAGGCTACCGTCGTCGACCTGGGCAACCGCTTCCGCCTGATCAGTCAGGAGGTAGAGTGCATCGAGCCAAAGCCCATGCCCAACCTGCCCGTGGCCAGCGCCCTCTGGGTGCCACAGCCCACGTTCGAGATCGGTGCCGGTGCATGGATCCTGGCAGGTGGTACGCACCACAGCGCCTTCTCTTACGACATCACCGAAGAGTACTGGGAAGACTTCGCCGAGATGCTGGGCATCGAGTATGTCAAGATCAACAAGTCGACGAAGACCTACGAGTTCAAGCAGCAACTGCAGAACAACGAGATGTACTACATGTTGAATAAAGCCCTGAAGTAAGATATGACAGCAAAACAAGTTATTGAAAGTGGCAAGGCCATTCTCGGCATCGAGTTTGGTTCTACCCGCATCAAGGCCGTCCTCATCGACGAGAACAACATGCCCATCGCACAGGGCTCTCACGAGTGGGAGAACCAACTCGTTGACGGACTCTGGACCTACTCCACCGAAGCCATCTGGTACGGTCTGCAGGACTGCTATGCCGACCTGCGCAAGGACGTGATGAAGCAGTACGACTGCGAGATCGAGAGTCTCGCAGCCATCGGCTTCTCTGCCATGATGCACGGCTATATGGCCTTCAACGAGCAGCAGCAGATACTGGTGCCCTTCCGCACCTGGCGCAACACCAATACGGGCAAGGCCGCTGCCGAACTCTCTGAACTCTTCAACTACAACATCCCCCTGCGCTGGAGCATCAGCCACCTCTACGAGGCCATCCTCGACAACGAAGAGCATGTGTCAGACATCAAGTTCCTGACCACCCTCGCCGGTTATGTCCACTGGCAGGTGACCGGACAGTTCGTGCTCGGCGTGGGCGATGCCTCCGGCATGATTCCCGTCGACCCCCAGACGAAGACCTACGATGCCACGATGGTGGCTAAGTTCGACGACATCCTCGCCGCCAAGGGTCTCCCCTACCGTCTGCTCGACATCCTACCTAAAAGTCTGAACGCCGGCGACAATGCCGGTTTCCTCACTCCCGAAGGTGCCAAGCGCCTCGATGTCAGCGGCCACCTGAAGGCCGGCATCCCCGTCTGTCCGCCCGAGGGCGACGCCGGAACGGGCATGGTGGCTACCAACGCCGTGAAGCAGCGCACGGGCAACGTCTCGGCAGGCACCTCGTCGTTCTCGATGATCGTGCTCGAGAAGCCACTGTCGAAGCCTTACGAGATGATCGACATGGTGACCACGCCCGACGGCAGCCTCGTGGCTATGGTCCACTGCAACAACTGCACCAGCGACATCAACGCCTGGGTGGGTCTGTTCAAGGAGTACCAGCAACTGCTTGGTGTGCCCGTCGACATGAACGAGGTCTACGGCAAACTCTTCAACAAAGCCCTCGAGGGCGATGCCGACTGCGGCGGACTGATGGCCTACAACTACGTCTCAGGCGAACCTGTGACGGGTCTTAGCGACGGTCGTCCCCTGTTTGTCCGTTCTGCCAACGACAAGTTCAACCTCGCCAATTTTATGCGCGCTCATCTCTATGGTGCCATCGGCGTGCTGAAACTGGGCAACGACATCCTGCTCAAGGAAGAGAATGTCAAGGTGGACCGCATCACCGGCCACGGCGGCTATTTCAAGACTGCCGGTGTCGGTCAGCGTATGCTCGCTGCTGCCCTCAACTCGCCCATCTCCGTCATGGAGACGGCAGGCGAAGGCGGCGCATGGGGCATAGCCCTGCTGGCCGGCTTCATGGTAAACAACCCGCAGCGACTCTCTCTGGCCGACTATCTGGAGAAGGTGGTCTTCGCCGGCAACACCGGTACGAGCATCGCCCCCACTCAGGAAGACGTGGCCGGTTTCAACCGCTACATCGAGAACTACAAGGCCGGACTCGCCATTGAGCAAAGTGCCGTAGACCACAAGAAATAACAATCATTAAAACAAACAACTATGGATTTCTTAAAAGACCCAAAGATTCCTTTGATTGCTGGCGCAGCAGGTGCTTTGATACTGCTGTTCTGCCAAGTTCTGTATTTCGTCATCAATCTCTTTAGTTTCTATCCTGGATCATTCTTCTACGGGTTCACCTCGTTCATCTCACTTATTGCATGGGTGCTGATTCTGGCTTGTTTCGGTCTGAAACTGTTTGTGCTGTTTAAGAAATAAGAAGGATTATTAGGGAAAAAAGGCCACAAGTCGTATTCTTATAATATAAGGTATCTTATCAATTAATAAAAATATGAACGACAACAAAGTAATGCTCAAGGCAGCCGACAACATCCGAATCCTGGCTGCCGCAATGGTAGAAAAAGCAAAGAGCGGTCACCCCGGTGGCGCCATGGGCGGTGCTGATTTCATCAACACCCTGTACAGTGAATTCCTCGTCTACGACCCTGAGAACCCCACATGGGAGGGCCGCGACCGTTTCTTCCTCGACCCAGGCCACATGGCTCCGATGCTCTACTCGCAGTTGGCCCTCATCGGCAAATATTCGCTGGAGGACCTGCAGCAGTTGCGTCAGTGGGGCTCCGTCACTCCCGGTCACCCCGAGCGTGAACTGGAGCGCGGCATCGAGAACACCTCCGGTCCTCTGGGCCAGGGCCACACCTTTGCCGTGGGTGCTGCCATCGCAGCCAAATTCCTCAAGGCTCGTCTGGGCGACGTGATGAATCAGACCATCTACGCCTACATCTCCGACGGCGGCGTGCAGGAGGAGATTTCTCAGGGCGCAGGCCGCATCGCCGGCAACCTGGGACTCGACAACCTCATCATGTTCTACGATGCCAACGACATCCAACTCTCTACCCGCACCGAGGTGGTCACCAGCGAGGACACCGCCAAGAAGTATGAGGCCTGGGGATGGTATGTACAGAAGATCGACGGCAACGATGTCGACCAGATTCGCCAGGCTATCCGTAAGGCTCAGGCTGAGAAGGAGCGTCCGAGCCTGATTATCGGCCACTGCGTCATGGGCAAGGGTGCCCGCAAGGCCGACGGCTCTTCGTATGAGAGCAACTGCGCTACCCACGGTGCTCCCCTCGGTGGCGACAACTTCGTCGAGACCATGAAGAACCTGGGTGCCGATCCCGAGAATCCCTTCCAGATCTTCCCCGAAGTAAAGGAACTCTACGCCAAACGTCGTGAGGAACTGAAGAAGATTGTGGCTGAGCGCTACGCCCAGAAGGCTGAGTGGGCCAAGGGTCATCCCGAGCAGGCCAAGCAGTTGGACGACTGGTTCAGCGGCAAGGCACCCGTCATCGACTGGACGAAAGTAGAGCAGAAGGCCGGTGCCGCCACCCGCGGTGCCAGCGCCACCGTGCTCAGTGCCCTGGCCGAGCAGGTGCCCAACATGATCTGCGCCAGTGCCGACCTGTCTAACTCTGACAAGACCGACGGTTTCCTCAAGAAGACCCACAACCTGGTGCGTGGCGACTTCAGCGGTGCCTTCTTCCAGGC
>DETM01000001.1:0-137 GCA_002361655.1 Prevotella sp. UBA3288 | reverse complement strand
CCCGCCTGCGGCACCTTCTTCGTGTTCTCTGACTATATGAAGCCCGCCGTCCGTATGGCGGCCCTCATGGAACTGCCCGTGAAGTTCATCTGGACCCACGATGCCTTCCGCGTCGGCGAGGACGGTCCTACCCACGA
>DETM01000044.1:1769-3747 GCA_002361655.1 Prevotella sp. UBA3288 | reverse complement strand
TGGGGAAGTTGGTGAGCATACCGCCGGGCCAGCGCTCGATGACGTAGGGCATATTGACGCTGGCAGCCTTCTCGGCAATCACTTCCTTGGTCTGTTTTTTAGTAGCGACGAACAGAATCTTCTTGCCACTCTTGGCAATCTGCTTCAGGGCATCGGCAGCCTCGTCGATCTTGGCGGCTGTCTTGTGCAGGTCGATGATATGGATACCGTTACGCTCGGTATAGATGTAGGGAGCCATTGCGGGGTTCCACTTACGCTTCAGGTGGCCGAAGTGGCAGCCAGCCTGGAGCAACTGGTCAAAATTTGTTCTTGACATGTTTTCTTGTTTCTTTTTAATTGTTTACTTTCTTTTCTAATTCTTGTTAGAATCAGCTCCTGAGTAGTCTAGTTGAACTAGTTTTACTAGTAGTCCTAGCCAGAGTCTCAGAAGTTTAGATACTAAACTCGTTCAGTCTCTATCAGGCAATTGTCCAATCGTGAAATTGTCCAATCGTCCAATAAATTATCGTTTACTGAACTGGAAGCGGCGGCGAGCCTTGGGCCGACCCGGCTTCTTGCGCTCCACCTCACGGCTGTCGCGCGTCATGAAACCAGCGTCCTTGAGCTTCTTCTTGTCCTCCTCGTTGATCTTCACCAGGGCACGGGCGATGGCCAGACGGAGAGCCTGGCTCTGGCCTGTGAAGCCACCACCGTCGAGGTTGACCTTGATATCGTACTTCTCGGCTACTTCGAGCAGGTTCAGCGGCTGCTTCACCACATACTGCAGGATGGCTGAGGGGAAATAAACTTCTAAATCCTTCTTGTTGATCGTGATCTTGCCGGTACCCTCCTTAACATATACGCGGGCTACAGAACTCTTGCGACGACCTATTGCGTTGATTACTTCCATAATCTCTATAATCTATAAACTTTAAACTATAAACTCTAAACCAATTACTTGTACTGGTTGATATCAATTGCCTTCGGCTTCTGGGCCTCGTGCGGATGTTCTGTACCCTCATAGATGTAGAGGTTGTTCAGCAGGCTGCGGCCGAGGGGACCCTTGGGCAGCATGCCCTTGACAGCGTGGCGGAGGAACTTCTCCACACCACCGTTGCGCTTGCGCAGCTCGGCGGGAGTCTGGAAGCGCTGGCCACCAGGATAGCCCGTGTAGCGGGTGTAGACCTTGTCGGTCTCCTTCTTACCAGTAAATACCACCTTATCGGCATTGATAAGGATGACATTGTCGCCACAGTCAACGTGCGGTGTGAAGCTGGGCTTGTACTTTCCGCGAATCAGCTTTGCTACCTTGGAAGCGAGACGACCAACGACCTGGTCTGTGGCATCAATCACCACCCACTCCTTCTTTGCTGTTTCCTTGTTCACGGAAATAGTCTTGTAACTTAAAGTGTTCATTTTAAAATTTTACTACTAAAAAACAGTTTAACTTATTAAATCATGTACGCACATCAACCCACATCCGAGGTCTAACTCCCGGCTGCAAGTCTAACGAGCGTTCCCGAGGGCACTTGTCCCACATCGGGCGGATACAGAGACACTGATTCACGAACCGCTTCGTCCGGCCAAAGACGCCGCTATTCACACAATATCTCGCGGGGATTCTAAGACTCTCCCCAAATCGGACTGCAAAGGTACACATTTTAAATGAAGTGCAGCGCATACGGCATAAGGAGTCCTGCAATAATTACAATTATTTAACTCTTTTAAGAAACTTTCACCCAGAAACTGCCCCTTCATCGGCAATAGCGATGATACCATACGGTCTGCACAAGTCCACGCATGGCAAGGTAAACAATCTGTGCCAACCACAGGCCGTGATTGCCAAGCCATGAGACGGTAGCATGATAGACAGCAAAGAACGTCAGGGCAGAGACCGCCGATGACGCCAGCATGCCCCGGGTGGCAGTAATGCCCACAAACACACCGTCCCAGATGAAGGCTACGGCTCCGGCAGCCGGTATCAGACAGGCCCAGAAAA
>DETM01000044.1:0-1649 GCA_002361655.1 Prevotella sp. UBA3288 | reverse complement strand
GTGTAGACGAGTGTCACCGCCGCCATCCATCCGAAGAGCCTGCGAAGCGTTTCGCTGAAGGCAGCGGCATTGCGGGCTCCGCAGGCCTTGCCACAGAGGGCCTCGCCGGCGTATGCAAAGCCGTCCATGAAGTAAGAGAAGAACAGGTAGAGCTGCATCATCACCGTGTTGACGGAGAGTATGACAGCCCCCTGTCGAGCTCCCGCAGAGGTGAAGAAGAGGTTGACGGCCACGAGACACAGTGTGCGTAGGAAGATGTCGCGATTGATACTGAAGAAACGGCCCAGCCCCTCGGTCAGGTGATGCCCTCCCCTCAGACTCCTGAACCATCGGCGATAGTATCTCCACAGCATTCCCAAAGCCACGAGGAAACCGGCATACTGGGCGATGAGCGTGCCCAGGGCCACGCCCTCAATCTTCATGCCCAGTCCATAGACCAGCGACAGTGAGGCCAATATGTTGACGATGTTCTGCCCGATGGAGATGAGCATCGGTATGCGGGTGTTCTGCATGCCGATATACCAGCCCATCAGGCTGCTCAGTCCCAGCACGGCAGGTGCTCCCCACACCACGATATGGAAATAGGTTGTGGCGTGCGGCGCCACATCGGCCGTAGGCCCTATCAGCCAGAACATCAGCCACCGGAGTGGCCATTGCAGCACTATCAGCAGCAGGGCGATGGCGAAGGCGATGGCAAGCGAGCGCACCAGCAACCGAGGCACCTCGACAAGGTCTCTGCGACCGAAGGCTTGAGCCGTCATACCACTCGTACCCATCCTCAGGAAACCAAAGAGCCAGTAGGTCAGGTTGAAGACCATCGAGCCTACCGCCACAGCCCCGATATAGGCGGCACTGCCCATGTGGCCCACGATGGCCACGTCGATCATCCCCAGCAGCGGCACGGTGATGTTCGACACGATAGAGGGCAGGGCTATCTGCAATATCTGGCGGTCACGGGTGTTCATGAGTGTCTATAGTGCAAAAGTCGGATGCAAAGGTAATACTTTTGTTGAAGAAACAGGCCCTTTCGTTGAAACATTTTGGTTAATAGCGTTAAAAAAGCGACCTTTGCATTCAAGAATAAACAATCATTCGAATCACCTCATTAGTAAAACGACATTCACTATGGTCAAGAAACAGAAGAAAACCTACCAAGCGCCGGCCTGCACCATCATCAGGCTGGAGACAGGACGTCTATTAGCCGGATCGACATCGTTCAGCTCCACCCTGGAAGAGGATGACGAGATTGAGTACTCTAACGAAATCTTATAATAACATTTATGGATATGAAGAAGATATTTTTATCACTGGCTGCTGCGCTCTGTATGACCACAGCACAAGCCTACGACTACGCCTACCTGGTGCTGCAGAAAGCCGACGGGTCTACCGTCAAGGTCAGCACATCGGGCATCTCACTGTCATTCAACGCTTCATCGGCACAGCTCACGGTAGGCAACACGGCCTACAGCATAGCCGACCTGCGCTACATGTACTTCACCAACTCAGAGACCAACGAGAACGTGGTGGCCATACCATCGCTCGGCTGGGCCACTTTCTGCTCCACGTCACCGCTTAACTACACCGAGGTAAACGGACTGACAGCCTACACGGCAACGTTCACCGACACAGAGGCCCGCCTCCACCAACTG